>CAJXFG010000041.1 GCA_913052185.1 uncultured Synechococcus sp. | reverse complement strand
GCATAGGTACCGGCTTGATGCAGGAGCTGTTCATGGGTGCCGTCTTCGACGATGCGACCGTGGTCCATCACAACGATGCGGTCAGCGTGTCGCACCGTGCTGAGTCGATGGGCAATCACCAGTGTGGTGCGGTTTGCGGTGATGTGCATCAGTGACCGCTGGATTGCAGCTTCGGTTTCGTTATCAACCGCAGCAGTCGCTTCATCGAGAATCAAGACGGGGGCGTCCTTGAGGATCGCCCTCGCCAGTGCGATGCGTTGACGCTGACCTCCTGACAGGCGTTGCCCCCTCTCACCCACGATTGTGTTGAACTGCTCCGGCAGTGCCTGGATGAACTCCAGCGCTTCGGCTTCACGAGCAGCGGCATGCACCGCTTCCGGGGAGGCGTTGGGAGCTCCGTAAGCGATGTTGTCAGCGACACTGCCGTGAAAGAGGTAGACGTCCTGACTGACAAGGGCGATCGATCGCCGCAGATCATCGAGCCGCAGCTGATCAATTGGGATCCCATCCAGCAAAATCCTCCCTGCATTGAGGGGATACAGCCGGAGAAGCAGTTTCACCAAGGAGCTTTTGCCTGAACCTGTGGCTCCGACGATCCCCAGGGTCTTTCCCGCAGGAATGGTGAGGTTGAATCCTCTGAGCAGCGTGGGCCGGTTTCGATAGGCGAAATCAACCATCTCGTAGCGAATGTCTCCACGCACCTGATCCGCAGAGAGGCCGCGGTTTCCACCGGAGATCTGGATCGGTGTATCGATCAGATCCAGCACCCGATGCGTTGAGGCCATCGAGCGTTGGTAGTCGTCCAGCGTGCGACCGAGTGTCGTCAGCGGCCAGAGCAGCCTCTGGGTGATGAAGACAAGAAAGCTGTAGGTGCCCACTGCGATCACGCCATTCCAGGCCTGGAGCCCTCCGATCAGCAGGATGGCCAGGAACGCAAACAGGATGGCGAAGCGGATCAGTGGAATGAACGCGGCGGAGATGCGGATGGCATTCCTGTTGCACTCCCTGTAGGCGTCACTTTCCCGCCGCAACTGCTCAAGCTCCCAATCCTCTCTTGCAAAGCTTTTGATGGTGAGCATGCCTCCCAGGTTGTTGGTGAGTCTTGAGGCCATGTCTCCTGCTCGCCGACGAACATCGCCATAGCGCGGTGCAAGCTTGCGCTGAAAGTGCAGCGACCCCCAGAGAATGACCGGGATCGGCAGGAAGGCGAAGAGTGCGACCCCCGGAGCCAACACCGACATCACACCACCCACCAGCAGCACTGTGGTGATGAGATGCAGAATCTCATTGGCACCATGGTTGAGAAAGCGCTCAAGCTGGTTGATGTCATCGTTGAGCACTGTGAGCAGCCGTCCGCTGCTGTCGTGCTCAAAGAAATCCATCTCCAGCTTCTGGAGATGGTCATAGGCCTCGAGACGCAGGCTGTGTTGAGCGCTCTGTGCCAGGTTGCGCCAGAGCAGTCCGTACAGGTATTCAAAAAAGGATTCTGCAGTCCAGACCAGGAACGACAGCACAGCCAGCAGGATCAGCTGACTCGACACCGTGGTGGCTCCAAGCTGCGCCAGCCAGGAGGTGTCCTGCTGCACAACAACATCCACGGCCAGACCGATCAGCACCGGTGGTGCCAGATCAAAGACCTTGTTGATCACCGAGCAACTTGCAGCCCACCAAACCCTCCGGCGGTAGGGCCGCAGATGCCGGAACAAACGAATCAGTGGGGCCCGCTCACTGGGATGGGGCTTCGTGTGGGGCATCCGCTCGGGGCGTTGATGCCTTTATTCAAGCGTTGTGTTGCGTCGGCACTTCCCTTGCCTGACAGTCGAGCTAGACCGGGGATGGAGAACGAGGAGGTTGCATGACCCGTTCACGCGCATTGAACCGCTTTCATCGGTATCTGGCACGACGACACCGCCAGGATCTGCGCTGCAAGATCCCCTCAGCTCAAGCGGAACTGGGTGGCTCTGAAACCCTCGATGTGAGTGATCGACTGATGCGCCGAGCTCTTGAGCGCGATCAGCAACTGGAAGCACTTGAGCAGGAGCCGGCTCGCTGAGCCGGCTCCAACACTCAGATCACCAGCGGTTGCCGCCGCCACCGCCGCCGTAGCCGCCGTCACCACCGCGGCCACCGCCGCCGCCGCCGCCGTAACCGCCGCGTCCGCCGCCGCCGCCACCGCTGCGCTCACGAGGAGTGGCTTTGTTCACGCGGATCATGCGACCCATCCATTCGACGTTCTGGAGATCGTCAATCGCTTTCTGCTCGTCTTCGTCGCTGTTCATTTCAACGAAACCGAAGCCGCGCTTACGGCCTGTTTCCCGGTCGAGGGGGAGGCTGGCACTCTTCACTTCGCCGTACTGGCTGAACAGGTCAAGCAGGTCCTCCTGCTCAGCCTGGAAGGAGAGATTGCCGATGTAGATGGTCATTTCCTATTGGGACCGATGGACATTTGATCAGTGAAGCCGTGGTCCGAATTGGAAAGTCCTTGATGCTGTAGCCGAAAAGCTGAAGCCGGGGGGAGCGAGCCGATCAGAGCCGAACGATGATGCTGATGCCGCTACACGCTACAGCCTGGACAGGGAGTCGACCGGGAAGCAGTGGTCGGATTCCCCTGCAGGGGGTGCGATCAGAGTTTGAAGCGCTCAGCTGCCCTCTGCTTGCAGGTTTCCTGGGCCGATTCAATGGTGCTCAGCAGAGAGCCCCACTGAATTGACTCGCCCTTGTTCACTTCTTTGAAGAAGCAGTCACACGTGAACTGGCCCATTCCCGCAGGCGGGACTTTGCCGGCCTGGGCCATGGCTGTCTGGAAACCCGCCAGGCAAAGCTGGGTGATCTTGTCCTCTGCTTCCACCGATCCTGCAGGTCTGGAGAACGGAATCAGCATGGCGAGAGCCATGCTGATCATGCAGGCGAGGCCGACCATCAGGTTCAGGAGGCTTGAGAGATCTGGAGCTCCCGGTTCATGACCTTGAGTCTGCGCAGAGCGTTGTACACATCATCAGGCATGCCCTTGGGCAGATCCACAAGACTGTGGTTGTCAAAGATCTGGATCCTTCCGATCATTCGACCCTGCAGGCCTGATTCATTGGCGATGGCACCGACAAGGTTGCCCGGTTTGACACGATCGCGATAACCCACTTCCACCCGGTAGCGCATCATGTTGTCTTCTGGGGGACGTGAGTCGCGATCTCCCCGGCGACGATCGCGACCACGTGGATCGCGGCGATCATCGCGGCGATCTGCGCGGTGAGGGGTCTTGAGCCAGCTTTCATCACCCTGCACCAGCAGCGGTTGATCCCCGACGGCAAGTTTGAGGGCGGCGGCAGCAAGCTGCTCCATGCTCAGTTCGTTCTCCTGGCCCACCCTCTGGATCAGCTCCTGCAGCAGTGCTGTCTCATCGTTGCTCTCAGCCGAGGCTGCTTCCCCGAGGCGGATGCGCAGACGAGTCAATCTGCTTTCGTTGATTTCGGCGTTGCTTGGGATCTCCATCGGCTCAATGGCCTGACCAACAGCGCGCTCGAGGTTGCCGACAAAGCGGCGCTCGCGTGGGGTGATGAACAGGATTGCTTCTCCTGTCCGACCTGCACGACCTGTACGCCCGATGCGGTGGACGTAGGCCTCGCTGTCGAAGGGCATGTCGTAGTTGATCACCAAGCCGATCCGATCCACATCGAGACCACGGGCCGCGACATCCGTGGCCACCAGAATGTTCACCGTGCCTTTGCGCAGGCGATCAACGGTTCGTTCACGCTGGTTCTGCGGGACATCCCCATTGAGAACCGCCACGTCATGACCAGCGGCCTCGAGAGACTCGGCCACGGTGAGCGTGATGGCCTTGGTGCGGGCGAAAATGATCACGCCTTCACCAGTCACAGCCTCCAGAACCCGATTCAGGGCTTCGAGTTTGTGGGCGTTCTGAAGCGTGATGGATCTCTGACGAATCCGTCTGGCCTCACGGTCCTTGGTCTTGATGGTGATCTCTGCCGGTTCGCTCAGGTAGCGCTTCGAAAGTCGGCGGATTTCATTGGGCATCGTTGCCGAGAACAACACCACCTGGCGTTCCTCGGGGAGCTGGTCGAGGATCCACTCCACATCGTCAATGAAGCCCATCCGCAGCATCTCGTCGGCCTCATCCAGCACCAGGCTGCGCAGCCCTGAGGTGTTCAGGGTCCCCTGACGCATGTGGTCCATCACCCGTCCAGGGGTGCCGACCACCACATCCACCCCACGCTTGAGGGCATGAATCTGCGATCTGAAATCAGATCCGCCGTAAATCGCCAGAACGTTCAGATGGGGATGACCGGCCGCGTAGGCCTTGAAGGAGTCCGCCACCTGCATGGCCAGCTCCCTTGTGGGAGCGAGCACCAGCACCCGGGGTTGAGTGCTGCGCCCCTCCAGCCGTTCCAGCAGCGGCAGGGCAAAGGCAGCGGTCTTGCCTGTGCCGGTCTGGGCCTGGCCGACAAGATCCCGGCCCAGCATCAGTTCAGGGAAGGCCGCTTTCTGAATTGGGGACGGTTCCTTGTAGCCCTTCTCGTCCAGAGTTTTCAGCAGCGCATCGCTGAAACCGAATCCAGCAAAGCCCGATGAATTCTCTTCGGCTGTTGTGTTGTCAGAAGCGGAGTCTTCGCTTGGTTCAATCACTGTGGTGAACAGATCCTGATCCACTTCCGCTGATGTTGGGAGAGGAAGGTCGGAAACAGTGAGATCCACTGCGCAGGGCTCAACGGCCTGCGGTTGCGTCTGGGTCATGTCGTTGAAGGCGGTCTGCCTGATTGATCCTTCAAATCAGGCCTGCAACGTCCCATCGGCATGATTTGCCGCGCTGTATTGCTTGCCTTCTGTTCAAAGGTGAAGGGTCAACGTATCACCCTCCCGAAGTCATCCTCCAGTCGTTCGATGTCGGATTCCAGCAAAATTGCGCCCTTTTGCACTTCGATAATCAGCAGATCTCCGGCTCCTCCAAAGGCTCGATGGATGGCCATCACGGGAATCTCAAAGGTGCTGCCGACCGATGCATCCATCCAGGTGCCATCGCAATACACAGATCCGCTTCCAGCGGCAATCACCCAGTGTTCACTGCGGTGCTGGTGGCGCTGCAGGCTGAGACGGGCGTTTTCCTTCACCAGCAGCCGTTTCACCTTGTATCCGGGACCCTCGGCCAGGTCTTCGTACCAGCCCCAGGGGCGCTCAACCCTTGTCGTCACGCCGGCCCCTGACGATCGGTCGTTCCCAGCATGCCGCTGCTTTTCATGGTTGCCAGTCGCATCACGCTCAGGTGATGACGTGCTCGGGTGATGGCGGTGTAGAGAAGAGCGGTGACGGCTGCGTCATCGCAGGGCGGCCACAACAGCAGAACCTGATCAGCCTCACTGCCCTGAGCCTTGTGAATCGTGAGAGCAAGCGCAGGCTCGATCCGGCGGACTCTGGCGGGATGCAGCAGTCGGCAGACACTGCTGCCGGAATCATCGCTGCATCGGAACAGCAGCCTGCGTGCCTGCCCATTGCCGATGCACACACCAAGATCGCCGTTGGCAAGTCCGATCTCCGCCTGGTTGTCGCTGCAGAGAACCGGCAACCCTTCCGGCCAGTCATCGGGCCCATTGCCCGACACCAGATGCCGATGAAGGCTGTCAACGCCCCACACCCCACGACGACGGGGGCAGAGCACGATCAAGGCATCGAGGCGTTCAAGCAGGTCGAGGGCCTGCTCGGGATTTGGGCAGCCATCAGCTCCGATTTCGAGACGGCTGGCCGCCCACTGCAGGTTCTCCATCTGCTGCGTCACGGCCTCCTTCACCTGAGCGGGAATGCCAGGAGACTCAGCCAGGAACAGCTGCACGTTGGCGCCCTCAGCGAGATCGGTCAGTTCAGCCCAGAAGGCATCCGCTCCTTCATGGCAGAGCACGGTGCTCAGTCGAGCCAGCTCGCCACGATTCCTGTACACCTGATCCAGACGAACCGCCGCTGGACCGAACCGCCGCTGGAGCGGCTTCCGTTGCAGGTGTTGCCAGACGGCTCCGACACCGATCGGCGGCAGCTGGTTGGCATCACCAACAAGCAGCAGTTGCGCGTGGTCTGGCAAAGCATCCAGCAGTGCCTGCGCCAGGGTCAGATCGACCATGGACGCTTCGTCCACCACCAGTAGATCCACGGCTAGTGGATTGCGGCGATCACGGCTGAAGCCGCCAGGTCTGGCCTGCAGCAGCCGGTGCAAGGTGGTGCAAGGCAAGTTGGCTGTGCGTTGATCGCAGCGGATCGCGTCCTGCAGTCGCCGAGCAGCCTTTCCTGTGGGGGCAGCCAGGTGAATGCGCAGGTTGCCGCGATCGGCCATCGCTCTGATCAGCATGGCCCGCACAGTGCTGGTTTTGCCGGTGCCAGGCCCTCCACTGAGCAACACCACCCGGTGATCGCTGACGGCGTTCACCGCTGCCAGCTGCTCCGGATTGAGTTGCTGCTCAGTCTCCAGCGTTGGGGTCGCCCTCCCGCGCCGCTGCCCTTGCGAGATGCCGATGGGTGGGAGTCCGCTGCGTTGGATCAGGGTCTGCTCCAGGACCTTCATCCCCTGGTGCCAACGCTGCCAGTGCAGACGATCTCCCTCCATCACCATCAGGACAGGGCTTTGGTGCAGCCAGCCGCTGGCCTGAACCACCCGGCGGTGTGTTTCCGGCCATCCCTCGGCACTCAGCTCGCCAGGTTCAATCGCTCCATGACTGAGATCGATGCTCATCTGTCCCTGACTGAGGGCCTGGGTGAGGGCCTTCACAAGATCCTCGAGAGCGGTGAGCTCGTTCTCGCCTAAGTCCGCCTGAGGTGGATGTCGTCGCAGCAGCATGGACATCATTCCTCGGCTCAGGGCAGCGGAGGCCCCCATCCGATCTCGCGTATCCATCAGGCTTCACCTCTCAGAACAGCATCGAGACAGTGGAGGCGTTTCAGCGGAGGTGCTTCGAGGATCACGCCGCTGCCGCCATGTCGGGAAACACCGCGAAGAAAAATGTAGGCGTAACCGCCGAGATGTCGTTCAGGCCGGTAGCCGTCCAGACGCCACAGCAGGAAACGATGCAGGGCCACGAGGTAGAGATGGGCCTGAAGTGGATAGTGATGCAGGTACATCTGCTCCTCCATGGCGGCCTGTGAATAGTGCCTGGGTCCGCAGTGCAAAGGACGACCGTCCACATCGCGTTCGCCGATCCAGTTGCTTTTCCAGTCCGCTACCCACCAGCGTGCGGTGGCGGGATCGTCACCATCGGTGAACACCAGATCGATGGAGCCCGTCAGAAATCCTCTGCTCAGGAAATCAAGATCCTGCAGTGAATCGGCATACCGTCCACCGAAGCGCCGACCCGGTTCGATCCGAAAGGCGCGCGCCAGTTGCCCTGGCTGCACGGCTCTGCCCTGGTGCGCCACAGGTAGATCAAAGCTGAGTTCGTGCAGGCGCCGACCACTGTGCAATGAGCTCAGCTTCAGATCACCGAGTGGTCCACCAAGAGGTGCCTCCATCAGGGTCGACAACCCGTCGAGAACGGCATCTGTCATGTCGGTGTCCAGGCCGGATCGGGTCAGCTCACGCTCCACCAGAGTCCGGTTGCTGTCCTGGTCGATGGCTTGATCGAAGGGGAGCTGCTCCAGGATGCGGTGCAGGCAATCACCAGCTGCAGCACCGCGGGGGAATGATCCCAAGGGGCTGTCATCGGGATCCAGCGGTTCGTTCTGATCGGCGAGTGTTGGGGGTTCCGAGTCTGATCCGGTGCGTGCATCCACGTCGCGACCCTCCTCGAGATTGCGGGGGTCTGGGCTTGCAGCCTTTGCTCCTTCATGCCCGGCGATCCAGGCTGAGTAGCTGCTGCGTCCCCAGCTGCGGTCAAATCCGTGTGCCGGTACGGGAGCGCAGGTCAGATCGCGTTCAATCAAGCGGGGGTGCCAACGGTTGATCTGAGGGTCGGGCGCGGCCCGGTGAAGGCTGATCAATGGCGACGGCGGGTCAGCAAGGTCCTTCAGCCATGCAGCGAGTGGATTGCCTTCCTGTCGGGCCGCCCTGGCCTGGAACAGAACAAGGTGGCGCTCGGCCCGTGTGATCGCGACATAGGCGAGGCGTTCCGCTTCCGCTTGACTCTCGATGTCAGCGCAATGACTGGCGGCATGTCCCAGTCCCCAATGTGCATTGAGCGCCACGCGCCAGCTGGCCGAGTCGTCTCCGGGGGGCATACGCCACAGTGGACCTCTCCCTGGAGAGGGTGCCTCCCATAAATAGGGGCAGATCACCACGGGATACTGCAGACCCTTGCTGCGATGCACGGTCACCACAGCGACGGCACTCGCAGCAAGGTCGCTGAAGGGTTGCCGTTGTTCAGGAATTGTGTCCGGTGGATGAAGACGCTGGCGTCGCAACCAGTCGGCACCACTGGAGGCATCCAGACCCTGACGGTGCATGGTGTCCTGCACGAGTCGTGCACACTGCTGCAGGTCACCGAGAAGCCGGCCGCGGCTTGATAGATCAGCCACGGTCTCTCCATCCATCAGCCGTGCCAGGCAACCCATCAACCCCAGTCGAGGAAGTTCGGCAGCAAGCTGCTGCAGCTGAGATGCCAGCTGATCCAGCTGACCGTTCTGCTCGGCTGCGGCCAGCTCCTCGCTTCTCCACTGCAGCAGCGACGACACCGCCAGCTGTCGCAATCCGCCGGCATGGCCCGGGCGCGCAAGCGCATCAAGGAACGTCTGCAGATCGGAGGCGCCCTGGCTCGTGAAGACATCCCCCTGACTCACCAGTCGGCTCGGAAGGCCTGCTGCCGCCAGTGCAGCGCGGATGTCTTCGGCCTGTCGATGTCTGCTGACCAGGATGCAGACATCGGAGGGATCCAGGTCTGCATCCTGTGTGAGGGTCTGAAGGATCAGGTCCGTCGCGATGCGGGGAACCCGCGCCTCGATTGCTGTGCGGCTGCTCTCGCCGTCATGGTCATCGGGGTTGATGTCGTGTATCTGCAGTGACGCACTTCCCTGAGGCAGTGTCAGTGGTTGTGCGGATGAACGGGGTGTCACCTCAGGCACGTCAAGTTCTGACAGATGCAGACCTGGGGCCATCAGCTGGTTCATGGCCTGCATCAGCTGAGGCGTTGTGCGCCGGTTGTCGAGCAGGTCATCGATGCGGTCTGCCTCCCGTCGTGCCGCTTTGTAGGTGTTCAGATCGCCTCCCCGGAAGCGGTAGATGGCCTGCTTGGGATCACCAACCATCAGCAGCAGATGGATCGGTGTTCTGAAAGCGGTTTTCAGCAATCTCCACTGCAGTGGGTCGGTGTCCTGAAACTCATCGATCAGGACCACCCGGTAGCGCGACCTCAGAGGCGTGAGCCAGGATTCCGCAGCTTCGCTCTGTGCTGGGTCGAGGGCATCCAGCAGTCCTGAAAACCCAACAACACCTCGGTGTCGGCGCCGTTCGCTGATCTGTTTCAGTCCTCGGATCAGCAGATGACGCCAGGTCTGTTCGGCGGGACCGTCCCAGAGCTCGGCGATGGCGGTCTGCAGTGCGGGTAAAGGAAGGGTGGGTTCGTTTTCACCACAGGCACGCGCCGTTTTCTGAAAGCTGCCTGGATGGAAATAACCACCCAGGAGCACCTGGTTGCGCACGTCGGCGTAATCAATCGAATGGCTGCCTGTCTTGTTGACGTGGTCAGTCCAGTGGTTGAGTTCCTGGCAGCGGTCTTTCCTGGGGCGTGCACTGAAGGGCTTGGTGTCGGTGCAACCGAGGCTTCGCCATTCGGTTGCACTGGCTCGAAAGGCCTGTTCAAGGGCTGCACCATCCCTGTGCCAATGCTCGTTGAAGTGTTCCCAGCGGCTCTGCAGCCACTGTGGGAAGACTTCCGCAAGTGTCTGGTCGGCGGCGATGGGCTCTGCATCCTCAGCGATGCGGACCGCGCAGTCGCCATCGAGTTTCTGGAGCGCTGTTGCCAGTGCTTCAGGGCAAAGACCTGCCTGAAGCAGTCCGCTCACTTCTCCCGGATCCAGCCTGAGAACCTCCTCTCGCCAGAGGTCATGCGCCACCTGGATGGCCAGGGTCTGCGGATCATCATCAAGGACCAGATCGAGGGCCTGACCGTTCTGCAGGGCCTGGCGGCGCAGACTTCGGCGGCAGAAGCCATGGATGGTGGTGATGTCTGCGCGCTCCAGGGCTTCGAGCGACTCGAGGAGCCGGCTTGCCAGCAATCGGCGTTGCCTGACGTCCTGACCGTGCTGCGCGAGCCAGTTCTGAAGCACGGAATCGAGCTCAGGCAGCGGCGTGTTGCTGTGCTCCTGTTGCAGCAGTCCCTGCAGCGCTGCATCAAGGCGTCGACCGATCCTGTCGCGTAACTCATCGGCCGCCGCTTCCGTGAAGGTCACCACGAGCAGTTGATCCAGACTCAGCTGCTGTTCCGTGACCAGTCGCAGCACGAGATGGGCCAGGGCGAAGGTCTTTCCCGTTCCTGCGCTGGCCTCCAGAAGACGAACGCCTGGGGTCAGTGGGTACGTATTGGCTTCGAAGCATCCTGTGCTGCCAATCGTCGCTGTCTTCATGTGCAACGCGCCTCCAGCAGCGGTTCATAGAGCGCCTGGAACGCTGCTTCGAAGCTCGCGTGATGCATCAGCAACTCGGCATCGCAGTGACTGCCGAAACAGAGTGTCTGTTCGGCCTGATCACGTTCGGGCCAGAGGCTGAAGCTTCCCTGCCAGCGATTGATGAAGGCCCGGTTTGCCGCTTCCTCTCCTTTGGACCATGACAGCGCCCTGGCCAGGCCGCTTTCCGGTGGGACCGGCCAGCACACGTCAGCCCCTTGCTGCGCGAGGGCTTGCAGGAGGCTGATCTGTTGCTCAGCCTCCGGTGGTGTCATCGCTTTCCAGCGCATGGCGATCTGGAACTGATCGGCTTTTGCGCTGCCGTCCTGACGGCACACCACAGCGGTGTTGCAGGGCGAGTCATCCAGCTGGGCGAGCAGGTGCTTCAGCCAGCTCTGCAGCAAAGACCGTGACCGCAACCTTGAGGTGCTGATCTGAACGGCGATGTCTCCAGCCATCACAAGGCCTGAACGGTGCGTGCCCGGTTGCTGCACCACACGCAGCGGCCCCAGATTCAGCAAGGTGGTCTGCAGGTTCTGCCAGCGTCGCTCCAGCCGTTCGTCATCCAGTTCCGCAGCAGCGCCTGGAGGCATGCGGCCCTGGCCCGATGTGCGTGCGATCCAGTCACCTTGTTGCTGAACGTTCCAGCGAGCCTCGGGGTCGTTCGCCAGCAGGTCGAGCTGTTCAGCAAGTCGTTGGCTGAGCAACCGATGACAGTCCAGTTCTGGCAGCGAGAGAGGTGAAAGATCGTTCACGGGATCACACCATTCCCCCGCATCAATCCCCTGACGTTTCAACCATTCCTTCTGGGGGGCCCGCAGCCAGCGTTCCAGTGTTTCGATCCCTTCCGCGTCGAGGGTCGAGGGCGTCTCCATAGTCGGATGCTGCCAACCAAGCGGCAAGGCCAGGCCAAGAACCCGATGCGGTTGTTCGTTGCCCAGTTGTGCGTCGAGATTGCGTCGTGCCTCCAGAAGCCGGCGGTCGCAGCTGAGTGCAGCTGTCTGAGGGGTTGTCAGGAAATTGGCGGCATCGAGGGGGTTGGCTGGGGGATGGATCAGCAGCTGCTGCATCGCCTTGGGATCGAGCTGCTCTGTCAGCAGACTCAGCCACTGCTGAACTGGAGGACAGGGAGGCAACTCCTCGCCCTGTCGCTCGTCACGGCTGCTCCAGCTGATCAGAAGATGCTGCCTGGCTGAGAGCAGCGCCTCCAGCAGCACATACCGGTCCTGATCGGTGCTGCTTGGGTCACCGAGCCGACGTTGCAGTTCGAGCAGGTGAAAGCCTGATCGCTCCTGATGTCTCGGAAAGGAGGAGGCATCAAGCCCCATCAGCACGATCACGCGGTGAG
>CAJXFG010000040.1 GCA_913052185.1 uncultured Synechococcus sp. | reverse complement strand
CCTGGGCTGGTGGCTGAGCCTGAACTGGCTGCGGCAGCAACAACGCCGCCGCTGAATCCGACATCGGCAGCTCGCCATTTGGTCGAAGCCAGACCAGCTCGCTCTGCACTCGGGGCGACGCCCTGAGTTATCGAATGGAGTGAGACGTGTTCGACATCAATGCTCGCTGCCAAAACTCTCACCCACAAGCTCACCGATCTGATGCATCAGAACTGACCTCACCCGTTGCAAGAAAGACTCCAACCAATGCCCAGGCATCGGGTGTATCGATGAGAGCATCAGCCTCCGCAAGGGTTGTCAAGGCAGCCTCGAGCTCATCACCTTGCAGGAGAAGTCGCTTGAAACCGAGAGTGATCTCGAGGAATGCCCGCATTCCCAACTGACGCGACGAGATCGTCTCGACATTCAGGTGAACATTGACGAATCCAGACTGCTCCATCAACCTTCCCAGCTCGCGGCCGATGCGCCTGTTTCCTCCCAGTGCGGCCTGTGCTCGGCCAGCAGCTTGAGTGAACGCACGAAAACCCTTGGGCTCCGGGACCAAAGTGAGCCAATCATCATCGATATCCATGATGCAAAGGCGTCCCCCGGGCTTCAGCAGTCTCCGCACCTGATCGAGTGCCCTGATCGGTTGATCAAGATGCTGAAAAAGCAGCCGGGCATAGATGAAATCGAAACTGGCTGCGGGGAGCGGAGGTTGATAGACATCACCCCGCACGAAATGAATGGTGTTCAAGCCAACTGCAGCTGCTTCAGTCTTGGCTTGCTCCAGCAGTGCCTCATTGAGATCCATCGCGGTGACACGACTGGATGGGTGACTCTCGGCAATCAAACGCGTGATCACTCCAGGGCCACAGGCAAGATCCAGCACATCAAGACCGTCCTTTAAGCCCATGCGTCGAAGCAGCTGAAGCTCAAGCTCAGCCGATCGCCGAGCCTGCAACTGCAGGCGTTCGAGCTCTCCACTCTCCACTCCCAGTGCAGCGAAGTCGTAGGAACCAGCTGAGGAATCAGAACTCATCACGATGCATGAACTCAGAGGGATTGACTGAGCTGCCATAAGCGATCTGTCGTTGTCGACAGACGCTCTGAGAGCACAATCGACAAATTACGCAGCATCAACGCTGCCGCCTCGGGATGGGATCGGATTGCACGACGAAGAAAGGTCTGAGTCAGCACCAGGACCCGCAGTGACGTGACTGCCACGACATCGGCACTTCGACGCTGACGACCGAGAAAACCCATCTCTCCAAAGACTGAACCGGTCCGAATCAGCGCCAGTGAAAGGCGCTCCCCGTTGTCCTTCTGACGCCAGACCTCAGCGACCCCATCCAACACAACGAACAAATCCCGCTGGGGATCGCCATGCCTCACCAAATGATCACCGGCCTGGCATGACAACACCGTGCCCGTTTTCAACAGGGCTCTGACCTGTTCATCCTGCATGCCCTTGAAAAGAGGAATCTCCTGGTTCTGATCGCAAAGAGCGGCACCCACATCACCCCAGAAATGCTCAGGCTCCACCAACCGGTGATTCAACCCCGGATACGTCGAACAAAGCGTCGACAAGAAGGCCCCATCGCCCAAGCGATCATCGGCAACGCGAGCACGGGGATGACGCATCAGAGGAGAGCGACTGATCTTCAGATGTGAGACATCGTTGAGAGCCAGCAACATCGGCACCTGATAGCCAATCCCTGGCCAATCAATCCCTGAACAGAAACGGCGGTACCCCAGCTGCTCGTACAACTCCACCAAGCCTGGGTTGGCGTGGCAGACATCCAAACGGATTCCAGCCTCGATGGCATCTCCATAGCAGCGATTGAACAGCAATCCCAGCGCCGTGCCACCGCGGCATTCCGCCTGAAGCATCAATCTCGAGGTGTAGGAGATCGACTGCCAAGAGACATGCTCGAGCACAGGCAACAAAGCCTTGGCCATCACTCCAAGCTGACTGTCGGGATCATCGAGATCACCCAGCAGATTCAGCCGCAGCGTGCCAACCAACTTGCCCTCTGGATTGCGGAGGCCATACAACCGAGCCACTGGATCGAGAGAATCGCGAATCCAGCGATGGCGGTGATCCGCTTCCGGCGGAGACTTTCCCATCTCCTCCACATAAATTTCATAGCGCAACCCGAAGATCTCTTCCCGCTCCTCCTGAGACTGCGCCAGCACGACACGGACCTTCCCAGGGTCGGTCATGGCCATGCGGGCTTCACTGACCGGTTCGTGCAATGTCGATCACATCCGCCATCGAACGGATCTGATGCATGGTGCGCTGCAGCTGCTCCGCGCTGGCCAGCTCCAGACGCAGATCAATGCGCGCCGGCCTTCCATGACTGGTCTTGACCCGGGCATCACTGACGTTGATGCGTCCATCGGAGAGGCGCATCAGGATGTCTTTGAGAATTCCCACACGATCAATCACTTCGATGCGCAGCTGCGCCGGGAAGCGCTGCTCCCTTGTCGCCAGGGCTGGATTCCAGCGCACAGGCAATCGCCGTTCACTCGGAATCGCCTCCACATTGGAGCAGTCCTGACGATGCACGGTGATGCCATGGTTGCCGAGGGCAACGGTGCCGAGGATCGCCTCACCGGGGAGAGGACTGCAACAACCTCCCAGGCGGTAGTCGAGCCCCTCTACGCCGAGGATGGGATCCTGTTGCTCATGAAGAGAACGGGGGCTGCCGGTTTCCGCCTGCTGCACCAGCTGGCGGGCCACATCTTCGTTGCTGAGCGGCGGCTCCTCGATGGTGGCCTGCAGGCGGATCTCCTCTCGCAGGCGGTTGAGCACCTGATGCAGGGTGACAGCACCAAAACCGAGAGCTGCAAGCAGATCCTCGGTGCTGAGGAGGTTGCAACGCTCCGCGACGCGCGTCATTGCATCACTGCTGAGCAGAGCATCGAAGCCGCTGCGGCCCAGCTCCCGTTCAAGCAGGTCCTTGCCCCGCTCGATGGTTTCATCCCGATGGCTGCGCTTGTACCACTGGCGGATGCGATTGCGCGCCGTGGGCGTTGCCACGAAGTTGAGCCAGTCAAGGCTGGGATGTGCCGTCTTGCTCGTGAGCACATTCACAAAATCACCGTTCTGAAGCGGTGTCGACAAAGGCGACAGCCGATCATTGATGCGCACGCCATGGCAGTGATTACCGACTTCCGAGTGGATGCGATAGGCAAAATCCACAGCCGTTGAACCCTTGCGCAAACCCAGAACATCGCCTTTCGGCGTGAACACGAACACCTCCTCATCAAAGAGATCTTCCTTGATCGAGGCGAGGTAGTCGTTGTGGTCGTCAGCACCTCCTTCCTGCTGCCAGTCAACGAGCTGACGCAACCAGTTGAAACGTTCGGTATCGCCGCCTGCAGCCGGTGAACCTCCCTCCTTGTACTTCCAGTGCGCGGCGATACCGAACTCGGCCACCCGATGCATCTCGAGCGTGCGGATCTGCACCTCGATCGGACGGTGGCGTCCGATCACCGCCGTGTGCAAGGACTGATAACCATTGGGCTTGGGCAGACCGATGTAGTCCTTGAAGCGGCCAGGGATGGGACGGAACGTGTCGTGAACAACCGCCAGGGCCCGATAACACGCCTCCACGCTCGGGGTGAGAATCCTCAGGGCCGCCACGTCGTAGATCTCGTGGAAGGCTTTTTGCTGACGCTGCATCTTGGTCCAGATGCCGAAGAGGTGCTTGGGCCGGCCGCTGACCTCACAGTTCTCAAGGCCGACCGCTGCCAGACGATCACTGAGCAGCTGAACGGTGACCCCTAAACGTTCCTCCCGCTCGCTGCGTTTGGTCGCCACTTCCTGCTGGATCTCCCGGAAGGCGTCCGGCTCAAGCAATTTGAAGGAGAGATCCTCGAGTTCCCATTTGAAGCGACCAATGCCAAGCCTGTTGGCGAGAGGTGCATAGATCTCCCGCGTCTCCCTGGCGATGCGCTGACGCTTTTCCTCCCGGAGCGCCCCCAGCGTGCGCATGTTGTGCAGCCGATCGGCAAGCTTCACAAGCACCACGCGGATGTCGCTGGCCATCGCCAGAAACATCTTGCGCAGATTTTCGGCCTGCGCCTCGGTGCGATTGGTGAAGTGAAGACCGCCAAGCTTGGTGACGCCCTCCACCAGTTCACGGACCTCAGGTCCGAAATGACTCTCCAGCTGCTCTGGAGTGACGTCGGTGTCCTCCACCACATCGTGCAGGAAGCCTGCGGCGATCACGCTGGCGCTGGCACCGATGTCCCTGAGGAGATCGGCCACCGCCACAGGATGAACGATGTAGGGGTCTCCGCTGGCACGGAACTGACCCTCATGCAGCTGAAAGGCGAAATCAAACGCAGCAGCGAGCAGGGCCTCTGAATCCGTGGGGCAGCTGTGGCCGATCCCAGGGGGCACATGGTCAATGCACTCACGCAGCCAGGCAGGCAGATCAATGCCGTAGTCATCGGCCGAGCGGATGGGCCGATCCCGAAGAGCCACCAGACCACAAGCCGGTGCCGCAGATCCTTCCTGGGTCTGCACTGCAACCGTCTCGGAGGTGGCGTTGAGCATCCGACCCGGCGGGTGAATCCATGGTATGTAGCCATGAGCACCTGCGCTTCGATTGCCATGACAACCGCGCCAGGGACTGTCCTCGAACTCGACCAATTCCGGCTGCGTTATCCCGGCAGCCAAACCTGGACGCTGGATGGGCTGGACCTGCGCCTGCATCCAGGAGAACGCCTGGCCCTGGTGGGCCCCTCCGGTTGCGGCAAGAGCACAGTGGCCAGGGCAGCGCTGCAGCTGCTTCCCCCAGGCAGCAGCTGCGAAGGAGGGCTGGCCCTGAACGGACGCGATCCCCGCAGCCTCAGCCTGGCGGACCTGAGGACGCTGCGCGGCGAGTCGGTGGGCCTGGTGTTTCAGGATCCGATGACACGCCTGAATCCGCTGATGACCGTGGGCGGCCATCTGCTGGACACCCTGCGTGCCCACAGGCCTGGAATGAGCGAGGACGAACGCTTCAAGCGTGCCGAGGAGCTGCTGGAGCAGGTGGGTATCGGAGCCAACCGCTTCCGGGCCTACCCCCATGAGTTCAGCGGCGGCATGCGTCAGCGCCTGGCCATGGCCCTGGCCATCGCCCTCAGCCCCCCCCTGGTGATCGCCGACGAACCCACCACCAGCCTGGATGTGGCGGTTGCAGGGCAAGTGATGGCTGTTCTGAGGAAGCTCTGCGAGGAACTGGGCAGCGCTCTGTTGCTGATCAGCCACGATCTGGCCATGGCCAACCGCTGGTGCGAACGCATGGCGGTGCTGGACGGTGGACGCGTCGTGGAGATCAATCGCAGCGACGTCGTCCTGACCTACCCCAGCTCCAGGGTGGGACAACGGCTGTTGTCCGCAGCCCGGGCCAGGGAGGGAGGCAGCACCCCCGAAACACCCGACGCGGAGACTGTTCTGGACGTGCAGGAACTGCGCTGCTGGCACAACCTCGGCGGCACCCCCTGGAACCCCTCCTGGCTGAAAGCCGTGGATGGAATCAGCTTCCAGCTGCGAGCCGGTGAAACCCTCGGTGTGGTGGGTGGTTCAGGCTGCGGCAAAAGCACCCTCTGCAGGGCCCTGATGGGACTCACCCCGATCCGTGGCGGCAGAGTGCAGCTTCTGGGTCGGGATCTGCTGAAGCTGCGGGGACGCGAGGCACGCACGGTGCGGCGAACCATCCAGATGGTGTTCCAGGACCCTCTGGCCTGCCTGAATCCAGCCATGTCGGTGGTGGATGCGATCGCTGATCCGTTGCTCATCCACAACCTGGCCTCACCAGCCGCGGCTCGCGAACAGGCTCGTCAGCTGCTGGAACGGGTGGGACTCGGGCCTGCAGAGCGTTATCAGAACCGCCTTCCCCGACAGCTGTCAGGCGGCCAGCAGCAACGGGTGGCCATCGCCCGATCCCTCGCACTGAAGCCGAAGGTGCTGATCTGTGATGAGAGCGTGAGCATGCTCGACGCTGAAATCCAGGCGGAAGTGCTGGCTCTGCTGCGGGCGCTGCAGCAGGAGCTTGGGCTGGCCATGATTTTCATCACCCATGACCTCTCGGTGGCGAGTGGCTTCTGCCATCGGCTGCTCGTGCTCAACCAGGGCCAGGTGGTGGAGGAAGGTCCCGGTGACAGGCTGCTGAATCAGCCTCAAGCTGCGATCACGCGAACACTCGTGGAAGCCTGCCCCCGGCTACCGAATTGAGCTGATGCCAAGCAATGGATTCGAGACGAGTGATGTTGCCAAAGCACGCGCAATTCGTTCGCTCATCCACGATCAGGATTTAGTCATCTGCCTCTATCCACATTTGTTCGCAGTCGAACAAATGCTCAGGCTTTCCGGGATGCGCAGCCAGCGCATCAGGCGCTTCCACGATTCCAGAGCGGAAGCGATGACGTATCTGAACAGCATCAGCACCCCTCACTGGCTTCTGGTCTCCGAGCAACTCAGAGACGGAAGCGGCCTGGACCTGCTGCGCGATGGCAAACGCCTCCATGCCGGCCATCGCAGCCTGCTTCTCATCAACCGTCCGGGTGGAAGCACTCTGCGGTTGGCGCGGCGGCTGGACGTGGATGCATGCCTGGATGAGCGGAGTGTGGAATTGCGCAACGGTGCCTTGATCGCCGCCCTGACCGCCATGAAACATGGGCGGCGCTTCGTTGATCCCGGCCTGATGGATGCGGAGCGAGTGCAGTCGGAGACCCCGAAGCTGCTCTCCGAACGTCAGGTGGAAATACTCGCGTTGGTCGCCGAGGGGCTGAGCAACCGTGACATAGCCGATCGGCTCCATATTTCTGTCAATACCGCGCGAGATCACCTCAGCGAAATCCTCACGCGCCTGGATGTCAGCAACAGAGCCAGTGCCGTTTCCGCGGCATTGAGGCTGGGGCTGATTCCCTGACCGGCGCTTCTGAAAACCCCCCATTTGCAGGATTGGTCTTCAAGCCGTTTCAACGGTGAATGGAGCAACCAAGGCGACCACTTTCAACAGGACATGATCCAGACACAACCCGACTCTCGGGAGACAGATCTGAATCACATCTCGTCGCTGAACTGATTCCATCCATCTCATTCATCCCATGACGCCATCTGAGTCACTTCAGACCACCATCGGTGGGGACATCTGGTGGGGAGGCTTCACTGCTGACCTGGCCATCACCAACAGCAGCGATCAGGATCTCGACGGCTGGTCTGTCAGCTTCATCAGTCGCCATCAGCTCGATCCCAATGCCTGGGGAGTGGCCGTGGCCAGCGAACTCCTGGACAACGGACTCAGGCGCTACACCCTCACAGGAACAGGTTGGGGCAGCCGTATCCCAGCAGGCGGAACCATCAAGGTTGGGTTCAATGGCACGCAAGGCAGTGACCTTGGACGCGAAGGCAACCTGACCGAGGAGATGCTGATCGCAAAGGTGGGCGAAGCCTCCAGCACCAGCGTCGAATCCGACCCTGCCACGACCAAGACTTCAACCGAGACCATGGCCGACCATGCCGGCCACGATCACGCCATGCAGCACCAGGCTGCCGCACAAAGCCCGTACACGGACATCAACAGCTGGGGAAGCTTCCACGGGTCCAATCACAATTCCGAGCACAACGAACTGGTCGGAGGCCGGACGGCCATCACCACTGAAGCCATGGAGGCCTTCAACGGACTGCGCGCGTTCGCCGGGTTGGAGGCAGTTGGCATTGAACAAGTCGGCGAGTGGGCTTATGCCAACGGTCTCACCAACAATTCACAGGCCTGGGGTGATGACACCAAAGGGGTTGGCCTCTGGTACGCCATGCAGGGAGCGAAGGTGGGCTGGATTGCTGATCAGGCCTACGACCCACAGATCCTTGCTGACATCCAGCGCACAGCACGACTTGGCTCAGGAGACGACGTGATGGCAATGGTGCGTGAGTTCGGCCATGAGGGCTTCGCCGACTATCTCGAGCAATCAGCACTGCGAGAGACGTTCATCAACACCTTGAAAATGGAGCCCCATTACGGAGGCTGGATGCATGGACGCACCCATGGATTTCTCAACATTGAAGGTGTGGCGATTGCCCATGACATCAATCACCTCACTGTTCTGGGCTGGGATCAGAACCAGCCCTTCATGAATGACACGTTTGATTGGCCGCAATGGCCCGCACTGGATGTGTCTGACCAGACGGTGATCAACTACTACCAGGGAATTGTGGCGCTGGGTGATCCGCTGTCGAAGAATCTGGAGGCGTTATCAAGCCCTGAATCCTTTACTCCGGAGCCACAACCCATTGCATTTCCAGAACCAGTTCTCCCCAAGGCAGGTCCTGGAGAGACTGATCTCCTCACAGGCAACCCACTGGATGTTGAGGTGAGCGGTGATCTTTGGTGGAACGGATTCA
Source organism: uncultured Synechococcus sp. (assembly GCA_913052185.1). Lineage (GTDB taxonomy): Bacteria > Cyanobacteriota > Cyanobacteriia > PCC-6307 > Cyanobiaceae > Synechococcus_C. Next base: position 3,570 of record CAJXFG010000040.1, on the reverse strand, counting down.
CTGCCTCCCTGACACTGACCAATCAAAGCGAACAGCGACTTGAAAACTGGGCTCTCAGTTTCACCAGCCATCACAGGTTTTATGGCGAAGCGTGGGGCGTGGATGTGGCGACGCAGTCCCTGAATGGAGATCTCTATCGCTACGAGCTATCCGGGGCAGACTGGGGATCATCCATTGATGCTGGTCAGTCGCTGACCGTGGGATTCAATGCCCTCGCGGGAACAGAACTTGGCCGAGACGGAGCACTGAGCGAGGCCATGTTGCTGGCTGCAGGCAGCGAAATCACCCAGATCTGAAGCAGACCTGAACACAACTGCCCCAAGACGAAGAGCTGGACGTCTGAGTCATCTTTTCAGTGTTGAAGGGATGATTCAGATGCTGGTTCTGGACTGAACCTTCGAGAGCTCGCACAAAGATCACACCCCTGGCGAGCACAGGATCAACCGATTGCGCATCGTCGCTTTGACTGGTCGCCAGTGCGCTGTCAACAGTGAAGTGATGCCAAGACGGCTCGGAACCACCTTGATGCTGAGCCTCGGCCTGCTCTGGGCTTGCGCGATGGGGGGGCTGCCGCAAGCGGCTCGCGCCAATGACGGCATCGCCGATGCTCAGGATCCTGTCGACGTGATCTGGTTTCCAAACCCTCCCTATGCCGTCAACCGCAAAGGCGTCCCCGCAGGGTTTGAAATTGATCTGTGGCGAATGATCGCCGAAAACCGCCAGATTCCTTATCGAATCCGCAAGGCAGCCAGCTTCGAAGACCTGCTGACAGCCATCCAAACCAACCAGGCTGATCTGGCCATTTCAGGTGTGCTGATCAACGAGAATCGCAGCAAACAATTCCGATTTTCATTTCCAACAGCCAGCAGTGATCTGAAGATCTACACCCTGGACAATCAGGAACCAACGGCGATCAAAATGCTGCGCATTTTGGTCTCCAAACAAGTTCTGCTGATTTTCCTGGGACTGGCCCTGATCGCCTGCATCTTCGCCTTGCCGGTGTGGTTCGTGGAGCGGAAAAGACCTGATCTCGCCGACAAGCGCAAGAGGCACCAATTGGTCTTCATCCTGCAGAAGACCCTGCTGCTGTCGACAGATCACACACAACAAACCCGGACCCGCCTGATCTCCATCGGCTCTCTGTTCGCGCGAGTTCTGCTCACTGCCTATTTCACCTCCTACATCCTGAAACTTGCCACCAATGAACTGAATACAAACACCACTGATCAAATGGAAGAGGTGAATGATGAGACCCTGAAGAACAGCACCTTTGCTGCAATCCCTGGCTACATCCAGACGTCGATTCTGAAAAGCAGCGGAGCCAAAACCGTGGATTGCGATGTGGCAGAAAACTGCATCGCCCTGCTGCAGGCAGGGAAGGTTGACGCCATTCTCGACGACATGCTGACGATGCGTTCAGCCTTGAAGACCATGCCTCCAACACCCAAAGTGACGCCGGCGTCGGACAAGCTGATGACTCTCTTCATGGCATTTGCCATCTCCGACCAATTCAGCCGTGATGCACGCTCCGGAGCCATCAACGACGGCATCGCACGCAGCTATTACGACGGCAGCCACGCCAAATTGCGTCGCATCTGGCTGAAGGAATAGGCCGGCCAGTGCACAAGCTGAACAAACAAGTGAGCACACTTGTGATGGCCACAATCAAGTGACATGAGCCTCAATCAGGAACGCTTTCTGAGCACCATCAATAATTTCTCCATCACCGGCGGCAATGGCGCTTCGAACAGCATCCGCTCCCGGCTGATCGGGTGATCCAGACCCAGCTGAAAGGCATGCAGGGCCTGACCGGGAAGATCAATCGGTAATTTGCGGCAGCGGCTGTAGGTGGGATCGCCCACCACCGGGTGGTTCATGTGCGCGCAGTGCACACGAATCTGATGGGTGCGGCCGGTATCGAGCTTGAAGTGAAGTAGCGAATAATCCCCCAATCGCTCCTTGAGGCTCCAGTGCGTGCAGGCATGGCGACCGTTGTCTCCACTGACGACCGCATATTTCTTGCGATCCACCGGGTGACGCCCGATCGCGCCCACAATCGTGCCGCTGTCTCCTGAAGGCACCCCATGCACAACCGCCAGATACTCGCGTGAAGCGATGCGCTTCTGGATCTGAATCTGCAATCGCACCAGCGCCTCCTGGCTTTTGGCGATCACGATGCAACCGGTGGTGTCCTTGTCGAGCCGGTGCACGATGCCTGGCCGCAGCTTGCCGCTGATGCCGGGCAGATCAGGGCAGTGATGCAGCAACCCGTTCACCAGAGTGCCGTCCTTGTTTCCAGGCGCCGGATGCACGGTGAGGCCAGCCGGCTTGTTGATCACGATCAAGTGCTCATCTTCAAAAAGCACATCGAGATCCATCGGCTCAGGCTTGAGATAAGGCAACGGCTCAGGCGGTGGCATCCAGAGCTGCACCTCATCACCAGATCGCAAGGGCGTCTTGGCCTTACCGGTCTTGCCGTTCACACGCACGTAACCGGCATCGATGAACTTCTGAATACGGGCGCGACTTTGCTCCGTGCGCTGACTCACCAGCCAGCGGTCGAGCCTCATGGGAAGCGGCTTGGGATAGGTGAGCGACAGCAACTCCCCCTCGCCCTCACCGAACCCATCGGTGAAGGTCTCTTCCGGCAGCGGAGGGCGGCTCCAGGCAGGGCTCATGCCGGCAGCTCCAGGGCGATGCTGCCAAGCGCTGACTTGCGGAAATCGTCCAGCAAACGCTGCGCCATGCGCGCTGTGTCGGCAGAGGTATGGCGCTGGGCCACCGCCTGCAGCCAGAGAGCCGGGTCTGCGGTCACACCGGTGAGAGGCGTGCCATACCTCCCCTCCAGCACAGCAAGCGCCACGCCGGAAGCCTGCTGCTGCTGAAGGTCCAGCAATAAGAGCAAAAACGCCTGAGCGACCAGTTCACCGTCATAGGCCGCCTGACCGATGTCATCACAGAGAGCCAGATGCAACGCTGCCTGCTGGTCATCCAGCCTGGGCGGCAGCACTCCGGGAGCATCCAACAGGTCAATGTCCTGACCGAGGCGCACCCAGCGCAGAGTGCGGGTCACACCAGCCCGACGGGCACTCGCCACCACCTTCTGCTTCACCAGCCTGTTGATCAGCGCCGATTTCCCCACGTTGGGAAACCCAAGGGTGAGGGCTCTGACGGGCCGGGGGCGCATCCCCCGGTTACGCCGCCGTTCATTGAGCTGGTCACCGGCCCGGATCGCTGCCTGCTGCACTTGCTTCACACCCGTTCCAGCCTTGGCATCACACCAGACAGTGCGCTGTCCCTGAGCTTTGAACCAGGCCTCCCAGGCGGTTCGTGCCTCAGCGGTGATCATGTCGCGCCGGTTGATCACCAGCAGGTGCTGCTTGCCCTTGATCCAGCGATTGAGATGCGGATGGCCTGTGGCCAGGGGAATGCGCGCATCGCGCACCTCAATCACCAGATCAACCTTGTCGAGATTGCGCCGGAGCTGCTGCTCCGCCTTGGCGATGTGGCCTGGGTACCACTGAATCGGTGGTGAACTCACGGCACCACCAACACAGGGCAGGGAGCCAG
>CAJXFG010000039.1 GCA_913052185.1 uncultured Synechococcus sp. | reverse complement strand
TGCCCACCCGCAGGCAGGAAGACTGGCGGCTCACCGATCTCAAACGCCTCCAGGCCATGGCCACGCTTCCCGAGGTCGCCGAGGCTCCCGACATCCGTATGCCTGCTGTGACAGACGGAGTGACGCGAATTGTGCTGAGTGGCCAGACGGATCCTCTCAACGGAATCCGTCTGCCTGAAGGGCTGACAGCACTCACCGATGCCGAGCTGAATCATCAACTCGGCCAGGCGCTGGATCACAGCGGCTGTGCTCAGAGCTGGCCAGTTGAGCTCAACCATGCACGCAGCCAGCAGGTCTTGGCCCTGCGTGCTTGCGGGAGGATTGCTCCTCTGGAACTTGTGCTCGCCAGCGGCGCTGGACTCACCGCCACCAGGGTGCTGCTTGTTCTGGACGCGCATGCGGAGATGGAGCTACTCCAGGTTGTTCCCGCAGACGCCCCATCCTCTGGTGAGCAGCGCGCTCACAGTCATGTGTTGGAAGTGCATCTCGGCGAGGGTGCCCGATTGCATCACGGCGTTCTCGCCAGTGGAGCCGGCGAAGCTTCGTTCATGGGGCATCTGGCCATCGAACAGGAGCCCCGCAGCCACTATGAGTTGACCAGCGTGTTCCGAGGCTGGCGCTTTGGGCGCCTGGAACCGCGAGTGTTGCAACTGCAGGGACAGGCCAGCACTGGCATTCGCGGCTTGTCGATGACCACGGCTGACGAGCAGTTCGCGACACACAGCAGTGTGCGTTTTGAGGGGCCTGAGGGTGAGCTTGATCAGTTGCAGAAAGCGGTTGCGGCTGACCATTCCCACAGCATTTTCAATGGTGCGATTCAGGTGCCCAGATCAGCGCAACGCACGGATGCGTCCCAGCTGAGCCGCAGCCTGCTTCTCTCCCGTCGCGCCCGCGTGGATGCCAAGCCTGAGCTGGAGATCGTTGCCGATGATGTCAAGTGCGCTCACGGCGCGACGGTGAGTCAGCTGCAGCAGGAGCAGCTTTTCTACCTTCGCAGCCGTGGGGTTGCTGCCGATGAGGCAGCAGCTCTGCTGCTGAAGGGTTTCTGTGGCGAAGTGGTGGATCGTCTGCCCTCAGCTGCCAAGTCCTGGATGACCTCAGGCGCGATCGCAGATCCTTCTCGACCGATATGACCACACTCTCTCGTGATACCGGAGTTTCGCTGGCGGATCGGACCCGTTCCGACTTCCCGATCCTCGATCAGCGATCGTCTCAGGGGAGTCCTCTGATCTATCTCGATCATGCCGCCACCAGCCAGAAGCCCCGGGCGGTGCTGGATGCGCTTGAGGCTTATTACGCCTGTGACAACGCCAACGTCCACCGCGGGGCCCATCAGCTCAGCGCCAGGGCGACCGAGGCCTTTGAAGCAGCACGGGCCACAACGGCGTCCTTTGTGGGAGCGGCTGGTCCACAGGAGATTGTGTTCACCCGAAACGCCACAGAGGCCATCAATCTCGTGGCACGCAGCTGGGGCGACGCGAATCTGCGTGAAGGTGATGAGATTCTGCTCACCTTGATGGAGCACCACAGCAACCTGGTGCCCTGGCAGCTGCTGGCCCAGCGCACCGGATGTGTGCTGCGTCATGTCGGTATCACCGAAACCGGTGAGCTGGATCTTGATGACTTTCATTCCAAGCTCAGCGAACGCACCCGGCTGGTCAGCCTTGTGCACATCAGCAACACCCTTGGTTGTCGTAATCCCCTTGAGCGGGTGATTCCCGCAGCGCATGCCGCCGGAGCGTTGGTCCTGGTGGATGCGTGTCAGAGCCTTGCCCACCAGAGAACGTCGGTCACGACGCTTGAAGCCGATTTTCTGGTGGGTTCATCGCACAAGCTTTGCGGTCCCACCGGCATGGGCTTTCTCTGGGCGAGGGAAGCCCTGCTCGAGGCGATGCCTCCCTTCCTCGGAGGAGGAGAAATGATTCAGGACGTTCACCTGGATCACAGCACCTGGGCGAGCCTTCCCTACAAGTTCGAGGCGGGGACTCCCGCCATCGGTGAGGCCGTGGGAATGGGTGCTGCGCTCAGCTACCTCGAGCAGATCGGGCTTGAGACCATCGCCGCATGGGAAGCGGAACTCACGGTGCATCTGTTTCATCGCCTTGAAGCGATTGAGGGCTTGCGCATCCTTGGCCCAACGCCTCAGCAACAGCCTGGTCGGGGTGCCCTGGCCACGTTCCTGGTGGATGGGGTCCATGCGAACGACATCGCGGCCATGCTCGATCTGGCGGGGATCTGCATCCGCAGTGGTCATCACTGCTGCCAGCCTTTGCATCGCCACTATCAGGTCACCGGTTCAGCAAGGGCGAGTCTCAGTTTCATCACAACGTTTGCTGAGATTGATCGTTTTGCCGATGAGCTCCAGGGTGTGATCCGATTCTTCCGCGATAACGCCTGACAGCTCAAGCCTCTGCCTCGATGAATGGAGTGTCTTGAGGGGATGCTGTGGAGCGGGCAGGCAGATTGGCCGAGGTCTCTCAAGCAATCCCGATGAACATTGATGGCCAGGCCTGGCGCACCATCGGACTTGAACCGGACGGTCGTTCGGTCTGGGTGATTGATCAGACCCAGCTGCCCCATCACTTCAGCACCCGCAGCCTCAGCAACTGCGGGCAGGCGGCGGAGGCCATCAGCAGCATGGTGGTTCGTGGTGCTCCATTGATCGGAGTGACCGGTGCCTATGGCCTGATGCTGGCTTTGCAGGATGATCCCAGCGATGAAGCTCTGGCGGCAGCTTTTGATCAGCTGAATGCCACACGCCCCACAGCGGTGAATCTTCGTTGGGCGCTGGAGCGTGTGCGCGATCGGGTGCTGCCGCTCCCCCCTGCGGAACGGGCGGCTGCCGCCTGTCGTGAGGCCGGTTTGATCGCTGACGAAGATGTGGCGATGTGCTCCGCCATCGGTGACCACGGCCTGGCGATCATTCAGCAGCTCGCTGCGGCCAGGCCAGAGTCTCGTCAGAGCAAGCCTTTTCAGGTGTTGACGCACTGCAACGCTGGCTGGCTGGCCACGGTTGACTGGGGGACGGCTCTGGCTCCGATCTACAAGGCCCAACGCGCCGGGATTGATCTTCATGTCTGGGTGGATGAGACCCGACCCCGAAATCAGGGAGCATCGCTCACGGCCTACGAACTCGGCAGAGAAGGTGTCGCTCACACGGTGATCGTCGACAACGCCGGAGGTCATCTGATGCAGATGGGTGAGGTGGATGCGGTGATCGTGGGGACGGATCGCACCACTCGCCGTGGGGATGTCTGCAACAAGATCGGCACCTATCTGAAGGCCCTCGCCGCTGATGACAACGATGTGCCGTTTTATGTGGCACTGCCCGCATCCACCATCGACTGGAGCCTGGATGACGGGGTGGCGGAGATCCCGATTGAAGCCCGCTCCACAGAGGAGGTCACTGCGATTCAGGGTCGTCTGCTTGATGGACCAGCGGCAGGAACTGTTGCTCAGGTGCAGCTCACTCCCATGGACAGTGGGGGCTTCAACCCTGCCTTTGATGTCACCCCTGCCCGGTTGGTGACGGCGTTGATCACCGATCGGGGTGTGGCGGATGCCAGTGAGGAGGGATTGAAGAGGCTGTATGGCTGTGGCTGATTTCCTGGATGAGCAGGCGCTGCGTCACCAGCTGGTCACTGTCGCTCGGCGCCTGAATGGTTCAGGTCTCAATCAGGGCACGTCCGGCAACCTCTCGGCGCGGATTGAAGCAGGACTGCTGGTGACTCCCAGTTCCCTTCCCTATGAGCAGATGGAGGCCGATGATCTGGTGGCGCTGGATCTGAGCGGTCAGCCCCTGCTGAAGCAGCAGCGACGCCCCTCGTCGGAATGGCGTCTGCATGCGGATGTGCTGAGTTGCCGCCCAGAGGCGATGGCTGTGCTCCACTGCCATCCCATTCATGCCACGGCACTGGCATGCCATGACCGCGCCATCCCGGCCTTTCACTACATGGTTGCGGTGGCCGGCGGTGACGAGATCCGTTGTGCGCCGTACGCCACTTTTGGAACCAAGGAGCTTTCCGACAATGTGGTGAAAGCTCTCGAGGGGCGCAGTGCCTGTCTGCTTGCCAGGCACGGAATGGTGACCCTGGGGAAGGATCTTGACTCCGCTCTGCGGGTGGCGGTTGAGGTGGAGACCCTGGCGCGCATGTATCTGCAGGCACTTCAGCTTGGCGAGCCCCCGGTTCTCTCCAAGGAGCAGATGCGTGCTGTGCATGCCCAGTTCCAAGGGCTTCATTACGGCCAGGCTGATTAGAGGCGCAGGTGATGCCGGAAGAAATCCTCCGTTGCCTCCAGCACCTTCACCTTCACCTCACTGTCGCGGAAGCCATGACCTTCCTCCGCAAAGGTCTGCACGTCGACCGCAAGCCCGTTGTCTTTCAGCGCGGCCGCCATGCGTTCCGTTTGCTCCGGCACCACCACCTTGTCTTGCAGGCCCTGGAAAAAGATCACAGGGCAGCGAATGGACTTGGCATGCCGAAGTGGTGAGCGCTCCTCGTAGAGGGCTCGATCTTCCGGCCAGGCTCCCACCAGTGAGTCGAGATAGCGCGCTTCAAAACGGTGCGTTTCCGAAGCCAGAGACGCGAGGTCGCTGACGGCATAGCGACACGCCCCTGCCCGGAACACATCGGTGAAACAGAGGCAGGCGAGGGTGGTGAATCCTCCGGCGCTGCCCCCTTCGATGGCGATCTTGTTCGGATCGGCCTTGCCAGCCTGCACAAGAGCGGTTGCCGCTGCGGCGCAGTCGTTCACGTCCACCACGCCCCAGCCGCCGTTGAGTCTTTCCCGGTAGGCCCGCCCGAATCCGGTTGACCCTCCGTAATTGACATCCACCACGCCCCAGCCTCGTGTTGTCCAGAACTGGATGCCGAGGCTGAGGCCTCGGCGGGCCATCGAGGTGGGCCCGCTGTGGCTTTTCACCAGCAACGGTGCACTGCTGCTGGTTCCATCCATCGGGGGGTAATACCAGGCATGCGTCCGGAGGCCAGCGGCCCCGTTGAACCAGAGCGGTTCGGGGCTGCTGATCGCCTCGCTGGGCAACGCGGCCTCGCTGGCCGGTGTGTGCCGCCAATCGCCGCTGGTGAGATCCAGCTCCAGCAGACCCTGACCGATGCAGGCATTGCTGGCGATGGCCACGGCCCGGCCCGCGTCTGCATGGAGGTCGGCGAGGTCGTCGAAGGGTTGGTTCACCTGGAGCTTTGTGCCATCGGCCATCAGGCGTTTCAGTTCCCAGCGACCTTCAGCGCAGATGGCTGCCAGCAGGTGCTCCCCATCCCAAGCGGTGGTGCTCATGCCAAGCACCCACTGGGGCATGGCGGTTTCCGCCTGCATGGGCCACTGCCGCTCCCAGTTGTGCTTGTCGCTGCAAGGATCGGCATGGCGCATCAGGTTCCACCAACCACTGCTGTCTTCGGCGACCACCAGGCTGCGGTCGGGTAGCCAGAGGGGTTGGAACACTGAGATCAGTTGCTCTGCATCCGGTCTGCTCCCAGCCAGGGTCCGCACTTGCTTCAGTTGTCCCTCCGGGGTGATGGAGGCACAGCAAAGCTCGCTGGCATCCCAGGGCATGGCGGGCTGGCGCCACTCCACCCAGGCCAGTTGGCTGCCATCGGCGCTGAGCGCTGGATATCCGGCGAAATCATCTGCTGCATGAAGGATCAGCGGTTCCTGATCGTGCTGATTCAGCGCAAGGCTCACGAGACAGTCATGGCCTTTGTGCTCCATCACCCCCACCCAGCGCAGCCGCTGTTGATCAATCAGGCCACCGCCAAGGGCCCGGTCGCCCGGTGCGCTGATGCGCATCGGCTCCGTTTCCGGGGTGAGGGCTGCGGCGTCTCGGCCCTGCAAACCTGTCCAGGTCTGCTGCCAGAGGCAGCGGTCGCTGTCATCGATCCAGGTGAGCAGCAGCCTGTCCTCCATCAGAGCCACGGCCATGGCACCACCGCCGTACTCATGTATGCGGCAGCGGACGTTGGCCGGGGCTGTCGTCAGTTCCTTCGCCGCCTGATCAGCCTGCTGCCAGGGGCGGATCATGGCTGTTGTCCGCCCTTTCTCCTGCGGCCGCTGTTCCAGCCACAACACCCAGTCGCCCAGCACACGAGGTGCTTTCAGCACCGGTTGGCGCCCGAGGGCAGTCCTCGCGGACAGGGTCTGGGGACGGCTCATGGCAGCGATTCGATGCTCAAGGGGGGACTGCCTAAGATCAGCACAATCAGGACGGAGTTTGAGACCTTGGCCAGGAGCTTCGCCCAGTTAGCGCGATCTGCGGAGAAGACCAGCTCCTCGGTGACGGTGCCCAAGAAGGCTTTGGAGACGCCTCCGCTTCAGATCCACACCATGGGTGATGAGGTGTTGCGGGTTGACGCTCGGCGCATCGGCAAGGTCGATGAGTCGGTGAGGGATCTGGCAAGGGACATGTTGCGCAGCATGTACACCGCCCATGGCATCGGTCTTGCTGCTCCCCAGGTTGGGATCCACCAACAGCTGCTGGTGATCGATCTCGATCCGGAGAATGCCACCACGCCGCCACTGGTGCTGATCAATCCTGAGATTGTCTCGGCCAGTGCCAGCCTCGATACCTACGAAGAAGGCTGTCTCAGCATTCCCGGTGTGTATCTCAATGTGGTGAGACCCAGTGCTGTGCAGGTGGGCTTCCGCGATGAGATGGGTCGCCCTCGCACGATGAAGGCCGATGGTCTGATGGCTCGCTGCATTCAGCACGAGATGGACCACCTCACCGGAGTGCTGTTCGTCGATCGGGTGACCGATACCGGCGGGCTTAACAAGGAGCTGAAGGACCATGGCTTCCAGTCCACCGACGTGCGTCCCGTTACCTGAATCCCATGCCGATGAAACCCCTTGCAGGGCTTTTTCTTGCCCTTGCCTGTGTGCTCGGCATCGCAGCCACAGGAAGTGTGTTCGAACTCGCCTACGGCGATCCTGATCTCGGTGTCACGCTCACCCGATGGATTCTCGGGCTGACCCTGCCAGCCACTGTCGGGTCACTTCTGGTTGCGATTCGGCTGAACAAACCGGCCTGATCGGGGCAGCCGAAGCGCCTCGGCACTTTTACGATCCAGACACATTCTTCTGCTTCGATGGCCCGTTCCCGGATCGCCGCTGCCGCTCTCTCGGTTTTCGGTGCCACTGTCGCCACAGGACTGACGTCCACGGTGCGTGCCCAGGGTTCCCTGTTCACCACCGCTGAGGTCGATGAAACCAAGTTCGTGCTGGTGGCGGCTCCCATCGGCTCCGGCGAGCGATCCCAGCTGAACATCTATGAGCAGCGCACGACGGCTCGCCCCTGTTACGCGGTGACGGGCAGTGCTCCGGCAGTGGTTGATCCGTTGCTGGCAACCTTTGACTTCACGGGTATCTGCAATCGCTACATCGATGGCAATGGCTACTCGCTGCGCATCGGTGGTGACGATCTGGGCACCCGGTACCGCCTGTCGGTGATCAAGTCAGCGAAGGACGTTCAGTTGATGGCGGTTCCGACGCGGAATCCTTCCGAACCCACATTGCTGGTGGCTCGGGCAGGAGGCTCCGGCAACAATTTCGTGCAACTGAAGCTCGAGCCCGGCTGGCGTCTGATGCGCCGTCAATACGGCAAGCGCACCCTGGGACATCTCTACGTGTACCGCGATGCCGTTCAGCCTGAGCCGGAGAGTGCCACGGACACGGCTGTTCCAGAGGACGCGGAACAGACCCCTTGAGGTCGCTTGCTAGGTTAGTGCGCTGGAAATCTCTTGCTTGTTGAATGACTCAGGTCACGGTCGGCGAAAACGAAGGCATCGAATCGGCGTTGCGTCGCTTCAAGCGTCAGGTCTCCAAGGCTGGAATCTTCGCTGATCTCAAGCGTCTTCGCCATCACGAAACGCCGATCGAGAAGTACAAGCGCAAGGCACAACAGCGTCGTCGTCGTCGCTGATTCGCTCCTCGAGCATCTCTGCAAGTTGCAAGGCTCATCCGGTTGTGGGTGAGCCTTTGTTTTGCAAGGGGGCGAAAACCCGTATTTCGGCCTGTTGGCTTCCCTCAATCTTCTGCCGAGACTGAAGGCAGAGATGAGGCTTCAACGTATGGGTCGCACGATCAACGCATTTCGCTCCTGGATGGCGGAAACCCTGTCCCATGCCATGGGCAATCCCAGGGAGGAAAAAATGACCATTCCTCCGGCCATCGGCCCTCAGCCGTACAGCGACATTCCCAAGTCAGCTCGATGAGGGATCCGATCAATGGTCGCAATGCCGTGGTCAGCTCCACGGCTCTGTGACATCAAAGCTTCTGAACCGGAGGGCAGAGGCCAGATCCTCAACGCTCACCTGCTCGCTGGCCTGCAGATCAGCCACTGTCCGGGCGACCCGCAGCAGACAGAGTCCGCTGCGAATGCTCAGACGGCGTGCGCGCAGCACGTCCTCCCAGCGGCTGAGTGTCTCTGCCCTGAAGCGTCCATGGCGCTGCAGCTCCTCCGCGCTGAGTTCCCGGTTGGCCAAGCCGTGTGGGTTGCGCTGACGCATTCGCACTCTGGCCCGATGAACTGACGCAGCATTGCAACTCGAATCCTGATCGGGCGAGTGTTCAGCCGAGGGCCGCTCCAAGCTGCTGGGCTCTGAGGCTTCCAGTTTCAATTGAAGATCCAGCCGGTCGAGCAGCGGGCCGGACAGCCGCCCCCAGTACCGCCGACGTTGCAGTTCGCTGCAGATGCAGCGTTGGTTGCCGGACCAGCCGCAGGGACAGGGATTTGCGGCAGCGACCAAGGTCACGCGGCTGGGGAAGCGGCAACTGATCTTCGCTCTGCTCAGCCAGATCACCCCCTCTTCGAGGGGCTGGCGAAGCTGGTCCAGTACAGCTCGGGGGAACTCGGTCAGCTCGTCTAGGAAGAGCACCCCACCATGCGCCAGGCTCAGTTCCCCCGGGCGAGGATTTCTGCCTCCGCCGAGCAGGGCTGCAGCAGTCGCGCTGTGGTGTGGACTCCGAAAAGGGGGTTGTCGGGTCAGTTGCCCTCCGCCTCGGGTGTGCCCGGCAATTGAGTGCAGGCGTGTGATTTCCAGGGATTCCTCCCTGTTCAGAGGAGGGAGCAGTGACGGCAAGTGATGGGCCAGAGCGGTTTTGCCGCAGCCAGGTGGACCCACCAGGAGCAGGTGGTGCCCACCAGCCGCAGCGATGGCGAGTCCCTGGCGGGCGAGCTGTTGCTCGGGAAGGTGCAGAAGTTTGTCGACTGATTCAGATGCTGCAGTGGTTGTTGGAACAGCTGCCTGTCGAGGCTGCTTGCAGGGGTGAAGCTCCCCCGGTCCGTCACTGTTCAGACGCTCCACGAGCGTTCGCAGCGTTGGGGCACTGCGCACCACCAGGCCGCTGACCAGAGAAGCTTCGGCGGCATCATCGACAGACACGGCCAGGGCGCGGGCCTGTTGCTTGGCTGCTTCGCAGGCAATGGCAAGGATTCCACGGCAAGACCTGATGCTGCCGTCCAGTCCCAGCTCCCCTGCACACCACAGGCCCTTGAGAACAGGTGCATCGAGCTGTCCGCTCGCCACAAGCAAGGCCAGGGCAATGGGAAGGTCGAAGGCGGGACCTTCCTTGCGCAGATCTGCAGGCGCGAGATTCACCACCACCCGCACGAGGGGACCACGAAAGCCGCTGTTGCGCAATGCGGCTCTGACGCGCTCGCGTGACTCCTGGATGGCAGCGTCCGGCAAGCCCACCAGCTGCAGACCTGGCAGGCCTGGCGCCAGATCCACTTCAACGGTCACAGGAATGGCGTCGAATCCGAGCAGAGACGCACTCAGGCAGCGTGCCAGCATTGGACTGATGAGCGGTGCATGGTTCTGATGCCCTGCCTGTCCCATCACCTTTCCCCTCACGAGCCCCAGTGCCATGGCCGAGGACACAATCTTTTCCCGCATCCTGCGGGGTGAGATTCCCTGCGAGGAGGTCTACAGCGACGAGCATTGCCTTGCCTTTCGCGACGTTGCTCCCCAGGCCCCGGTGCACGTGCTGGTGATCCCACGGGAACCGATCCCGAGTCTCAAGGAGGCCGGTGAGGAGCATGCCGCTCTACTGGGACATCTGCTGCTGGTTGCGGCCAGGGTGGCAAGGCAGGAGGGGCTTGAGGACTGGCGAACGGTGATCAACAGTGGTGCCGAGGCTGGCCAGACCGTGTTTCACCTGCATGTGCATGTCATCGGCGGTCGCTCGCTGGCCTGGCCTCCCGGTTGACGGCTGCCGAAAGCTGAACAGCCGACAACAGCAACCTGTCGCCAGAATGATCAAAGGTGTTGGATTTCATGGCGTCCCTGCAGTCGTTTCGGGCTCAGCTGACCAGGCTGCGCAGGCTGTCTCAGCCGTATTTTCTGCCCTACAGCGAGAGCAATGCCTGGCAGTTCGCGTTGCTGCTGCTGTCCCTGTTGTTCTGTGTTGCTGCAACGGTTCTGGGTCTCGTCTCCGGGTTGATGGCCCTGCTTGGGGCCGTCTTGCCTGAGCTCACCTCCCAGTACCTCGGTGGTGTGCAGGGGGCGATTGCCTCGGTCTGGACACGGCCGATCGTCGAGATCCTGTCGTGGGGACAGTTCTTCCTGGTCATCTATCCGTTTGCGCTGGCCATCGCTCTGATTTCTCGGGAGCGGATTAGTCGGGGATTTCCAGTCAAGGCCTGGTTGTATTCCCCCAGCATCCTGCTGGCGTGGGGGATTACGGCGTTTCTTGCGGCTTCTGCGAGCTTCGCACTGTTGGGCTGGCTGGCTCCGACTGCGGTGACCTCGTCGTTCTCAGGGGTGATGGATCCCCTGACCCAGATCTGGTCAAGCTCGATTGGTTCGCTCTCACCCTGGATCAAAAGTCTGGGATTTGATCTGCTCTGCTGGGGCCAGTTCATCCTGCTGTTGTTTGCATTCGGAGTGGGGTGTTTCATCACTCTCCGTTCGCGTCTGCGTCAGCGACGTTGGATTCCCTGGCTGATGCTGGGGGTCATCATCCTGATGCTGCTCTCCGTGAATGGCATCAATGCCGGCATCACATTCATCGCCCGTGATCTCACCAATGCGCTGATTGAGCAAAATGCTGAATCGAGTTACCGCAATCTCTGGGTCTATGGCATCTGCTTTATGGCAGCGCTGCCAATCCGCACACTGCAGTATTACCTGACAGCCAAGTTGAGCCTGGTCTGGCGAGACTGGCTAACCAAAAGTCTGATCTCTGATTATCTCAAGGACCGGGCTTATTACGTTCTTAATCCCAATGAAGGTTCGGGTGGTGATGTTGATAATCCTGACCAGCGAATGGCTGACGATACAAAGGATTTCACTAAAGAAGCTCTCAAATTCACGCTGGATATCTTTGATTCAATTCTGAGTTTTTCGCTGAATATCGCAATTCTCTGGAGCATCAGTGGGGAGTTAACTGTGGCTCTCTTGTTGTATGCGGGAACCATTTCGGCGTTGATGATTTTTGCAGGCCGCAAGCTGGTTGCCATTAACTCGGATCAGCTGCGGTATGAAGCCGATTTCCGTTATGGCTTGGTTCATGTTCGGAATAATGCTGAATCGATCGCCTTCTATTCAGGAGAGCCCGAAGAGTCAAGAGAAGTACGACGACGCTTGGGAACAGTTATTAAAAACTTCGACCTCCTGATCATTTGGGAGTCGTTGCTGAAAATGTTGCAGAGATCAGGTATTTACGCAAGTAATTTTATTCCTTATCTGATTCTGATTGAGCCCATCCTTGCTGGAGAAATGGATTATGGGAGTTTCGCTCAGGCGAATGTCGCTTACAACTTGGTGGAAGGTTCGTTGTTTTTCATTATTTACAACATCGAATCGCTTGCGCGTTTCTCGGCATCGGTTGGCCGACTTGAGGGGTTCCAGTCAAATATCTCTCACGTGGATCGGGCGGAATACAGCGATTTCTTTTCGGAAGTCACCCCGGCTAATTCGATTGTGCTCAAAGGCGCTGCTGTGAAGACCCCCTTCGCTGATC
>CAJXFG010000038.1 GCA_913052185.1 uncultured Synechococcus sp. | reverse complement strand
GAAACGCATCAGCGGCGACGATATTTGGGGGGTAGCCCCCTGAGAAAATAGCTCGATGCCAGGTAAAACATTTCAATCACATCTGTGATGCGAAGAAAGCCACCCCGGTGAGGGTGGCTTTTTTTGTGCCTTCTCGCGCTAGTTTGGGACTATAAATTGACAGAATTGATGGCGCGGAGGATGCCGATTCGTCAAATTTCCCGCTCTCTGTGGAGGGCCTATTTGCGTTGGGCGTCTTCAGACTGTGTGGACCTCAGTGCCGCTTTCGCTTATTACACGCTTCAGTCAATTTTCCCGATTCTGCTCATTTCGTTGTCTTTGGCTTCATGGCTTCTGGGGCGGCAGGAGAATCTTGATGAGCAAATTGTGATTTATGCCAGTGGTGTCCTTCCTGGGCCGGCAATTGCGATTGTTCGCCAGACTCTTCAGCAGCTTGTGTCTCAGGGATTCGGCGCTGGACTTCTCGGTGCGGCGGTTCTGTTGGTGACGGCGGGGAATGTTTATCTGACATTGCAGCGTGGAGCTGATCGTTTATGGCGTGATGTTCTGCAGCCATTGCCTGACGCATTGCCTCTTGGCGCTCAGGCTTATCGTTTTGTACGGGTGAGAATTGAAGCCTTTTTCGTGGTCATTCTGATTGGGCTTCTGATTGTTGCTGATCAGATCAGTGCCAACTTGCGCATGGTTCCTACGGCTTTCGTTGATGAACTCGCTCGTTCCTTGCCCTGGCTGGCTGATGTTTTTCCTGATTTTCCGGTGCTTCAGTTCGGGCGCTTGTTGATTCCTTTTATGGGTTTTTCGGCAATGGCTTTGTTGTTGCAATTCCTGCTTCCTAGTCGCAAAGTACCGTTTTTGCCTCTTATTCCAGGCTCTTTGTTGATAGGGTTTTTGCTGACACTTCTCAACCTTGCGGTTAGTCGAAGTATTTTTTCACTCGGGTCACGATTTCAGGCTTATGGAGTGATCGGTGGAGTTTTGGTGTTGACGTTGTGGATCTGGATGGTCGGTGTTGTGATTTATTTCGGGCAGTGTTGGAGTGTTGAGTTGGCGCATATGCGTATTAAGAAGGGCGGTGATCCGTTGCCTGGCTTCGTTCAGGACTGACGTCAATCAGTGATCATGGAGATCCTTCATTCATTGGGTCTGCGTTGAGATGGGTCGACTGCCTCCACTGGTCTGGCTCTTGGCCCTCTTGCTGTTGCTGCCAACGCCTGTGGGCAGGGCTTTGATCGATGTGCTCGGTGGCGTTGCGCTTGTCCTGCTTGCACTGCCTTTCATCCTTGGTGGTCTTGGCTGGATCGGATGGAAGGTGCTGCAAAGCCGTATGACGGTCTGTCCGAGCTGTGGTGCAGCTTCGTTTCAGGCAACGCCCGTTTGTGCCGTGTGCGGATCTGCTTTTTCAGAGACCAACGGTTCTCAGCCCACGGGGTCTCGATTTGAAGCTGATTCCACTCCTGCCAGTTCCGTGACCATTGATGTCACTGCGGAAGATGTGGAGTCCTGAGGCCCGTTGGCATCAGCCGATCGGGACATCGTTTTGATCACGCAGTGCGTTCTCTCTTTCGAGCTCCAGCAGGCGTCGCTCACGTAAATGCAGAAACAGCGGCCCTCCGCAGGCAAACGATACGGTGACACACAGCACCAGGGTGACCCACCAGCCTCTGACCGCAACACGTCGCCCTTCCGTGGCGATCCAGATGGTGAACGCACTGGCGCCGATGATCAGATCGCGACTCAGAGATCGTGATGCCGCGGTGAGGTTGGCATCCCTGATGAAGCCACTCAGATCAAATCCTGCGCCTGATGATGCCTGCATGAATTCAAGATTGGCTTGCCAGGGCAGGACGGCACCCAGCAGGGCCAGCAACAGATAGCCCCAGGTCAGAACATTACGCATCATTCCGTTGTTCAAAGGTTTCTGTGTTCAGTGTCTTGGGGTCCAGTTTCAAAACATTCTGTTCCGTTTCGCTCAGGAGTTGTTCACACCGACTGAGATAAATCTCTGCACGCTGATGACTGCTTTGAAGTTCGGATAACGGCAAAGCCTCGTCCTGAAGTCTGGCGAGAAGAAGATCGAGTGCTTGAAGGGCTTCCTCATAGTTCAACGCTTCCGCATCTCTGCGCCATTCCGCCAGGGGATCGTTTTTAACCGGTTGGGATTTCTTCGGCATTGAGGACTGGGCAAAGGTGTGCGAAACGAGGCTTGTCTGCTGAGGTCAGCGGTCAGGCACTGTTTGTCTGGATCGATTGGACGGACACACCGATCTGTCCATCCCGGACATGAATCTGAAGAACGTCACTGGGCTTGGTTTCAGTCACGGATTGCAGCAACGTTCCGTCAGCTTTCGAGATCTTGGCGAAACCGCGGCTGAGCCAGCGATCCGGTGACAGGGCATTCAACAGTTGTTGTCGTTGCTGCAATTGCAGCCTGCTGCGTTGCAGAAGGCTCTGGGGATGCACATCGTTCAGCAGTTGACGCCTTTGCAGCAATCGCTCCAGCTCTCTCCTCAATCGCCATTGCTGTTGTTGTTGCAATTGCAGCCGCTGCTGCCGGACTGTCTGCAAGGCCGAGATGCGGCTGGGGAGCAGGCTGACGATCGCGGCAGTGGGTGTGGCAGCTCGGTGATCTGCCACCAGGTCGGCCACGGTGAGGTCGTCTTCGTGACCGAGTCCTGTCACCACGGGGCAGGGGAACGCGGCAACAGCACGACAGACCTGTTCATCGTCAAAAACCATCAGGTCTTCCCGGCTTCCCCCTCCCCTGGCCAGCACAAGAGCATCCAGATTCAGCTGAGACTGAGCCTTGCTGAGCTGTTCAAGGACCGCACAGATCTGTGCAGCGACAGCCCCCTGAACCGGGATGGGAACAACAAGAAGCTCAGTCAGGGGCCACCGTTCTGAGGCGGTGCGCAGCATGTCGGCCAACGCTGAACTTGGCGCGCTGGTTAACAGTGCGATCCTGCGGGGGATTGGCGGCAGGCTTCGTCGTGTGGATGGATTGATCACTCCCTCGGATGTGAGGAGTGCTTTCACAGCTTCAAAGCGTCGTTCGACGGTTGTGAGGCTGGGGCGGAGATCAATGGCTTGGACGGCGAGACTGGCTCTCGCTCCCCAGAAATTGAGTTTTCCCACCACCGTGATGCCATCCCCATCGGCTGGTGTGAAGTCGAGCTGATTGAGCCTGGAAGCCCAGCAGACCACGGTGATGCTGGCCTCTCCATCGGTGAGGTTCAGCCAGAGGTGTCCCTTTTTGACCTGGGGGCGGGAGGCGCTGCCCTGCACAAGAAAACGGGGCGCGAAACCCCGTTCGAGCAGCGAGCCGATTGCGTTGTTGAGCTCCTTGACGGAGTAGCTGGGGATGGCGTCAGCGTTCAAGGCGGCGATACGCGAAACCCCAGTAAATGCAGATCATGCTGGCGACGACGCTGAGGATTCGTCCCCATTGGTGGTCGAGCTGGGTCAGTCCGATCGACAGAAAGACCAGTGCACTGCTCAGCAACCTGGCACCATCGCGGCGGTTGCCTGCGAAGAAGGGAAGCAAGGGCAGAGAACAACTGCGCATACTCTCTCGCAGTGAGGCGACCATTGAAAAACCCCATCGGCATGCCGATGGGGTTGGCGAAGGTGGTGATCCTTCAGGCGTGATGACGCGATCAGCCGAGGCCGATCTGGGACAGGATGCCCTGACCGGTGAGCAGTTCGGTGCCCAGGCCGATCACGAAGCCCATCATGGCCAGACGGCCATTCCAGGTCTCAGCGAAGTTGACGAAGCCGAAGCGAGTTGCGTTGTCAGACATGGGTTGTGATCCGTGACTTTGCTCAATGTAACAAACAATGGAGTTTTGTTGCCTGTCGTGAATGTGACATTACGCCGACTTCTTCGACTTGCTAGTGGGCGCAGCGTTCATCGGTGATTCCGGCCATGGGTGCTTCGGGTAGCGGCCGCGCATCTCACGCCGAACGTCGTGGTAGCTGCCTGTCCAGAAGCCCGCAAGATCCTTGGTGCGTTGCAAGGGGCGGCCGGCGGGCGACAGCAGTTCAAGTGTGACGGGCAGCGTGCCATTGAGGAGGAGCGGCCCCTGGCTGCAGCCGAACATCTCCTGCAGCTTCACCGACAGCACCGCATCGTCATCGCCGTAGGTCACTCTGGCGTCCCTGCCGCTTGGGATTCTCAGCCGTTCGGGTAACAGGGCCTCGAGTTCACGTCGCTGTTGCCAGCTGAGATCGCTCCACAACGCCTCCATCAGGTCATGGCTGTCCAGGTCCAGCCAGCTGCTGCAGCTCAGACTTGCCGCTCTGATCCAAAGCTCAGGAGCGCTCTGCAGTTCCTGGAGTGTGCGATTGGGCCATGGGGCTCCCAAGTGGCTGTGGGCAATCTGAAGGCGCCGCCGAAGCTGCTCGCAGCGTTCGTTCCATGGCAGCAGTTCCAGGCCGTCGTCACGTAAGCGCTGCAGCAACGCTTCACTCACCAGTCCGGCTGAGGGGCGTGGCAGCTGCTGGCGCTGCAATTCGATTGACCCGAGGCTCAGCACGCGCTCGGCGCTGATTCGTTGCTGGTTGTCATTCCAGACGACGTGATCGCGCCATTCACCCTGCTCTTTGGCAATCTCTTCGAGATGCTGCCGGCTGATGGGCACTGCCAGGCGGATGCATGCATCTCGATCTTTGAGGTCGAGTCGGGCGATGGCCAGAGCCTCGGCGCCGCTCAGATGGTCGGTCATCGGCAGGATCGCGCCGCGACCCTGGCGCAGCAGGAATGAACCTGTTCGCCCCGGTCGTGCCAGGGCAAGCCATTCGGGGAATGCCGTGCTGATCAGCCGAGCAATCGCAAGATCCTTCGGTTCGTTCGCCGCCGATTGCGCCACTGGCGTCTTGAGTGCTCGCAACTGTTGATGCCATTGCCGGCTTTGCTGCCGAATGCGGCCGACCCCCTCGTGGTGATCAGATTGATCGGCTTCTCTGAGCCGCTGTAGGCGCTGGCCGATGTCACTCCCGAGCTCACGCCATCCGGGGATGTCGCGTTCACTCAGCAAGGCCGCCAGATCGCAGGCCAGTGTCTCCAGCCCCCAGCGATGTGCCTTGATCAACATCAGGCCCAGGCGGGGGTGCATGCCGAACGACGCCACGTCTCGACCAAGCTCAGTGATCTGTCCCTCAACCGAGAGCAGGTTCAGCTGTTGCAGCTGCTGTTGCCCTTCCTGAAACAGCGCCTGTGGGGGAGGCTCCAGCCATGCCAGTTCCTCGCCGAGCCCAGCTCCCCACTGCGCCAGGTCCAGCACTGTGGGTTGCGGATCAGCCCGTTGCAGCTCCGGCGGGTCCTGGGCTGGACGGCGTTGCTCGTCGGCCGCCGACCAGAGGCGCACGCAGCGGCCGGGTGCCTGACGGCCTGCTCGTCCCCGCCGTTGATCCGCACTGGCCACGCTGGCTGGCACGGTCACCAACCCCTCCATGCCGGTGCCTGGATCGAAACGCGTATGGCGATTCAGGCCTGCATCCACCACAAGGCGGATGCCGTCCAATGTGAGCGAGCTTTCCGCGATGGACGTGGCCAGGACAATGCGTCCGTGCCAGCGCTTGTCGCAGGGGCTCAGTGCTTCACTCTGCAGTTTGAGAGAGAGCTGGCCATGAAGCGTCAGCAGTTGCCAGTGCCGCAGGTTTGGCACCCCGCTGAGCGTCTGCCGGCATCGTTCGATCTCACGCACGCCGGGGAGAAAGACAAGGACTCCAGGTGGGGCTTCTCCAGCGTGGCGGTTGTCTTCGAGCTCGCGCACTTCCTCCTCGATCACGCGGAGCACGTGTGTTTCCAGCCGTTCCTGATGGCGCGCAGGGCTGTGACGGGTCTCAACAGGGAAGGCGCGCCCTTGACTGGTGAGGGTGTCGGCACCTTCGAACTGCGCACTCAGCGACTCCAGCTGCAGGGTCGCTGACATCAACAGCAGCTTGAGATCCGGCCTCAGCAGTTGCCTCGCTTCGCGCAGCAGGGCCAAGGCGACGTCGCTGTCACGGCGTCGCTCGTGAAATTCATCGAAGATCACGATCGCTACCCCGGGGAGGTCGGGCTGGGATTGCAGACGCCGCAGGAACAACCCGTCGGTGATGGCTTCAATGCTGGTGGCGTCTGAGCGCTTCTGTTCGTTCCGTACCGAGTAACCCACGCGCTTGCCCACAGGCTCGCCAATGGACTGGGCAAGCCGGGTGGCAGCCGCTTTCGCAGCCAGCCGCCGTGGCTCGATCAGAAGGATGCGACCTTCAGGGCTTGGCGCATCAATCAATTCCCCCATCAGCGCCAGGGGGACCCGTGTGGTTTTGCCTGCACCCGGTGGTGCCTGGAGGATCAGGGTCCCTGAGCTCTTCAAGCGTGCGCAGAGCTCAGGCAAAAGCCCGTCAATGGGAAAAGAACCCAATAGTGACGATCAGCGTCAGCGGATGAAGTTGAGAATTCCCAGCAGAAGAATGCTGGTCAGGGCTCCCATGGCAGCGAGCAAGCGAATGAGCGGGGCGACGCGGAGGTTGAGCGTGGCCATGAAGAAAACCTTAAGGGCCTGAGTGGTTACTTTTTAGCCCGTGGTTTGCTGGCCTGGCTGTATCCGTTATCACGGCGTTACACGGGTCTGGTCCTTCAGTCCTCAGAGGTCAACGCACGTGACGAGCACCATCAACGGGGTGGTAGTCCTCTCCGGTGAGTTCCTCGTAAACAATCGCCGGCAGCCCCGTTTCGAACATCGTCTGGAGGGCTTCCTTCAGGTAGGGGTTCCAGCCGCCGGTGCTCACCTGGCCATGCCTGACCGTCCAGTCCCATGTGCCCTGGAGGTCTCGAGGGATGCGTCCTTCGCGGTCACGTCGGGCGACCAGGTCGAGTGATTCAACCAGCCCAACCTGGATCGGATCCTTGCCATAGGCGGGCGTCAGGCTGAGTTCCAGGCGTACAGGATCCTCTTTGAGCAGACGCAGGCGAAAGCGAGGAGGAAGCTTCACGGATTTGATCACCGCGGCAACGATCCGTGTTCTTTGATCCACCAGGAGGTTCCCCCTACGAGTCCGAGTCGAGCTGCCGCGCAGCTTTCCTACCTAACTTATTCACCAGGCCGAACGCCAGGCTCGCCGGTTTCGTCCTCACCACTGAATCGAACGGTGAGCAGGTCTTCTTCGGTCAAGCGACCATCTCCATCAAGGAGCTCGGGATGAATGGTCACCTTCCCGGTGCGATCCATCCCCGAATCAGTCGTCCCGGGAGGACGTCCGGCTGCACTGAACCCGCGTCCCATCACCCGGAAGGCTTGCCAAAGCAGGGCCAGGAAGACCAGTCCGTAAAGCAGGGGGAAAAGACTGTTGAGCATGGGATGACCGTGGTTGTCGAGCTGGACGCACCGTCCCTGTCACCCATCATCGCCATTTCTTGTCCCGTTGTGCCCGTCCATTGCGTTCGGTTGGTTGCATCTAGTCACGGAATCGACGGCGATCACCCCTGTCCAGGCTGGATCACCCTCACTAAGTTCTGAGTCTCAGTAGCTGTCGTTGTCCTTTTCATGGCTGTGGCACCCCTCAAGGTCTCGATGGAGCCTGCGCCTGTCATCCGCTTCCGACGCAAGGTCATGCCCCTGGTGATGGGGCTGTCGTTGCTGGCGCCCGCAGAGCTGCTCCTGCAGCAGAACGGTGCTCAGGCGGCACCTCGGGTTCCCGCTTCAGCCGGTTTGAAGGCTCAATCCTTTGTGGCAGAGGCTGTGGCCAGGAGCGGTCCCGCGGTGGTCACGCTGGAAACCCAGCGAACGGTACGAACAGCGGCTGGATCGGGATTGCCCGAGGGGCTGATGATCGATCCCTTCTTTCAGCGCTTCTTCGGCCTGCAGGGCTCAGCGCCTCCTCGGGCCCGAGTGGAAAGGGGGCAGGGCAGTGGGGTGATCTTCGATGGTCAGGGTCTGGTGCTGACCAATGCTCACGTGGTCGAGAACATGGATCGAGTGATGGTGGGCTTGCCTGATGGAAGGCGGGTCTCCGGTGAGGTGGTTGGACAGGATCCCGTGACCGACCTCGCGGTTGTGAAACTCCAGGGAGGAGGTCTTTGGCCGACCGCTCCTCTTGGCGATTCCGATCGGCTGCGCGTTGGCGACTGGGCGATTGCTGTCGGCAATCCGTTCGGGCTCGAAAACACCGTGACCCTGGGAATCGTGAGCAACCTCAACAGGAACGTCTCCCAGCTCGGCATCCAGGGCAAACGACTGGATCTGATTCAGACCGATGCGGCGATCAATCCTGGGAATTCCGGTGGCCCTCTGCTCAATTCGGCCGGCGAGGTGGTGGGCATCAACACACTGGTGCGCTCAGGGCCTGGGGCTGGACTGGGATTTGCGATACCCATCAACAGGGCAAAAACCATCGCCCTGCAGCTGGTCAATCAGGGGAGGGCGAGTCACCCCATGGTTGGGATCGGCCTCTCGACAATTCCTGCACCCACGCCTGGTGGCATCGTCCCCCCAGGCGCTGTTGTGCGCTCGGTGATGCCCGGTGGCCCAGGGGCTCTGGCGGGACTTCAGGTCAACGACGTGATCGTGGCAGTGGCTGGTCAGCCCGTGCGCAATCCCGCCGAAGTGGTGACAGCCATTGATCGCAGCGGAGTGGGTCAGCCACTGGTCCTCAACGTTCAACGGCAGGGAAAACAGCTGCCGGTCACGGTGAGGCCGGTGGAAATGCGTGCTTTGAAGATGCGCTGATTGTTCCTCAGGCGTCGTCCGAATCCTTCAGTTGCTCCACACAGCGTGTGATGCATTCACCATCATCCAGGGAGCAGGTTGTGATGCATTCGAAATAGGTTTCGACGGCATCCCATGTCTGCTCATGGTTGCCTGTTGCGTTGGGGTTGGTCTCGTGGACGTCATTGATGCCGGCGGAAAGAGATTCTGCGTTTCTCATCAAGTGCCGGGATCAGTGATGTCAGCCTATGCACACGTTCAGAGCGGGTAAAGGGAAATAAGTCTTCCTGCCTAACAGTTCGTGAAGTTTCGTCTTGCATGACGCTAGGCGTGCGTCATGCAGCCTTTTTGCGCTTCGCGTCCCGCTCTTTCTGCTTGTCGCGCTTGGCCTTTCTTTTGGCTTCCTGCTCCGCTTGCCTGAGCGCTGCTTCAGCGGCTGCCCTTTCTTCAGCCTTTTTCTCAACGTAATAGGAATAATCGCCCCGATAGAGCACCAGCTCGCCATCGCGCAGCTCAACGATCCGATTGGCAACCCGGGAAATGAAATAGCGGTCGTGAGACACCAAGAGGGCTGCGCCTTCATAGGCGCAGAGCGCGTCTTCCAGCATCTGCTTGGCTGGGATATCGAGGTGGTTGGTCGGTTCGTCCAGCACCAGGAGATTGCAGGGTGTGAGCAGCATCAGGGCCAGGGCTAGACGCGCCTTCTCTCCGCCACTGAGCTTGCCGACCTCCTTGAAGACGGTGTCGTTGCTGAAGCAGAAGCTGCCGAGCAGGGAGCGCACCTGGGTCTGCGTCCAGTCGGGTACCGCTTCAAACATGGTGTCGATCACGGTTTTGCTCAGGTCAAGAGCCTCCGCCTGGTTCTGTTCGAAATAACGCGCGATCACGTTGTGTTCACCCAGGCGAGCCGAACCCTCTTCCGGTGATTCCATGCCCATGATCAGACGCAGCAGCGTCGACTTGCCTGCTCCGTTGGGTCCGACGAAGGCGATGCGATCCCCTCGTTCCACCTCCAGTTCCGCTCCAAGGAAAAGGATCTGGTCTCCGTAGCTGTGAGTGAGGTTTTCCATCACGGCGACCTGGGCGCCCGAGCGGGGAGCGGCAGGGAAGCGGAAACTCGGCCCGGCGACGCTTTCGATCGGGGCGTCGACCAGTTCCACCTTCTCAAGCTGTTTTTCCCGGCTCTTGGCCTGGGTGCTTCTCGTGGCGCTGGCTCTGAATCGATCGATGTAGGCCTGCTGGCTGGCGATCTCCTTCTGCTGCCGGTCAAAGGCGGCCTGAGTGGCTTCCTGTTCCAGCTGCTTCTGCTCGAGATGGGCCGTGTAATTGCCGAGATAACTTCTGGAGATCCCCCGTTCCGTGGCCACGATCTGGTTGCAGACCCGGTCGAGAAAGGTGCGGTCGTGGCTGATCACGACCAGGGCCGCTGTCTGCTCCTGCAGGTAACTTTCGAGCCATTGAATGGTTTCCACATCCAGGTGGTTCGTGGGCTCGTCGAGCAGCAATAGATCCGGATCCTGGAGAAGAATCTTGCCCAGAGCGATGCGCATCTGCCATCCGCCCGAGTAGTCCCTCACCAGGCACTCCGCGCTCTCAGGAGTGAAGCCGATGGTGGGCAGAAGTTTGTCGATGCGGGCGTCCAGTTCGTAGCCATGCAGGGCTTCGAAGCGGTTCTGAAGCTGTCCCAGCTCGTGAATCAGTTGGTCGAGATGGTCGGGATCCTCAGCGGCTTGTTCTGAACCCATCGCTTCCTCCACCTCGCGCTGACGGTTCAGCACCGTGGCGGCCTCTCCGAAGGCCTGGAAGAGTTCCTGTCGCACAGAACGATCGGGGTCCACGTCGAATTCCTGTTGCAGGAATGCGATGCGAGGTTCTCCCTGGCGAACGACCGTGCCACTCGTCGGCTCCTCATGGCCGGCGATCAGACGCATCTGAGTCGATTTGCCTGCGCCGTTGACACCCACCAGCCCAATGCGATCGCCTGGTTTGATCTCCCAGGTCACGTCCCGGAGCACTTCCCCGGTGGGGTAAATCTTGCTGACGTGCTCAAGGCGCAGCACCGGCAGAGACGCGGACAATCTCCATCCTCTCGTGTCGAGGTTTGGGCAGACTGTGCGAACAGAGAGATGCTGCGTTGATGCGAAGGCTGGAGCAGGTCGCCGCCCTGGTGGTGGCCGCAGGGCTGGCTCTGGTGAGTTACTGGTTGTTCTTCAGCTGGGCCGGAGGAGGTGGTAGTCGGGATCGTCAGCCCGTCCAGGTGCCACCCACGCAATCGAGTCGACTGCTCAAAGACCGCCCCTCGCTTTAACCAGCCACTGTTTGCTGAGGTCGTCGTCCAGGCTGCTGATGAAGGCTTTGACCTCGTCATGGGTCACAGGAAGGTTCATTCCTTCACCCACTTGGCAGATGGCCTGAATGGCTCCTTCCGGATTCTGCAGCGCCTGCCTGAACAGGGCACGTGTCATGTCCCGATCCTGTTCGATCTTTGCGTAGAGCTCTGCCGCGTTGCTCATGGCGCATCAGCATCTGTTCAAACCCTATCCATGGCCGCTGCGTGCGCCCACGGGCTCAATTCCTCTCAAGCGGCCTGATCGAGATCGGCTTCCTTGAGGCCTGAGGCTGAGGCGTCTTCCATGCTGCGGGCATCCATGCAGAGGACCTTGCGCAGCTGGGCGTAGTTCGCGGCCTGAGACACCCTGCCTTCCTGAACAGCTCCGTATTCAGCCCGCTGCAGCACATGGTGCAGGTGAGTGAGCAGATACGAGCTGATCACCGCCGACACCAGCACGTCACTGTTCTCAGTGGCGCGGCGGGATCGACGAGAGCCGGAAGCCCTGCGGGTGCGTGGGGCTGACTGGCGAGTGCTGGTGGCCTGGCTGGTTGTACGTGGCATGGCAGTCCTGGCGGGATGGGTGATTTGCAGTCCTGGGGTGATGAGCCGCGCGTCTGGGATCGAATCAATGACCGCATCATAGTGCTGGATACTACCCTTGCGCATCTCTGTACACTTTTAGGTATCTCTGCCTCATGGTTCGTGGCGACCCGCCAAACCTCATCCAGCGGGAAGCCGAAATCACCACGGATTCAGGTGGTTCTGCCTGAGGATCTCTGCAATCGGCTCACATCCCTCGCCGAACAGGAGTCCCGAACCGTCAGCAACATGGCCAAGGTGCTGATCCAGCAGGGCGTTCAGCGTCTTGAGCAGGCTGGTTCCTCGTTGGCAGCTCCTTCAACCTCCACTGAGCGACTGCGTTCGGCGCTGGAGGCCCAGCAGCCCCGCCGACTCCGCGGTGCTCCCAGGCGTTTGCGGCTGCACCGTCCTGAATGATCTGCGTTGGCTCTTGGGTTGCTGAGAGCGCTCAGGCCGGATCGGCGCGGACCCCGAGAACGCAACAGCGTTCAGCCCCTGTGATTGAAGGTGCATTGCCGGGAAGCTGGCGGTGATGCCACCAGGCCAGCAACGCGAACGCCAGGGCTTCGCGTGACTCGCAGGGAAGCTGCAGCTCATCGCTCGGGCGTACTCGCAGGCCCTGGCAGCGGGATTGCAGTTCCCGCATCAGGGTTCTGTTGCGGCGACCGCCTCCGGCCACCACCATCTCCACTGGCCTGGGCAGGTCGAGATGGCTCAGATGCTGCAGATCCTGAGCCACCACAGCAGCTGTGAAGGCTGTCAGTGTGGCCATCTGGTCTTCGGGGGATGCCGGTTGAAGTTCGGTGAGCCTCCGTTTCAGGTCCTCTCGACCGAAGAGCTCGCGCCCGGTCGATTTCGGAGCGGGCCGGTGGAAATACGGCTCGCGGAGCCAGTGCTCGAGCGGTTCAGTCATGACCTGCCCCAGCGCAGCCATGGCTCCATCCCTGTCGCAGCGCTCCTGTCCTTCGCTGAAGGTTTCCATCGCCAGATCGATCAGGCTGTTGGCTGGGCCGCAGTCCCAGCCGAGCACGGGTCGCATCCGGTCCGGGCCAGCTGAGGGCGGGATCAGGGTGATGTTGGCGATGCCGCCGAGGTTCAGCAGGGCACGCCACCCCTGGATCCTGCCCATCAGAGCGGCATCGGCCATCGGCACCAAGGGTGCACCCTGACCTCCCAGGGCCAGGTCGGCTGCTCGGAAATCAT
>CAJXFG010000037.1 GCA_913052185.1 uncultured Synechococcus sp. | reverse complement strand
ACGCCGGGCCTGGTCGATCGTGATCGGCGAAAAGGGCTTCACAGCCTTTGTCGACGCAGTGCTCGACAGCCCTGAATACATGGAGAGCTTCGGCTACGACCTGGTTCCTCAGCAACGCTCGCGGGTGTTGCCGGGTCGATCCCTGGGCGAGACCCCGATTTACCAGCAATTCCCGCGCTACGGGGCCGACTGGCGCGATGCCTTGCAGGATCGAGCTCCCAGCGACCAGGCCGCTCAGATGCAGCAGCTGGAGATGTCGTCGGCCTGGGTCAATGGCCAACCTCCTGCCTTCGCCCTCAAGCTCTGGCTGGGCCTGGCGGTTGTCGGCGGATTCGAGCTGGGCCGTGTGGTCCTTACCATCGCCTTCTCGATGCTTCGCAGCTGACTTCCTTGACGGCGCTTTCCAACCCCCTGAATCTGGACACCTGGCAGCCGCCGGAACAGACCCTGGCCTCAGGGTCACTGGATGGCGCGGTTGATGCTCGGGGGGCCGATTGGAGGGGAGTGACTGTTGAAAAGGGCGACCTGCGTGGCGCCAATCTCTGTCGCGCTGATCTGAGGGGAGCCGACCTCTCCAGCTGCCAGTTGGAAGGAGCCGACCTGCGCCTGGCGCGCTACGACGCCAGCACCCTCGTACCGGAAGGCTTTGATCTGCTCAGCAGCGGGGCCGTCGGCCCCAAAGCAAGGCTGAGTGGTGTGTTCTTGAACAGCACCGATCTGCGCGGCATGGATCTGCGCGGCGCCGTGCTGATGGGGGCCTATCTCAGCGGGGCTGACCTGAGTGGTGCCCTGCTCGACAACGTTCGACTGGTGGGATCGGATCTTCGTCACGCGATCCTTAGGGGTGCCATGTGCCGGGGGACCCGCTTTGGCACGTGCCAGCTGGACTTTGCCGATTTTCGCGGCGCCGACCTCTCCGAAGCAGGACTGGAGAGCGCGGAATCGATCAAAGGAGCCGATTTCTCCCTCACCACAGGGCTCAGTGGGCAGCGTGATGCGCTCTTGGCCCGCCCCTTCGAAGAACTCGACTGCTGGAATCCCCTGACGCGGAGCACCACACGCGACAGCCTCGAATCCTTGTCGTGAGAAGGATTACCCCGATCCACCACCCGAAAACCGGGGGCCGAATCGTCATGTCACGCAACATTCGGACACATTTGATTGAGCTTTATAAAGAACCCGCTCCAGGCCACCACTTCTGAATGACCATGGCGTGACGCACACGTCAGGTTGTCCATGCCCTTCGGTCCTGCCTCTCTGCTCGGGGTCGAGCGTTTCTCGCAAGAGAGCGAAGCTCCTCTGGAACTCATCCCTGGTGATGACGACGCCAAGAAGGAACAAATCATCCGCGCCGTTTACAAGCAGGTGCTGGGCAATGCCTATGTGATGGAGAGCGAGCGTCAGCTCGTGGCTGAGTCCCAGTTCAAGCTGGGCGAAATCAGCGTGAGAGAGCTGGTGCGCCGCATCGCCAAGAGCGAGCTGTACCGCGATCGCTTCTTCGACGCCTGCTCCCGCTACCGCTACATCGAGCTGGCCTTCCGTCACCTGCTGGGACGCGCCCCCGTGGACTTCGATGAGATGCGTGCTCACGCCGAACGGCTCGACAGCCACGGCTACGAAGCCGACATCGACAGCTTCATCGACAGCGCCGACTACCAGGACACCTACGGCGAGTGGACCGTTCCCTTCCAGCGGGGCTGGAAGACCGAATCCTGCACCACCCTGCAGGAGTTCACCTGGAGCTTCCAGCTGCTGCGTGGCAACAGCAGCAGCAGCCTGAAAGGCGATCTTTCCGGGATCAGCAGCAAGCTCGGCGGCAACGCCTACCAGAACCGCCCGATGGCGGTGGTGCCCCCCTCCTCCACCGAAGCCACCGGCTGGAGCTTCCGTCCCTCCAAGAACCTGCAGGACGCCCCCACCCGCCATGGCGTGGGTGCCGGCGAACAGGGCAAGACCTACCGGGTGGAAGTCACCGGCTACAGCGCCAACAACGTGCGCCGGATCTCCCGCTACACCCGCTCCAACCGGGTGTACTTCGTGCCCTTCGACAAGCTCTCCGAGCAGTTCAAGCGCATCCATGCCGAAGGCGGCAAGATCGCCAGCATCACGCCTGTGAACTGAGTTCTCTCACCAATCAGATAGGCGGCTGCCCGGGCGTTCGCGCATGACCCCGCACTGCCGCCTCTGATCCGAACTCACTCAGCAACACCTTTCCTCCCCTCACCCGCCTCCCACCATGTCTGCCTCACAAGGCTTCGGCGCCGCCTCCCTCAACGATGCTCCCGTCTCCTTCAGCCGGACCCGCAACGCATCCGCAAAAGCAGCCCTGAGCAACGGCGAATTCCTCCGCCAATCCTGCGCTTCGATGAAGATCGCCATCGGGCCCCGCAATCATGAGGATTGCCCCCACGGCGTCACCGCCCAGCGCTACGCACCGGACGACTCCGCCGCCCTGGCTACAGCCATCAGTGCCGCCTACCGCCAGGTGTTCGGCAATGCCCATGTGATGGACAACGAGCGTTCCGCTGAGCTGGAAGCCCGCTACGGCAATGGCGAGCTCACCACCCGCGATTTCGTTCGCGGTCTGGCCAAAACCTCCTTCTACAAAGCCCGCTTTTTCGAGGGTGTTGCCCCTCAGCGCGGCATCGAACTGAACCTGAAGCACCTGCTGGGTCGTCCTCCCGTGGATCAGGCCGAGATGTCGGCGCACATTTCACTGCTGGCGAGCGGTGGCCACGACGCCGTGATCGATTTCATCGTCGATGGCGCTGAATACGCCGAGGTGTTTGGTGACGACGTGGTGCCTTACACCCGCTCCTTCACGTCCGCTGCTGGCATCCCCAACAACAGCTTCGCCCGCATGGCGACGCTCGAGCGCGGCTTCGCCATCAGCGACAGCGCCATCGGCAGCAGCAGCCAGCTTGCCAATGGCTTGGCACGCAACACCACGGCCTACATCCAGCTGCCCTCCGGAGCCAGCTTCACCGGCGGCGCGCAACCCAGCGGCATGGGCAGCAATGCGCAATTCGCTGCCAAGAAGCGCACCAGCAGCGATGGTGGAGATTCCACCCCGATCCGCAACGACGCCTACGTCGGTTTCGGCCTGGGACAGCGGGAGCAGGAAGTGTTCCAACGCTGCCCGGGTGACAGCGCCGATCAGATCAATGGTCTGATTCGTGCCACCTACCGCCAGGTGATGGGCAACCCCCACCTGATGGAGTCGGAGCGAGCAATGGCCGCTGAAAGCCGTTTCGCCGAGGGCTATCTGAGCACCAGAGAACTGGTGCGGGCCATCGCACTCTCCCCCGAGTACAGCCGCCGTTTCTTCGAAACCAACGCCCCGTACCGCTTCGTTGAGCTCAACTTCAAGCACTTCCTGGGCCGGGCACCCAAGTCTCAGGCCGAGCTGAGTGAGCACATCCAGATCCTGGCCAACGACGGCTACGAGGCAGAGATCAACAGCTACCTCGACAGCGCTGAGTACCAGAACACCTTCGGTGAAGACACGGTGCCCTACATGCGCATCCTCACCGAAGAAGGCCGAGCTCAGGTGGCCTTCAACCGTCACCTCTCGCTGGCTGAAGGTTTTGCAGCCAGCGATGCCGTGCTCAACAGCGCATCCCTGGTGACCTCCATGGCCACCAACTCCGTCCCCAGTGGCTGGAGAACCACCACGAGCCGGACCAACCGGAATGGCGCAGTGGCTGGATCTCCCTCTGCAACCACGAAGCGCTTCCGCATCGTGGTTCAGGCTCAGCCCCGCGGCGGACGCCAGCGCACGCCGAATGCGAGTTACCTCGTCTCCGGTAAGGACATGAGCAGCCAGATGAAGTACATCCACGCCCGCGGCGGCCGGATCGTCTCCATCACCGAAGTGATGTGATCGCGCGGGTCATCGCGACCCGCTTCACACCACCACCCTCCCTCAAGGGGCCCCATCACCCTCACTTCGATGCCGGCCCCTTTCGACGCACCTCCCCCTCAACCCATGACCACTGCCACCCTGGCCACACCCGCCAACCAAGATCGCAGCCACGCTGAAGACATCATCCGTGCCGTGTACCGGCAGGTCTTCGGGAACCGGCACCTGATGGAGCTGGACGTTCAGCCCTCCATCGAAGCTCTCTTCATCAACGGCGACCTCACTGTTCAGGGTCTGGTCACAGCACTGGCTCAGTCGGAGAGCTACCGGCGGCTGTTCCTTGAGACGAACAACCCCTATCGCTTCGTTGAACTGAACTTCAAGCACCTGCTGGGTCGTCCTCCCCGGGATCAGGCTGAAATCAGTGAGCACGTGCGTCGCCTGGCCGACGAAGGTTTCGAAGCCGAAATCGCCAGCTACACCTACAGCGACGAGTATCTGAACAACTTCGGGATCGACTCGGTTCCCTACGCCCGTACCCAAACGAGCGTCGACGGCGAAAGCACCGTGGCCTACCAGCGCAACCAGGCCATGGATCCTGGCTTCGCTGGCTTCGATGCCGATCAAGGCTCTGTGCTGCAGGTGAGCCTGGCCTCCAACTCGAATCCCACGGCAGCGGGCACCAGAAAAGTGGTTGGCGGCGGCAACCGCTTCACCATCCTCTGGACCTCCCGCGTTCAACTGGGTGCCGTGCGTCGCTCTGCCCAGCGCTCGGTGGTGAGCTACGCCTCCCTGTCCCGCACCATTCAGAGCATCCAGGCTCAGGGCGGGAACATTCTTTCTATTGCGAACGCTTAATCCTTGTGCTGATCCGGCCCTTGCGGCCGGATCAGTCCGTCATGATTGGTGCCTGAAACGTCTGGACCCAATCGGTGAATCCAGGGAGATTTCATCTCCTGAAACCGCCAGCTTTTGAATCATGCCCATCCTTCGTCAACCCACCAACAGCCAGCCGGGATCGAATCAGGGCTTTCAGTCTTCTGTCTCCTCCGTTCCTGTTGCCATGTCGATGATGATCGACTCCATGGTGAACATGGTGCAGAACAGCCGTCCTGATCTGAAGGCTGAGACCGACTCCAGCACCAAATGAACATCGAGCAATTTGTTGCTCAAAGCGAGGGAACGTGGCGATCAATGCGATCCGGCCACTCCCTCGCTTTTCAGCAATTTGAAGAAGTCCTCAGTGAAGTTCAAATATCACGGATTGAATCTTCCGATCAAGAGATCAACAACTTGATTCAATCGTCGAGCCTGAGTGAAGAATCAGAGGTCTCGGCACCGTTTCGGATGACTTGGGCTGCCGAAAGCGACTGGGAACCAGATGATCCCAATGAGGTGTCATCCGGTTCATGCCTGATTGTGCCCATTCCAAGCGATGACAGCAAAGGCGTTCTGCTTCGGAGTGTTGGCTATGCAGAAGCAGCGCCAGCGGAATCCAGCTACAGCTTTCTCAGCGACGGAACATTTCTGCTCACCACGCAATACGAGCAATCCATCGCCGAAGAACGCATCTGGTTTGTCTCGGAGCATGTTCGCTGCCGCTCCTCCGTGCTCCGCACATCGGCTGGATCAGGTGTGTTGCAAACGTCCTTTGCTTCAGAAGTGCGGCGCCTGAGCAGCTGATCCCACGCCAATGTCAGACAACAACGAGGCTCTGCTCCTGTTCGCCAAAACGCTTTCAGGGCACTACAGCAATCTCCAACAATCTCAGGAGAATCCCAAGGATTTCGCTCACATCAATATCTTTTTTCGCCCGCTTCCCTGGGATGTTCTGAAAGCACCTGGATTTTATTCAGAGCAAAGTTATGACCATGACCCCTGGAGGCCCTATCGCCAAGGCATTCATCGATTGCTCCCGGCCGAGGGTGAAACTTTCATCGTTGAGAACTACGGTTTCGCTGATCCCATCCG
This sequence comes from uncultured Synechococcus sp., assembly GCA_913052185.1. Classification (GTDB taxonomy): domain Bacteria; phylum Cyanobacteriota; class Cyanobacteriia; order PCC-6307; family Cyanobiaceae; genus Synechococcus_C. Next base: position 6,995 of record CAJXFG010000037.1, on the reverse strand, counting down.
GTTGGCTGGTGCAGGCCAACGCCCTGAACTCCTCAACAGCCTCAAGCCTGAGTCTCTGAAGCCACGTTGTGGCTGTGGGATGCACTTTCGCGAGGTTGAATCCGGTCGATACCTGGGTGAAGTGGAACCTGGCAAGAACTGCATGGTTCCCCGGGATGGCCGGCTCACGTATTTGGTCAGCGAAGTGGATGTCAACGCCACAGACTGGATCAGTCGCGATCGAGGCTTTGACCCCGACACGGATGAGCAGCGCTGGGGCTCCGAACACGGGCCGCTGCGATTCAAACGTGTGGCTCACCTCGGGAACGAGCTGGACCAGAACTGGCTCCAGTGGTGAGCAACCTCCTCGTCTGAGCGGCTAGACGATGTCTGCAATTGAGGCCGAGAAACAACTGAAAACCTGGATCCGGTCGCAGCATCTGATTTGCGAAGGAACCGATTTCATCTTTGAAACGGTGGATCAAACCCACCTCGAAAAATTCGAGCGTTGCATTGAAGCCATCGGTGGACGCGTGCGAAAAATTGCAGCTGCCGGCAACTGGCCGATGGGCCCAAGGCGCACCTTCAAAATCCTGCGTGCCACAGCAGCAGTTCCCAGACCCGGTGGTGAGTCACTGGTGACCTATTGGGCCAAACGCGGCACCACACGCACCCGCTATGCGGAGATCAGCTGAAGCGATCAATCATCAAACCAGCCGAACCAGGTGGGTTTGCTGAAGTCAGACACCTGACTCCAACTCCGCAACAGCGTGAGCGAATCAATGGCAAAACCCTGAGCTTGGGCCAAGCCAATCACCTCATCTTGGTTCCGTGCTGATTTCACCTGGTCCTTGAGATCAGGCCGTGTTTTCACCAGCTGGATGAACGACGCCAAAGCCGCATCTTTCTCTGCATCCGTCAGGCTGGCTGCCGGGGCGCTAACCGGCTGGGCAACGGACTGATCCCGGGTCACTGCAAAATCTGCGGGGCCAAGCATTCCCTCGGATTCAGCACCATCCATCAACAGCGCACGCCAGCGGGACAATTGACGGAACGCCCAGCTCCAATGGGCTGGATCGGCCCGGTGAACGGAAGCCAGATCGGCATCGGAGGTCTGCAACCAATCCATGGCCAGATATCTTCCCCATTCCGCCAAGGTGATCGCGTAGCCGCGGATGTTGGCGTAGGCAACGATGTCGTAATGGGAGCCAAGCGTCTTGATTCCCGTGGCTAGCCCGTGATCATCCGCAATCGCCTGGACGAAACGCTCAAGTTCAGAGTTAGCCATCATCAACACTCCTGAATCCAGAGGGCAAAATTAACCTTTTCACAGATCATCTGCAGCACCAAAGGACCACCAGGGCACTGAAGAATTCGCCAGGGCACCTTTGATTCTGTTACCCCCGAATCCACCAGAATCTTGGGGGGACGCGTTGCCTGCTCAAGCGGGATAAGTGAGGCAGCCAAAGGGCTTTCGGCCTGCTTCAACAATGCATTGAGATCATCAAGCGAGGCAATTTGATTCAACGCCGATCCGGATTGATGCAATTCAACAAATCGACGGATTTCTTGAGCTGCGCTTTCGGCAACGGCCATTCGGCTTAAGCTTTGGCTGGACGGGATCATAAGCCAAATGAACCATCCTCAGGTTTTTCAAATTCTTGATCGGCAATGAGCGAACGCTTCGACACTCTTTTCGCTGGAATGAGTGAAGAGACGGCGATGGAAACGTTGCTCAAGCCGCCCGCCGAGCTCAAGAATCCTGGCCTTAAATATCTCGCCGCAACCCGTCTTGGCGCCTGCCAATCCCCCGAGTCCCTTCAGAGACTCCTGGCAGCCGGAGCCAACGATTCCGACGACCTCTACGAACGCATCACCCGGCGCAAGGCCCTCGAAGCCCTGGGCCGACGCAAAGACCGCTCAGCACTTCCCGTTCTTCTTGCTGCCCTACAGGCCGATGACGAACCCACCGTCGTCAATGCGGCTGATGCCATCGCCCGGCTGGGTACACCTCTAAATAAGGAGGAGCAAACGGCACTTCTGCAAGCGCTTCAGGGCCCCGACAACCAACGCCGGGCGGTGCTTCAGGCCTTCTGCCGCCTGGGCATGAACGATGCCAGCGGCCAGATTGATCGTTGCCGCAACGACAGCAATCCCCTGGTGGCGGGAGCGGCCCATGCCTATGCCGTTCGGGTGCTGGGCGACCAGCAAGGCCTTCATCCGCTTATGGAGCAGCTCCGGGATGACAACCCCGGGCGACGACGGGCCGCCGTGATCGATCTGGGCGATGCGGGCCGGATCGAAGCCCTGGCGGCGTTGATCCGTTGCCCGGTCTCGATGCCCCTGCGCGCCAAGAGTGCGTTTCAGATGGCCACCAGCCAAGCGGGCGCCATTGATCCTGATGCGACAGATCTGTTGAAGGAGCTGCTTCAGGACGATCCAAGACAGTTGAATCTGGACGGCATTCCCGATACCGCTGCCGACCCCGAAGCGATCAAGGAGGGACTGCAGCATCGGGACGAAGCACGCCAGTACGCCGCCGCCAAAGCTCTGATGGCTATGCCCAGGGGAGCGCAACTGGATCAGATCGATGCGCTGCGCTCCAGCCTCGGCAGCGACTACGGCGTCCACTACCTGCTGGCGAGCTGCACCGGACTGCTGGAGCTGCATGAACGCAGCGACCTGGTGCGAGAGGCACTGGCGGAAACAGCACCGCAATATGCGAAGTCCCGAATCGCGGGCGCCTGGAGCTGCCTGCGGCTTGGGCTGCGGGATCAAAGATCACTGTTGGAGGAGGTTGGCCGCAGCCATCCCTGGCAGCCGCTGCAGTGGAGCTGCCGTGAAGTGGCACTCCTTCTCTCTTAAATCGGAGCCACTTCGCACTTTTGTTTTTCTTTCTTTTTTGCAGTGCAAATTTGTATTGAGAAGCCTGAAGCAATTGCCCCCATGACTTGGCGGGCGGCGTACGGTCCCGGGGTGATGCATCGCATCTACCCCCCTCTCCTAAGCATTTGATTATGCTCGACGCATTCTCTAGGCAGGCTGTTTCCGCTGATTCCAGCGGCAGCTTCATCGGTGGCGCTCAGCTGAACGACCTGAAGGCTTTCATCGCCGCAGGCAACAAGCGTCTGGACGCCGTGAACGCCATCACCGCCAACGCTTCCTGCGTGGTGTCCGACTCCGTTGCAGGCATCTGCTGCGAGAACACCGGCCTGACCGCCCCCAACGGTGGTGTGTACACCAACCGCAAGATGGCTGCTTGCCTGCGTGATGCTGAGATCATCATGCGCTACGTCTCCTACGCCCTGCTGGCTGGTGACGCTTCCGTGCTGCAGGACCGCTGCCTGAACGGTCTGCGCGAGACCTATGCCGCTCTGGGCGTTCCTTCCGGTTCCGCTTCCCGCGCTGTGGCCATCATGAAGGCCTCCGCCTGTGCGCACATCACCAACACCAACAACACCACTGGTGAGAAGCGCAAGATGCCTGTGACCGAGGGCGACTGCAACGCACTCTCCGCTGAGGCTGCTTCCTACTTCGACATGGTGATCAGCGCCATCAGCTGAACCGCCTGAGATTTTCAAGCACAACCTTCTTTTAAATCAATGAAGTCCGTTCTCACCACCGTCATCGGCGCCGCAGACAGCGGCTCCCGTTTCCCCACCAGCTCCGACCTGGAGTCTGTGCAGGGTTCCCTGCAGCGTGCAGCCGCCCGTCTCGAGGCTGCTGAGAAAATCGCTCAGAACTACGACGCCATCGCTCAGCGCGCTGTCGACGCCGTCTACACCCAGTACCCCAACGGTGCCACCGGCCGTCAGCCCCGCCAGTGCGCCACCGAAGGCAAGGAGAAGTGCAAGCGCGACTTCGTCCACTACCTGCGTCTGATCAACTACTCCCTGGTTGTTGGCGGCACCGGCCCTCTGGACGAACTGGCCATCAACGGTCAGCGTGAGGTCTACAAGGCCCTCAGCATCGACCCCGGCACCTACGTTGCTGGTTTCACCCAAATGCGTAACGACGGCTGCGCTCCTCGTGACCTGAGCCCCCAGGCTCTGACCGAGTACAACGCTGCTCTGGACTACGTGATCAACTCCCTCGCCTGATTCTCAGCCGAGAGATTCGATTCGAACTCCATTGCAGGGGGCGGTTCATCCGCCCCCTTTTTTCATGCTCAACCAGCGGTGGCGTTGCAGGCGGCTCGCGCACGCATCGCCACGAAGGGCTCAGGGTCATCCAGGGCCGACGCCAACTGCGCGGGAGACGCCACCATCGCAGCGGCATAGCGGGCTTCCCAGAACGGCGTCACTTGTGGATCAAGCCATGACGCCACCGTTGTGTCTGGATCCTTCACGAGCTTCAAACCGGCCATGGCCAACACAGCTGCCGGCTTGGATTTCATGAATTGCGGCCGGCGTGTGGTGATGGCCTCCGCAAGGATGGATTCGATCAGGCTGAGGGCCTCATCAGGCCAGGGCCCGATCCTTGAAAACAGGCGGATGAAAAAGTAATGCGCCCCATAGTCGTTGTGGGCCTCGGCATGCCATCGCTGCTCCAGAGCCGGCCAGAGCTGCTCCGCTGAATGGTCCTGCAAGGTCTGGAGTGCGAGGTAACTACGACTGAAATCCGTGCCGAAGAATTCCTGAATCAGGAAATCGGCTGAGGGCGGCTGGTCGTAGGCGTGCACCAGTTCCAAGGCTTCCGGTCGATCGACGATCAAGCCATCAAGCAGCTCGATCAGATCAAGACCATCGTTCTGCAGCCGGCCCTCAGGCCAGAGCGCACGCAACGCCCGCATCCGAAACACCGGCGAAACAGGTGCGCGCAGGATCTGAGGCAGAAGCTCCGTTGCTCCGGCATTGATCGCATCCTGAATCGCCGACTGGCGATCCATCTGATTGGGCAACAACGTCTGCTCGCCAAGAACGGAGACGTGGTCACGGCTGCCACCCAGACGGATGCTGGCACTGATGGCCGCACCGCGAACCCCCGGCTGATCAGCCGTTTGGAAGCTCGCAATCAACGGCTCCGCTTCGGAGACGTTCAACGCGGCAAGGCTCTGAATCAACACCCGTCGGTTCTGGGCTGGGTCTGACAACAGCTGCTGCAACGCCTCATGAACGGCGGCGTCTTGGCAGTTCAGCTGCTGAAGCGCAAAAGCAGAGTTCTCAACCAGATAGGGGTCGTCGCTGTTGAGGCAGTTGGCAATGGCAGCCATGGCCTCCTGACAGCCCAGCCGTCCCAACACTTCCACAGCCTTCCGCCGCGCCAATTTGCGTGGTTGCGCTTGCTCCGGATCCATCACCAAGGCGATCAACGCCGTTTCCGTTTCGGGGCCCGGAAAGTTGATCAGATGGGCCGCCGCCATGTAGGGATCACTCTGTGACTCCAGCTCCTCGAGCGGAGTGCTCAGCAGGCGGATCGCATCGCCTTGGGACAGCCCCGGATGGATGTTGTCAAAAGCTCCGGTCAAGGCAGCACGCTCTTGGGGGGTTAATTCTGCAGGACCCCACAGGCCGCAGGGCGTGGATCTGCTCTCGTAAGGAAGATTGCGAAAGGCTCGAAAATCCCGGCAGCTGCGGCATCTTCAACGCAGTCACATCGCCTGCCATGGGACCCACCCTCGCCACATCAATTGCTGTACGAACAGGGATTGAGCCCGGTTCACGCCCTTGGACGGCACGCTCAGTGCGGGTGCCGTTTGCACAGCTCTGCCGCAGCATGCAGTCGATGCACAACCGTGGCCTTGCGATTGATTTAGTGGCGTTCTCCTACGGCTCCGGTGAAGCCAGCGCACCGGCCCCAGCAGCCGCACCCGTGGCCGCCGTTACAGAAGAGGCTCCCAAAGCTGCTGCCAAGAAGCCAGCCAAACGTGGCGGACGTCGCAAGCGCGGCTGAACTCAAGCCGGGCGATCAATCACCTGGAAGATGCCGTCGGCCGGCCGGCCAGCCGTGAGTCCACTCCAATTGATCGCCTGCAGAAACCCGTCTGGATCGCGGGTTTCCACCACATCCACACCCCAGCCGCCCTGCTGAAGCGGGGCGCCGGGCGTTCCCTCGGAATCCTTACGACCACCAAGAGCCATGACGGCATGGTCGGTGGAATGCCCCTGATTAGCGCGGATCTTTCGCCAGGCCTGACTGATCTCTTCAGCCAACTGTCCTGGAGTCGCCGTGGACTCGAGGCTGATCTTCCAATGCGGGTGGCTGAGCGCTTCCGACGCTGTCACCGAATCGCACTGCTCCGCCAACGCCTTGGCCAGGGCATCAAAGGCGAGAGGAGGCACGGCGGAATCCTGGATCTGCAGGTTGTGGGAAAGGACGAATCGGGTCACAACAAACAGTGCAGTCCGGTGACCTTAGCGATGGGAGAAACGGATAATGAATGGCTGCTTCAGCCTTGCCGTGACCGAATCGATGTCTCCCGTAAGCAGCCCTGAAACGATTCAGCTGAGCGAAGAGGAAGCCGAGCAACTGGCTGAGGAGCTGAAGCAACAACTGCGGCAGGGTGAGCGTCTCGCTGGTGACACCCAGGCCATCGAGCGCATGGTGGCCGGCCTGGGAGACCGGCGTGGACTGCTGCGCCTCACCTTTGCCGAAAGCCTCGGCACCGTTGGTGGTGCTGCCGTTCCAGCCCTTTGCACCGCGATGTGCGACCACGAGAACGTGACGGTGCGCCGCGCGGCCGCCAAAACGCTGACGTTGATTTCCGATCAACGCGCCCTTCCATTCCTGCTGAAGGCTCTGCTCAACGATGCCGATCCGGTCGTCCAGGGATCGGCCGTTGGCGCCATGGCCGCCATTGGCCCCGCTGCCGTTGACGGATTGCTCGACATCCTGGTGGACACCGGCAGCACCCCGATGCAGACGGGCCTGGCCAGCTGGGGCCTGGCTTTCGTGGGCGCACGGGCCCCGGAGGCCTTGCGCAAGGCTGCCCAATCACCCCATGCCCAGATCCGCACGGCAGCCATCGCCGCCCTCGGGGATCAAATCCAGAACCTTGGTGATGAGGATGCGCGTCA
>CAJXFG010000036.1 GCA_913052185.1 uncultured Synechococcus sp. | reverse complement strand
ACAGCCTCAGTGGCCACAGTCTTCCCTGGCAGCAGAACTTCGCCAAGGCGCTGCGCTCCGAAGGCCTGAGCTGGACGGTCAACCAGGGCAGAACGGGCGGACTGACCCTGATCAGCCCCACGCTGGGAGCCGAGCGGGCCGCCGCACTGATGCGCAGCAGTGTGGAACTGGCAGGCCACAGCGCCGGGCTGACCCTCCCTACCCCTGAGTTATCGGTTGTGGAGAGAAACTGGCTGATCGGCGTGCAGCAGCAACTGACCCTGCAGCTGGACCTTTCACCCCTGGCAGAATTTCCCGCCGGCGATCTGCAGGTCAGCATCACTCCTGTGCATGACCTCAAGCAGGTGAACACCAGCCCCATGAAGGGGCGGCTGCAGGGGGATGTTCTGCGCTGGTCCCTCGAGAGCGGCAGCATCAATCAACTGCAGGTCAAGCGCTGGCAATGGAGCCCTCTCGGGCTGGGCAGTGTGCTGATCGGCCTGCTGCTGCTGCTGAGTTTTCTGCTCCAGTCCGTGCGGCTTCGGCTCGGCTTCGGCTTCCCCGAGCTTCCGTCCTGATTCAGAGCTGCAGAGGATCGGGGTCAATGGCAAGGGAAACATCTTTGGGGAGCCCGTCCCAAAGACTTGTACCGGCAGGCAAGGGGATCTCACTGCCTTGAGGACCGTGCAGCAGCAGCTGCCAGCGACTGCGGCCCGCCACCCGAGCCACCGGCGCCGGTGCAGGGCCCAGCAGCTGCCACCCCGCAGAGGAACAGCGATCACGCAGACGTTCAGCCAGCAGAGTTCCAGCCGTCGCGGTGTCAGCAGCGGACTCGCCCGCAAGCCGAATCAGGCAGGCCCGTGCGAAGGGGACCAGTCCCGCCTCACGGCGCAGAGCCGATTCCTCCTCCAGAAAGCGCTCGTAGCGACCGTCCACCAGATGACGGATCACGGGGTGGTCGGGGCTGTAGGTCTGGACCAGCACCTCGCCGGGCTTTTCAGCGCGTCCTGCTCGGCCAGCCAGTTGAAGCAGAAGCTGCAGACACTGCTCCCCCGCCCTCAGATCGGGCCGATGCAGGAGGCCATCGGCGGCCAGCACGGCCGCCAGAGTCACCCTTGGCAGGTCCATCCCCTTGGCGAGCATCTGGGTCCCGACGAGCACATCGGCCTCACCGTCAGCGAACTGGGCCAGCAGTTGGCGATGGCCATCACGTCCTCCCGTGGTGTCCCGATCAAAACGCAGCAGGCGCAGATCACTGAGCTCCTCACCAAGGCGCTCCAGCACCCGTTGAGTTCCCGCACCGAAGGGCTTGAACGCCAGAGAACCGCATGAGGTGCAGGAGGGTGTGATGGGCGCCCGGTGGTCACACCAGTGACAACGAAGCCACTGCTGCGCACCCCGGCTGCCGTGAACGGTGAGCGGAACATCGCAATGGGGGCACATCACCACATCTCCGCAGCTTCGGCAGCTCAGAAACGTGCTGTATCCACGCCTTGGCACCAGCACGACGGCCTGTTCGCCTTTCTCGGGGAGCTTGGCGAGCCGGTCCATCAGAGCGCGACTGATCAGGCGCTTGTTGCCCTCCGCCAGTTCATGGCGCATATCGATAATTCGTACCGGGGGGAGTGGCTGGCTGGAAATCCTTGAGCGCAGTCGGGCGAGCACCAGAGGTCCGTCTGGCTGCAGACGGCTCCAGCTCTCGAGCGAGGGAGTGGCACTGCCAAGCAGAAGGCGACCACCCTGAAGCCTCACCCGCTCGGAAGCCATCTCCCTTGCGTGGTAGCAGGGCATTGGCGAGTCCTGCTTGTAGGAGTTGTCATGCTCCTCATCCAGCACCACCAGACCCAGGGGGCGCAGAGGCAGAAAGACAGCGGAGCGGGTACCCACAACCACCACAGGAGCGTCGCCCTCAAGACAACGACGCCAGGCGCAAACGCGCTCACGGGCAGTGCAACCGCTGTGATATTCGAGCACCTGAGTTCCGAAACGCTGACGACAGCGGTCCACCAACTGGGGGATCAGGCCGATCTCGGGTGTGAGCAGCAGAACGTGACGCCCTGCCTCAAGTTCAGCAGCTGCCAGCTGCAGATAGACCTCGGTCTTGCCAGAGCCTGTGATGCCCCAGAGCAGCAGTTCGCCCCCCTCCGGAAGAGACTCAAACCGGGTGATCACCGACTGTTGTTCGCCGGTGAGCAGCCGCGGTGACTCCAGCGCTTCGGTCGAATCCTCCGCCTGGCCTGAGCTCCTGACATCCCCATCCGGCTTCTGTTGCCGGCGAATCAGCCCCTTGGCCTCCAGACTCTGGACGGTGCCCGCCTGGAAACCCTCTGAGAGCAGATCGCGTTGCCATGCGCCACCGCCTCTGCGCTCGAGTTCCGCCAGCAGTGCGCGCTGCCTTGGGGCCTTGGGCATGGCGGTGAGATCTGGGAGACCCTGCTGCTCAACCCACCAGAACTGCCGCACGGCGGCAGCCGAGCGAGGCCGCTGGCCCAGCCATCCCGGGGGCAATGCCGCTTTGAGCATGCGAAAGGAACTGGTATGGCATCGCGCAGCCATGGCATCAAGCCATGACCGCCAGGAGGGGTCGACAGCAGCGCGCTGCACCAGCTCATCGACGGGGTTCAGCCGACCGACACCGCCTTCAGAGGGACCCGCTGCTTGGTCGATCGGCCTGCAACCTGTGACCAGCCCCTGCAGCCGACGGCCCCGCAGGCGAACAGCCACGAGATCGCCCAGTCCCACACCGAGACCATGACTGTCGCAATAGCTGAAAGTACGCCCGTCGCGACCGGCCTCAAGCCAGACATCAACTTCTGAAATCGCCTGCAGGGCAGAGGAGCTCAAGGATTGATCGACGGGGGTTGCCGACATCACATGTTTTTCTTAAGATACAGATGTTGGACAGCTCAACAGCTGTTGTCGGAACAGAGCAGAGTTCCGTCCAGTGGGAAGACACGAAGCTCGAGCCAGGGTTCACCCCGACGGCCGACCGGTCTGCGAACGCCCCTGACAGCCCTGCCCCTGACCAAAGCCCACCCTTCAAATCCCGATCACCGTTCTGAGTTGTCTGCCCCTTGTCTTGGGGAGATTCGAAAGTCGTGATGCGCTTCCAGGTTGAGCCTGGGTGCGTTCCAGTTGATTGCGTTAGTTCCGTACACCCTCACCATCCCAATCCCCATGAGTCCTGCTGCGAGCAAGTCAGCTCAGCCCAAGGCTGCTTCGCCCAAGACTGCTTCCTCCAAAGCTGCTTCTAAAGCGGCTCCATCCATTGTGATGCTGGCGGATTCCAAAGGACTGCCCAAGGATGTGAGCAAAAAGGCCAAACCGGCCGCGAAGTCCTCCACGGCGAAATCAACGGCCACGAAATCCGCCGCGAAGTCAAAACCAGCCACCAAGAGCAGCGCAGCCAAGAGCGCGACTGCCTCCAAGGCAACCAAAGCTGGCAAGACCGCAAAACCCGCTGCGGGCAGCCGAGCCAAGTCATCTGCAGCTGCCAAGCCCGCTGATCTTGACGCCGCAGCTGATCAGTTGCTGGCCAAGGCCAGTGGCAAACCTGCAGCAGGCAAGGAAGAGAAAGCCAAAGCGGATGCCAAGGCCAAGGTTCTGGCCAGTATCAAGGTCGGTCCGAAGGGGGTCTACACCGAAGACTCAATCAGGGTTTACTTGCAGGAGATCGGCAGGATCCGTCTGCTGCGCCCAGACGAAGAAATCGAACTGGCGAGAAAGATCGCCGATCTTCTCTATCTCGAGGAACTGGCTGCCCAGTTCGAAAGTGACAACGGGCGTGAACCCGACAACAAGGAGTGGGCCGCCCTTGTTGAGATGCCGCTGATTCGCTTCCGGCGTCGACTGATGCTCGGTCGTCGGGCCAAGGAAAAAATGGTTCAGTCGAACCTGCGACTGGTGGTGTCGATCGCCAAGAAGTACATGAATCGGGGCCTGAGCTTCCAGGATCTGATTCAGGAAGGCAGCCTCGGCCTGATTCGCGCCGCGGAGAAATTCGACCACGAGAAGGGTTACAAGTTCTCCACCTACGCCACCTGGTGGATCCGCCAGGCCATTACCCGCGCCATTGCTGACCAGAGCCGCACCATTCGCCTGCCGGTTCACCTTTACGAAACGATCTCACGCATCAAGAAGACCACCAAGGTGCTCAGTCAGGAGTTCGGCCGCAAACCGACTGAAGAAGAGATCGCAGAATCCATGGAAATGACCATTGAGAAGCTGCGTTTCATCGCTAAGAGCGCCCAGCTGCCGATCTCATTGGAGACACCCATCGGCAAGGAAGAGGATTCCCGCCTCGGCGACTTCATCGAAGCCGACATCGAGAACCCTGAGCAGGACGTGGCCAAGAATCTTCTGCGTGAGGATCTCGAAGGCGTGCTGGCCACCCTCAGCCCGAGGGAGCGCGACGTGCTCCGGCTTCGCTACGGCCTGGATGACGGTCGTATGAAGACCCTCGAGGAAATCGGCCAGATCTTCGATGTCACCCGTGAGCGGATCCGTCAGATCGAAGCCAAGGCATTGAGAAAACTGCGGCACCCCAACCGCAACGGTGTTCTCAAGGAATACATCAAGTGATTCCCTGAGAATCAGCTCTTCAACCCATCAAAAAAGGAGGCGAAAGCCTCCTTTTTTGATGAACCTGGCGTCTTGATTCTGAAGAATTCAGTGTGACTCAATGCTGTCAGTGAATTCCTGGAATGCTTTTTTCAGCCGCTCGACTGGCGTTTCTGATGGAGGACATTCCTGGTTTGTTGAACGGGTGTAGGCCTGGAGAATGCGAGCCTCAGGTTCCAACAGAGCAGCAACCGCAGCCTTGAGCATCACCACATTGCGCTGGGGAGTCAGACCAGCCAGGTAAGGATGCAGAGACCATGGTCCCGAATCATCCTGTTTTTCCAATCGCAGGGGCCTGATCAGCTGATAAGCGCGATCTCCGTCTGAGTCGGTGGTCTGCCGGAGACGCGCCACCAACATCACACCGCTTGTAAGCAGCACCAGGCGAATCGATCCCTCACTTAACAGGGGAAGAAACGGCGTGGATTCGCTCTCCTGAGCAAAAGACGATCCTGCAGATGAATGGCTCACCTTCACCCCGTTAACAACAGGACCAGGCATGGCGCCCCTCGCAGACCCAAAGATCGTAAAGCTGCCAGCCAGGAAGAGTGAGCGAGCGCGCGGTCCCGGGACCCAGCGAGCCACGCAGGCATGCAGGGCCTGCATTCTGTGAAATCTTGGCGGAATCCGGGCCTTCGACTCCGTAGGCTGGATGGCTCTTTCTCCCTGCCCATGGCTCTCGAGCAACTGCGCATCGCCTCACGCCGCAGCCAGTTGGCCATGGTGCAGACCAACTGGGTCAAGGCTGAGCTGGAAAAAGCCCATCCAGGTCTGGCCATCTCCGTTGAAGCCATGGCCACTCAGGGCGACAAGATTCTGGATGTCGCGCTGGCGAAGATCGGCGACAAGGGCCTGTTCACCAAGGAACTGGAAGCCCAGATGCTGGTGGGTCGCGCCGAGATCGCAGTGCATTCCCTCAAGGATCTGCCCACGAATCTGCCTGAGGGCCTGATGCTCGGCTGCATCACAGAGCGGGAGGATCCGGCGGATGCTCTGGTGGTCAACACCAAGAACGCGGACTACACCTTGGAAACGCTGCCTGAGGGATCTGTCGTTGGCACCAGCTCTCTAAGAAGACTCGCGCAGCTGCGCCACCACTTCCCCCATCTCCAGTTCAAGGACGTTCGCGGCAATGTGATCACGCGGCTGGAAAAACTGGATGCAGGCGGATACGACTGCCTGATCCTGGCAGCGGCAGGTCTCACAAGGCTTGGGTTCGGTGATCGGATCCACCAGATCATTCCTGGTCACATTTCACTTCACGCCGTCGGACAGGGAGCCCTCGGGATTGAATGTGTCACCGACAATCAGGACGTTCTCAACATCATCCAGGTTCTCGAGCATGCCCCCACGGCCGGACGATGCCTGGCGGAACGAGCTTTCCTGCGTGAACTGGAGGGTGGATGCCAGGTGCCCATCGGGGTCAACAGTCGCATCGACGGCAATGAGCTGGTGCTCACCGGCATGGTGGCCAGCCTGGATGGCAAGCGTCTGATCCGCGATGAACAACGTGGCTCTCTCACCAATCCCGAGGATGTGGGCCTCAAGCTTGCCGCCGACTTGAAATCCCGTGGTGCTGGCGAGATCCTTCAGGAGATCTTTGCCTCGGTTCGCCCCGAAGCCTGACGATGTCTCTGCTGCATACAGCGGTCGGAATTTTCACCATTTCCAATCCGATCGGCAATCTGCCGATCTATTTGTCCTTCACGACTGGGAATAAACGTCAAGACCGGGCAATCGCCCGGAGCAGCGCGTTCACCATGCTGATCGCTCTGCTTCTTGCCACCTGGCTGGGCAACGACCTGCTCGGCTTCTTTGGAATCGGCCGACCAGCCTTCCAGGTGGCCGGTGGCTTGATCGTGGTGCTGATCGGCCTTTCGATGCTGCACTCTGAACCTTCCAAGGTTCACCACGACCCGAAGTCTGTGGAACGCGACCAGAACTCATCCGTGAAAGGGATCGTGCCTTTGGGCATTCCGCTGCTGGCGGGTCCAGGCACCCTGACAGTGGTCATTGCGGATCCCAGCGCCGCAAGCCTGGGGGGGAAGCTGAGCCTCAGCCTCGTGGTGCTCGCCATGAGCGTGCTGGCCTATCTCATCTTCAATGCTGGTGAATTGCTCTCATCCAGGATCAGTGAATCTGCGTTGCAAGTGCTCACGAAAATCATGGGCCTGCTCCTCACCGCGATCGCCGTTCAGATGCTGTTCACAGGTTTGAGCGCAGGCTTCCCGGTGCTTCGAGATATTGGACTCACTGGGTAATCCTCACCGGAGTACCGACCTCCACCAGCTCGTAGAGCTTCTGAACGTGGGCATTCAGCATGCGCACGCAACCGTTTGAAACCGCCGCACGGATCTTCACCCAGTGCGGCCATGGAGTTCCGTGGATGCCGAACTGATTGGGTCCCTGCTGCAGAAAGCCGATCCAGCGATGGCCGAGAGGGCTCGCAGGCCCGGTCACAGGATGAACCCGACCCGACTTGGTGCTTTCGTACTGAGGATTGACCAGCTTGGTCTCGACCCGGAACACACCGGTGGGCGTGGGAGTCTTGGGATCACCGATGGCGACCGGCCAGCGCCCGATCGACTGACCATCGCGGATCACACTGATGCGTCGCTGCCTGAGATCGAGATGAATACTGGTCTGAGTCTCCAGTGACCGCACTCTCGCTGAGGCAAGCAATGGCTGCTGAGGCTGAGCTGAAGCGACTGCTGGAGCTGAGGCAGCCAGCGCCATGGTGACGGCTCCCATGGCCGCCAGGGAAGAGAAACCGACGCACCTGAGACACACCATCAGACAGCCAAGACTCACTGGTCTCAACGTATCCATCGGCCGGAGGAAAAACCGCACACCAGTGGAGGACTTTCTGAAGAAACGCCTTCAATCCATCAACAACTGGCGCCAAGCCGGTGCCGTCCTGCCCCTTCAGGACATCACCGCAACAGCAAACCTGATCAGAAACAAGGCAAAGGCAAGATTCGTGAGCTGGCTGGTTGCCTTCTGAGCCTTTGCCCATGGCCGGGGCTGAAACAGATGCAGGACGGCCGCCTGGAGCATGTAAATGCCAAACACCAGGATGAGCGAAGCCAGGACCATGGTTCCCCAGTCAAGCCATGCGGCGGTCCAAGCCACGACCCCCCAGGCGAGATTGGCGAATCCCACCTCCAGCTGAAAGTCATTGCGCTTGCCGAGATCCCAGCCCATGCGCACCGCATCACTGCGATGAAACACCGAATGGCGCACGTAGGACAACACCCCCACGCCACCGACCGACCAGACCGCAACCCACTGAGCTGCGGTTGGGATCTGACCTGAAGAGAGCGCACTGAATCCAAAGAACAGACCAATGCCACCCACAAGCCAGGTGACTTGCATCAGCACCTGGCTGATCCTTGGATGCGTGGGCAGCAACATCACGCTGAACTCGCAGCAGAAGCTGAATCAGTCGACAAGTTTCGGATCAATCTCAGCCAGATAGCGAGCCTCACAGCTCTTGATGATCTCGATGGCTTTATCCGTACCGAAAAAGCCGTTGACGGTGCAGGTTCCTGGCTTCTTCAGATCCTTGTAGTGCTCCCAGTAATAGGTGGTTTCCTTCTTCCAGTGATCACCGAGATCCTCAAAGCTCTTGATGTGGTCCATGCGCTTGTCATCGGCCAGAACCGCGATGACTTTGTCATCCACTTCACCACCATCGTCAAAGGTCATGATCCCGATGATGCGCGCTTCAACGATCGATCCTGGGATCAGAGGCTCCGTGACATTCACGATCTCGATGTCGAGCGGATCGCCGTCTTCATCCCAGGTCCTGGGGATGCAGCCGTAGGCGAAGGGGTAGGCCAGAGAGGAATAACCAACCCGGTCCAGCTTCAGATGACCGGTCTCGGTGATCAGCTCGTACTTGTTGATCGTGTTGGAGTTGAGCTCCACGATCGTGTTCAGACGCAACTCGGATTCGTCAGCAAAGGCCGGCAGCACATGCAGCAGGTTCGGCATGCTGCGGCTCGGAGCCTGGTCGAGATTGGCCATGGAGGACGGCGTTCGCAGCGGTGATATTACGAGGCACGTCTCACAGCGGATCAGAGCTCAGGCGCTCGCACTGAACAAGCGCTCCAGCTTGGCTTCGAGGTAGTTCAGGAATGGAGCACTGGACAGAGAGCGACCGGACACCTGCTCCACAAGCTGTTCGGCATTGAGGGCACGTCCGATCGGATGGACGTTCTCCCTCAGCCAGCCGAGCATGACGCTCAGATCACCACGGCGAACATGCTCTTCGGGGGAGCCGATCGCCGTCTGCATCGCTTCGCTCAGTTGGGCACTGATCAGATGTCCCAGCAGATAGGACGGGAAATAGCCAAACAGGCCTTCGCTCCAGTGAACATCCTGAAGGCAACCCTGCGCATCATCAGCGGGGGTGACGCCCAGAAGTTCCTGGTATCGGCGGTTCCATTCGCCCGGAAGATCCTCCACAGGCAGGCCCCCCTCCAGCAGCGCCAGTTCGAGATCGGTCCGCACGAGGATGTGAAGTCCGTAGCTGAGTTCATCCGCCTCCACCCGATTGCATCCAGGAGCCATCGGATTCATCGCTTTCCAGAGATCAGCCGATGACGTGAGAGGTGCACCGGCCGCCGCAAAGCGTTCCCACCACAGCTCGGAGAAAGGCTGGCTTCGAGCCACCCGGTTCTCCCAGAACAGCGACTGACTTTCGTGAACGGCCATGGACGTGGCCTGTCCGAGAGGCCAGGCAAACCACTGATGCGAAGAGGTCGGCAGTCCCTGCTCGTAGAGCGAGTGGCCCCACTCATGCGCAGTGGCCAGGAAACATGACAGAGGCTGACCAGCCACCACGCGTGTGGTGATGCGGAAGTCGCGAGGCCCGAGTGTGATCGAAAAAGGATGGGGGGAAGCCGCCACACAGGTGATCGCTTTGTCCCTGCCCCAGTCGATCAGCAGCTGATCACAGAGCTGCTGCTGCGTGGATGATGGAAGATCCCAACTGAGAGATGTCGGTCTGGGGCTTCCCTTGAGTTGCTCCAGCAGCGCAGGCAAGCGACTGCGCAGAGGCGCGAAAAGCTCCTGCAGCCGCTGAAGTGTGAGATCGGGTTCGAACGGTTGAGCGAGGGTTTCCCAGCAGCTTCGTGGTTCCGCCAGCTGACGGGCCTGTTCCTGCCGCAACCCGACCATCCGTCGAAGCGCTGGCGCAAAAAGCGGAAAATCGGAAGCGCTGCGGGCCTGTTGCCAGAGGTCATAGCCCTGGGATTTGGCCGTGGCGAGAGCACTGACAAGATCAGGATCAAGTGCCTGCTGTCGCCGTAGATCCTGCTCCAGAAGATCCAGATTGCGTGCCTGGCCACTGACATCAGGCCCGTCAACGCCCTGGCAGCGGATTCGCCACTCCTGACGGGCTTCAGCGATGAGCTCCGCATAGCGCTCGGAACTCTGGCGGGCGTGGAGCTGGCGAGCCAGAAGCGCCAGTTGCTCCCCCCGCCAGGCCGCCCCACCGCTTGGCATCCGGGTGTTCTGGTCCCAGTACAACGTTCTGGTTATGGAATCCATAACCTGGGTTTCTTGAAGGTGCGCGCCGAGACGATCCCAAGCCGTTTTCCCGGCAGCCATTGGCTTCATCGATCTGAAAAGACCCTAACCAGCTGGCAGTTCCGACTAAAGATCAAACGGAGCTGATCACCGGTCTCGGTCATTGACCTTGATCAGGAGCCATCAGGACGACTCCTGATCGTCCCCCGCACTGGGGTCAGGATCTCCAGCGTCTGCACGCAGAGCTCTCTCCAGGGCATTGACCTGGGCCGTTCTCTCAGGCGATTCCACAATGACGTTGACCTGCCTGACCGCAACGAACTTGCGCCAGAGCAGCACGATCAGCCATGAGGCCGTGGCCAGGACAGCTGCGAAATACAGGAGTCGCATGATCTCTCAAGATCCGGCGGTCTCGCAGTTCTAATGGAATCAGAGGTTGGCGAGAGGGGTCTGGTGGAACCTCCCGGTCATTGAAGCTGTTCTCCGTCCACAGGAGGAGCAGCGTCTTGATCACTCTCCTGCTGTTGTGTCAGCTGTTTCAGCCGGCGCTGCACGTCCTGTCGCCTGAACAGTTCATAAAAGCGCTGAATCAGATAGTCGACGTCCGTCATGAGCCGAGGCCTCCAACGCAAGCTGTTCATGGGATCAGCGCATTGTCCCGCGCATCTGAACTGACAGCCGAATCAACACAGCCGAACCAACAACGGATCCCCTGGTCGAGAGCAACGCCCTCAGTCCCTGCGGCAATAGCCACCACCCATGGGACTCCAGCCTGACGGACAGTTCTCCTTCATGGCTGGGCGGAGGGTATAGCTCATCAGTCCGAGAGCGCTGCACTTGCCGTTCGACATGTCGATGTAACCCATCGGACATTCAGAGGTGAGCTTCTTCACCACGCGTTGCGCTCTCAGCGGCAGCGGTGAAGCACTGACGATGGGCACAACGATCAGCAGAAGCCAGACCACTCTGTTGAACATCCTGTTGATCGGAATCGCCTCTGTTGTTCCAGGCTAGGGCTGAAGTTCAGGGATGATGGTCAATGGCGGCACTGCTCAGTCATCAGGAACGCGAGGACCTGCGCAACACGCTGACTCATTGGGAGTTGAGCGGTGATCGCCTCAGGCGCCAGTGGCAGTTCAAGGACTTCAGTGAGGCCTTCGCCTTCATGACCAGGGTCGCGATGTTGGCTGAAACCAAGCAGCACCATCCCAACTGGAGCAACGTCTACAACCGGGTGACGATCGAACTGACCACGCATGACCTCGGAGGACTGAGCAATCTGGATGCCGAGCTGGCGCGATCCATCGACGACCTGCACTAAGGCACTGACAGAATGCAGAAGAGGCACGAACACTCCCAATGACAACCAGCGTGAAACGAACCGCACCCGTGCCGGTGACGATTCTCACTGGCTTTCTCGGGGCAGGGAAAACGACCCTGTTGAACCACATTCTGAGCAACCAGGAGGGTCTCAAAACAGCCGTGCTCGTCAATGAATTTGGTGAAATCGGCATCGACAACGAGTTGATTGTCAGCACCAACGAGGACATGGTCGAGCTGAGCAACGGCTGTATCTGCTGCTCCATCAACGGAGAACTGCTTGAAGCTGTTGATCGCATCCTCAGCAGACCCAAACCCGTGGAGTATCTGGTGGTGGAAACCACGGGACTGGCTGATCCCCTACCGGTTGCGATGACGTTTCTGGGAAGTGAGCTTCGTGATCAGACCAGACTCGACTCGATCATCACCCTGATCGACGCCGAGAACTTCGGAGCGGAAGCCATCGCCAGCGAAGTCGGCCGGTCACAGGTGATTTACGGCGACATCCTGATGCTCAACAAGACGGACCTTGTGGATGAGGGTCGCCTGAACGAGGTCGAACAACAGCTGCGCGATGTCAAGAACGATGCGCGCATCCTGCGCTCGGTGAAGGGGGATGTGCCGCTGCCGCTTCTGTTGAGCGTGGGCCTGTTCGAATCCGATCGGGTGGTGAACGAGATCCAGGATCACGACCACGCTCACAGCCACGACCACGGGCACAGCCACGACCACGGGCACAGCCATGACCACGGGCACAGCCATGACCACGGGCACAGCCATGACCACGGGCACAGCCATGACCACGGGCACAGCCATGACCACGGGCACAGCCATGACCACGGGCACAGCCATGACCACGGGCACAGCCATGACCACGGGCACAGCCATGACCACGGCGTCAAAGCCGATCACCTGGCGATTGATGGATTCACATCACTGTCCTTCCAGAGTGATGGGCCCTTCTCCCTGCGCAAGTTCCAGAACTTTCTCGATAACCAATTGCCGCAGGAGGTTTTCCGCTCCAAGGGGATCCTCTGGTTCCAGGAGAGTGAGCGCCGTCATGTGTTCCACCTGGCTGGCAAGCGCTTTTCCATCGACGACACCGATTGGACTGGTGTTCGCAAGAACCAACTGGTGATGATCGGACGCGACTTGGATCACGACACACTGCGGCAGCAGCTGCAGGACTGTGTTGCATCCGAGACCAGTAACAGTCCGGCCTGAACAGGCAATAGCAGGATGTTCCGACTAAGTTGGCGCGATGGAGAACACCGCAATGGCTGAACCCATCACGTTGGCTGCTGTTTTGATTGCAGCCAGCCTGTTGCTTTGGCTGCTTGCTGACTCAGACGATGACAACGGTGGAGGTGGGCTGCGCCAGCCCGTTTTGATTCCGATCCGAGTCCGAGACCAGGAGCGCTGAACTTCGCTTCGTCGTTTGATTTTTGAAAATCAAAGTTTTCAGCTGGCCATCAGATCGATAGCTGCACCTGATTTGACTTTGAGATTGCAAAGCATATGAGTGGGGTAA
>CAJXFG010000035.1 GCA_913052185.1 uncultured Synechococcus sp. | reverse complement strand
CCCGTGAACGCGCAGAAGCGCTCAGCTCCGGATTGATCACCGATGGCAATCGCCAAAGGCCGGATGCCTGCCTGTTCCAGCCTGGGCAGTTCAGGAACCAGAGCCTGGGCGTATTCCATCGAATCAAAATCGCCGAGCTGCGTCAGCAGCACAATCAGGCGCTTTGAACCAGCTGCCATGCCTGGCAATCCAGCAATGCGGCTCAACAAGGGGGCGGGTGTTTGCATGATCCTGATTGACAACCCGGTCGACAAAAATTCTGTTGCCGACGCCAGCATGACCGGGGCAACGCAGAATTGTTGAGGGCAGGTCCAGTCGGCGCTGTTGATCCTTGGACGGTCATCTCCACTTCGACCGAACTATCACTGCGCAGCAGCCCCGCCTACTTTCCTGATGTCGTCGGGAGATGAACCATGCCAGAAGTTCCCAGTGCTGTCAGTTTCAAGCAGCTGTCCAGCCTTCTGAAAGCAGCCGGTTCTGCCGCCCCTGCCGAAAACGGATCCCCTGCAGAAGCGGTGAGCTTCGACTGGGCAGAGCGAATCAATGCACTCCTCAAGGAGGTTGAACAGTCTTCCGCCGCAGCCAGCGAAGGGAAGACCGTTGATCAGGTCATGGCCCTGGGTTCATTCAGAACCCATCTGATGCTCAGCCTGCAGGCCCTCAAGGCCGCCGACATCTGATCTGAACGACCATCCAAGCCCCCTCCCAGGAGTGGGGCCTTTCATTGCCTGCTCACCATCGGTCAGCTGAGCAACAACCGCAATCAGCAAAGACCCAAACGCTGATCTGACGCATTCACCAGAAGCTCACCAGAACCTCGTGGGGTCTACACCAGAGCTGTGTAGTGGGGTTCACCAGAAGGGCTGTGACCTTGAAGGAGTCCAGGGGGCAGCACCCCCAACACTCACTCCTCAACACCATGGCCAACGCCAAATTCTCCACAACTCTGATCAACTCTGGGCAACAGCTTCAACAAAGAGCCATTGAGCTTGGTGAATCAGAGCGTCGCAATCAGGTTGCTCCTCCTTTTATCACTCCTGCTCCTCCCGCCTCCCCGCTAGTTCAGGGAGTTGGTTGGACGCTTCAAAAAGCAGGTGAGGGCCTCAGCAGTCTTGGTTTCGATGAAGCTGGATCTGAAACTTTCGACCCAATGACATCCCCAGACCCTGTTCAAGCTGAAGCTGCTACTGATTCAGTAGCAACAGGTTCAATTGTCAATGCTTTTTCTCCTGCCACCTCTGACCCCATCTTGAATGCAGCCATTGCAGATGAAGCTGGAAGCTTCGACCCAATCACCGGACAAAACTTTGAAGCAGAAATGGACGAAGAGGTGGGCGGTCCAAAGGCAAGCCAGATTCTCACCGCGACAGGCGCTGGGATAACCGCAGTTGGTTCGGGCGTCACAATTTATGCCCTTGCATCAACACCTGCTACAGGTCCTGCTGGTGCCGGAGTCGCTCTTGGTGGTGCGGTTACAACCGGTATTGGTGCGGTTACAACCTTGACCGGTCAAACCCTGGGATTGTTTGGATTAGATGTAGCTGAAGACGATGGACCCGAAGGAAAGTTCGGTGCCAATCCTCAACCACTGACCCCAATTGATCTCAATTCCGCAATGGTGACCGATGCCTATCAACATCAAAATGCACCTGGAGCTGATTTGATCGCTGGCGAACCGAATCAAGGAATGGATCCCTATCAAGCACAGCGGGAGCAATACGAAGTCTTGGCTTGAACCCAACCAACAACTCACTAGCCCCGCCAAGTGCGGGGTTTTTTATTGTCCGAAATTAGCAATATTTTGATTGCCACTTGAGGTACAAATGAAAACCTTAGGAGCAATCATTCGTTGACAACTCAAAAACGCCTGACTTAGGACTTTTTCAATATCCATAGGCACCCTATTATTCTCAGGACAATCAACTGCTTCAGCGCTTAATAACTACATCCGAGACTGATTCACTTGGAAATGTAATCCAAAGGATCGCCCACGCCTAAGCATGGATCTTCTGCGCGGCCTCCAGGAAGCAGAGTGTCGTCAATCATTCCCGTGAGATACATCTCACAGATTTTCTCGGGCGGACGGCTTTCAACCCAACTCTGGAAGTTGCCGTCATCATTCGCCAGCAGTTGAGCAACCAGGAGAAATTCGTACACAGAACCTTGGCGCAATGACTCGTGTTCAGACAGTAGGCGCGATTAGCAAAACCGGCCAAAACCAATCACAGTGTCAAGCGCAACGTCATCAAAACCCGAAACACAACAGAGAAAACAAGTGGCTGGAGAAAACCTTCGGCGACGGCGAAGGCAGAGGATGAATTTGGCGACGTTCACCAGCCTCTCGGTGAGGACGCTGCCGCTTCCCAGGCGCATCGGCCCGGCTTTAGCAGTAACAGATGAGGCTTGCCGAGAAGTCGTGATCCGTGCAGCTTTGGGGCAGAACAGTCACGACCAACCATGGGAAGGGTCCAGAGGTTGGCAGCTCAGCGGCAGGTCACGCCTTATGAGCTGTCGCGCAACATTCTTCAGGAGGCCGGCTACGGGGTCACGCGCAGGGAAAAGAAAACTGATGCTGGGCATCGGGGCTATGACGTCGTCTTTCCCTGCACGATTGACGGCCAATCGCATCAGAAGATGATGAGGCGCACCTGGTTGATCGAACTGGCTGAACTGGTGCTGGAAGGATTCAAGCCAGAGGAGATCGCAGCCAACTATTTCAAGAGAGACTTTGATGCATGAATGAGCATCACCTTCAGGCTTGGCGAAAGCTCAATCAGGCCTCGCCTCGTCAACAGATCACCACGATCAATAACCCTTGATGCCTGATTCAGAGATACAGACTGCTCCAGAGTGGTTCAGTCAGATCTCAAAGCGATTGTCCATTGCAAAGCTTCACGCCGAGGGCGCGCTTTTCTGCGAATGTCATTGATTCCTCTGCGCTCTCTCTGATCACCTCATCCACACAGTGATTGAAATACCGTGCCTGATTGGCCAGCGGAGAGATCTGAATCGCTCCATAGATCACAGCGAAGACCAAAAGCACTGGATAAAGGTGGGCATTGATCAGATCACGGGCCTGAGACATTGAGAGAAGAACGACTGAGTGCGCAGTAGCAACGAACAAAGGCTCTCGTCAAGCAAGGACTCAACGATCAGGCGCACCCAAGAAACAGCCCAGAAATGCTGCCTTCGCATTGGAGGAGCGCCCAGCATGTGTGCAAATCACAAACCGACGTTCAGATCTCTTGTCGCGAAACACAAAAGCGGGTTTGATGGCGTTGTGTCACCCGGGAGTCCCCGCCGTGATCGGACAAACCAGGATTTACTGTCACCAGGGGAAGGAGTTTCTCCTCGTGGAGGTGCCGTCCAAGGATGCCCCACTCCACATCAAGGAATTGACAGATCAAGGCTGGGAGATCGAGGCAGAAATCCCTGTCTGACCTGTGAATGCCTCACAGCAGACCGGATGACCGAGATCATCCAGGCCGACCAGGATCGTTGTCATCAAATTTCTGCACGGCTGAGTCAATCAATCCCTGGGTATCGGTGTTCAGGGAAGCCACAACAAAAAACACCAGCGACAGCAAACCTGCGGCTGCAATCACAACAACGCTGAGAGTGCTCATCTCAAGATTGCCGTAACGGAAGGCGAGATGGATCATCGTTGGCACAGAAGCTCAGACCTGAATGGGGCAGGGCCCATTCCAAGACCCATCAATGTACGCGCAGGCGACGAGGCAGCAACCCCTTCAGCCGCGACGGCGCCCCCTGCGTTGACACACTTGTACTACCCGACTAGAACAGGTGTATCAGCAGAGGATCCATGGCTCCGAGCTCCCCCTATGCACCGTTCAAGGCCGAGGAGTGGATGCGTGCGTCCCTGATTACCCCACGGAAACGATGCCCCGCCATGGTTGGATCCAGGACCCCAGCACCCAGGAGACAAAACGTTTCCATGCCGACGAAAAAAACTGGACCCGTGACCCGAGGGTGTTCGTGGATTCAGGGCGACCTTTTCCAGACAAGCCACCGCTGCTGACCACTCGCGTGCATCTGAGCAGAGCGACCGCAGAACGCCTTTGGGTTGAGCTCCTCCGCGTCGGCTGGCTGCCGTGTCAACCCCAGTGGTCAGCTGACGCTGAAGTCTGACAAAGCTCCTACTTCCCCGCTCAGATCCCGTTCTCAACCGAACTGGTAGTGCTTGCGAACCGGTTGATGAACCTCCCAGGTGCACGACAGACCTGCGGGGAATTCGACAAGGTCGCCGGCTCCGAATCGAACCGGCTCGCCCTGATCGGGCGTCACCGTGACATCACCTTCCAGCAGCAGGCAGGTTTCCCTCTGGTCGTAATGCCAGGGGAATGTGCTGATTTCACAGGCCCAAACAGGCCAGTCGCGAACACCCAGGGCCAGGATCACGCTCTCCGGGCAGTTGGAGGTCACACAGATCATCGCGGTGTCGGTCGCGGCATCTGAAAACCATGATTGCGCGGCGCAGGGCCGCATCGGTCATCAGCCCACTGATCTCCGCCCATGCCCTCCATCCAGCGGCCTTGAGCAAGCACGTCCGAGGCGATGATCACAGCTGTGACCGAGTCTCTGCACAGGCAGCCCATGATCGACTCAGGCGACTACGGCTACCCGCCCAACACCCGCCGCCAGGACTACGCCCTGGTTGTGCTGCAACTGCTCTGGCGCATGCGCTTCGACCTGCTGCTGCTGCTTCTGATCACTGTTCTCGTCCACAACGATTGGATCCCCCGCAGCTGGAGCGCCAATGAAAGCGTGGTGCGGATCATGGGAATCGCAGCATCGATTTTTCTCGGTTTCCGCAACACCCAGGCGATCGCACGCTGGTGGGAGGCCAGAAAACTCTGGGGCACTGTTGTGAACGTGAGCCGGAACTGGGCGGATTCGCTGCGCGCCCATCTCGACAGCAGCAGGCCACCCGGCCGCCAGGAACGCAAGCTGCTGCGTTTGCAAGTGGCCATCGTTTGGCAACTGAACTTTCAGTTGCGCAACTTCTGGCAGCGAGACCTGAGGGATCTTCAGGATCAACTGCTTGAAGATCTGCGATTGCCGCGCAGCACTAACCTCCGTCAGCTGGGACAACTGCGCGGCGTCTGGATCGGCGATCTCCACCGGGAGGGACTCACCGATGGCTTCGGACGACTGCAGCTGATGGAAGTGGGCAACGCCTGCACCGACGCGATCGGCGGATTGGAACGGATACGCAACACCCCGCTTCCAGCGTCCTACGCGGTGTTCGTGAGACTGCTCAACTGGTTGTTCGTTCTCTTGCTGTTGTTGTACTTCCACGACCTGGGTCCCGATTCCCAGAGTCGTTTTGGCGATGTGGTGATCGTGCTGCTCTTCCTGATGGCCGAGCGCATCGCAGCCTATGTGGAGGGTCCGTTTGACGCGGACTGCAGCAGCTTTTCCCTTCCCCTGGACAGCATCTGCCTCACCATCAGCCATGACCTGCTCGATCACGCAACCGAGCACGTGCAACACCTGAAATCAGATGATCCGGTGCGCTGGACCTGATCAGACTGACTCAGGTGCAAGACACGCAATCACTATGCTCCCAGATATTGATTACTGAATTCCCAGGCAACGGAGCAGCGATACTGATAATTCAAACCTGCGATTCCAATCCTTTTACAGGATGCATCTGTGATTGCAGCTCCCTCCGGAACCTTGGAAAGAAGCTGATTGAGTGTCACCTCTCTGTTGCGTCCACTGCCAGAAATGGATAAATCATTCGCAAAAGCGCGTGGCTCGAATGCAACGAGAAACACGCTCAACAGGATTGCGCTCAGGATTCTCATTGCCAGTAAAATCGCTATCCAAGCACTAGCTACAAACCAGAACCTTGGCCAAATATTTTACACATGCTGAGCAATCAGGGATTTCAATCGTTCCAAGCAAACAATTGAACAACTTCGATTCTGTTTTGATCATTTCAGCGAACCAAAGCAACTAATCATCATCACAGAGACCCGATAAGATGGCGGATCTGCAGGAGTTCGAATCAGCATGCCTCACATTTTGCTGCAGATCAGCATCCCGTTTGTACTGGCCCTCTTCCATTTCGTTGGCCCCGTTCCCGCCGATCTGGGAATTGATGCTGGGCATCTGAGTTCATGCCCAGGCCCAGCCCACTGCGCGAGCGCCCAGTGGAAGGTTGCCGACGCTGCAGCTTCACTGCAACTACTTTCCAAACGAATCGAGAACACTCCTCGCACAGAGATCGTCGAGCAAAGCGACAACTACCTCCATGCCACATTCAGCAGCAGAATCTTTGGTTTCGTTGACGACCTTGAGCTGTATGCCAAGGACGAAGCCACTGTTCAGGCACGCTCGATCTCGCGCCTCGGAGAGTCGGACCTGGGTGTGAATGCACAACGCCTGGAGATCCTGGGCAAAGCACTGGACAGTGAGTGACCACTGCAGCCAATGAACACTGTTGTTACAGCTGGATGCCTGGAGAGCTGCTCACCGGTTGAATCATTGGAACCTTGAGCATCTCCAATTCACACGGGCTGCCAGATCTCGCCTGATCGACGGCAGCAGTGACAACCTGACATCCGATCCAAGGGTGCCTGGAGCAATTGAGCTGTTTAATCAAACCACGAGCCTGCCTTGAATCCCGCCAGCATTCGCAGATTTGTCTTCACTCTGATCACCGGATACCTTGCGATCTTTGGGGTTCAGCAACTTCCCTATGAATTTGAGAATCAATGGCTTGTTCTGATTCCAGTTCTGATCGTTGTTTACATCATCACTGTCTGGCTGGATGGTGTTTTTTTCAAGAGCGATCCTGTGGAAATAAGCGTCAAATCCAGCAAAAGGACAGAACAGAAGCCGTCATCTAAAAAGGGGTTTGGCGCCTAACGACTCAAACAAGGCCAGTTCAAACGAATGAGCTACCGATTTGGTGTCCGTGCACACGACCGAATCGCGTCGATGACGAGATGGTTCGCGTGTCTACCTGCCTTGGGTGGCACGACGAGAAAACTGAGGGGCAGGGCTGGCACTCTGCCTCTTTTTTATGGCCGGCAGTGATAGACATTCAGAACCCTGCCGTCGTCAGTGCTGCGCGTTGCGACGCGATGGCAATGGGCCTCTGCCGGAGGCGTTCTGCTGCCAACATGAATTGAGTAATCGGCCTTGACTGCATTGGCCAAAACAATGGCGAATGCTGCCAGGGAAAGCACAGCCAGCAGCAACGCTCGCATTGATGAAAGCCAGGAAACTGGATTCTGAAGCCTGGCTGATGGCTCCGCGAAGGAGCGTCATCGTCGAAGACCATTCCTGCGGAGTGGATCCCATCACCCCGCCCCGCCTCCATAAGCCAATCCACCACCACACCCTCTCGCCAAGTCGGTCACCAGACCGCCTCGGGAGCACCTTGACCAAACCAGCCTTTCCGGGCTAGTACAGATGTACTGCTACAAAAAGGTGCGATGGAGGAGTGGGAGTTTGTGGATGAGAAAGAGCTTCAGAGCTGGAAGGGAGCCAGGATCTGTCTGACGTGCCAGCACTTTGCCTATGGCACCGATGCTCACTGCCGCACGATGGTGGCCTGCAACCTCAGGCAGCAGCAGCTCCAGCAGGGCGATCACCTGATCAAACGCTGTCGCCACTGGAGCCCAACCTGGCAAGACCAGGCCGGATGGTGCCCGGAGTACGGCTAAACCCGAGCCAGCTCAGCCCAGCTCTGGAGTGACTCCATCCATGAGGCTTCCACTCAGCAGTTGCCCCCGAGCAGATTCAAGAGTTCTCATCAGGCCATGGAGCAAGGCTGCCTCCTCTGAAGTTGGTGTATTGCCACAACCGACCCTGCAGAGAGCTGCTCTCACCTTTGAGTAGTCAGAAGCAGGAATGCTGATTTGGATCTGATCTTTTGCCATACAAACAGTGTGGTCCTAGGCAGCTGCAGGGGCTCTGGACTGAGGACAATCTGCGGAAGTCAGATAGCTGCAAGGGCGAAAAGGCTGGCTAGAACCGAGCCAGCAGCCTCTCAGCAGAAGCGATCAACTCCGACTCTCTGGCGTCACCAAGCCAGAACTGGAGCTGCATCAGCGATGTCAACCTGTCGAGCCAGCGGTGACAGATGCTGCTGTGCACTGAGCCCGTAGGTCCATGCACTTTTCTGCTCATGATGGGGATAAGAGCTTGGCGATGGAGTGGAGCACCCAGGAATCATTGATGGCCTCAACGGCAGGCGTAGACAGGACGATGCGACCCAGGGAACGGCTTGGTCTCGTTGACCATCTGAGTCAAACGACGACGCAAGGCCAAACAATCACTGCACTGGCATGGCTCGTCATCGTGCACGCTCGCATGGACCCGGACAGGCTGAAATCGACTGCTCATGGGAAACGACCTTTTCTCTGTTGTGACGCGCTCGCCGGATCGCCGCCAGCAGTTATCACAATCCTGTGATGATTCCCTCAACTCACGGAAGAGCCGAGGCTCAAACAGAGAGGGGCATCACTGAGAAGCCATCAATTCCGCCAGGTCCAAACCGCTCTGAAGAGCCCCTTCCGCCATCCCAAACCCAGGTCCTGCGATCCAGTCTCCACAGAACCCCACACCGGCTTGTCTGCACCACTGAAGTGCCTGCGGCATGCCCTGATCCAAGGGTTGGGCAGCACCCCATCGCATCACGCCAAGCGAACGAGCACCAGACAGAATCCGTTGCAGTGCTGGCCAGGGGGCAAGGAGTTCAGGAAGCACGGCGAGCAATCGCTGTTCCTGAGCTTTTAAGAGCAGTGGCTGTGTTTCCGGCGTGATCAAGGCACCATCATCGAGGCCATGGATCACCAGACCAAGGCGATCCTGCTGCTGAACCTGCAGCACCACACGCTCCACGCCGAATTGCTGCTGGGCCTGAGATGTCAACCAGATCTGCCGTGGCAATGGATCGAGATCCACCGCTGAACACTCCAGCATCAGATTCCAGCGCACGCTTGCGTTGAGGTCGGCAATCCAGGCGAGTGCCTGGTCAAGAACAGGGTCGTCCTGCTCGGGAACTGCATCACGCAAGGGCACATCGCTTCGGCCAAGCATTGCCAGAGAACGGGGATGAGCCAGAAGAGTGCCGCTCAGCACCACCATGCCGGCACGCACGCCACCGGGAAGCAACCAGCGCCCACCCTCTCTGGAGAGAGTCTCAATCCGCTCCCCGAAGCGGACATCAACGCCATCAGAGCCATCGGCAAGCAACGTCTCCGCCACCGTCGCCATGGTGGGAATACCGCGCCATCGAGGCCCCCGCAGCAGCGGGTGATCAGGTGGCTCGACGGCGGCACCGTGGTGATCCAGACCGACGACAGGCTCATCGTCAACGCGAAGCACACCGCGTTGCTCCAGCGATCTGATCAGCTCCCGCAACTGGCCTTGCGGTTCGCTCTGAAAACTCAGAGTCGGGGATCCATGGTCCAGTCGCCACAGAGGATCATCGCGCCGTCTCCTGGTGGCACAGCGCCCCCCAGGCCCTCGTCCAGCCTCCAGAAGCTGGATGGTCCCAGCCCAGCCATGTGTTCTCAAAGCGGCCACCAGGGCGCAACCTGACAGTCCGGCACCGATCACCGCAAGATCAACATCCTTGCCAGGCATGAACTCTGAGAGTGAGATTCTGATTCTGAATGACCCACAAAAAAGACGGGTGGCGGCCCGTCTCAACTCTCCCTAAGCGCTTCCCGGAGCAGAACTCCGTGCAGGCTCGTTATCGCGTGGATCAAGCCATTGCGCCGTAGGAATCGATACTCAAAACCACCGAATCAGAGCCTTATGTGCAAAGGGAAGCCGGGATGGTTTTCGCCCAAAAGGGCCTCGGGATCAACTGGCTGCCGGCAGCTGAAGCCGACAACTATGACCGCGCTTCAAGTGTCAAGGCAGAACTCATCCTGCGCTCTTCGCTTACCAGGAAATCAGACCACATTCCAACCAGAAAACTGAGTGTGGACAAGGCGCGAACCTGCTCCTGAGAACCAGGTCTGGTGTATTTGAAGTCCATGAACATCTGATCAGCAACTGATTGCTGCTCTCGGCAACGCGTATCGATCGACATCAATCAGCCTCTTGCTTTGACGGAAGGCAGGTCGGTTGGCTGGGCCAGCACGTAAACCACACCTGCAGTGATAACAGCGGTGAATGCGATGAGCCCGTAGATAGCCGCGGAATAATCAGTCATCAGCGAGATCATGAAGTTCTGTAAACAACTATAGCCCATTTGTAAAGCTGTGTAACGCGGCGGGGGCTTTCCTGTTCTCGGCTCTGCTGGCGAAGCCGATCGGCAGTGCCACATCAGACCATCCAGGTCGACTGCCGTATCAGCGGTCGAGCTGCAGCATGGCCTTTGTGGCTATCGTTTCGTGCTCGCTTGGATCAGAGATGACGCGCACGATTGCCGTAAGCGGTGCCTCCGGAAAGACCGGTTTTCGCATTGCTGAGGAAGTGCTGGCTGCCGGTGATCAGGCAAGGCTGCTGCTTCGTGCCCAATCGCAGATTCCGTCGTCACTGGAAGCATGCGAACAGCATCGGCTCAGTCTGATGGATGCGACTGCGCTGGATGACTCTCTGCGCGATGTCGATGCTCTGGTGATTGCAACCGGCGCCCGTCCCTCTGTGGATCTGACGGGGCCGATGAAGGTCGATGCCTGGGGTGTGGAGCGCCAGATCGAAAGCTGCAAACGCGTTGGTGTCAAGCGCGTGGTCCTGGTGAGTTCCTTGTGCGCAGGGCGCTGGAAGCACCCGCTCAACCTGTTTGGTTTGATCCTGGTGTGGAAGCGGATCGGTGAGCGCAATCTGGAGAAGAGTGGTCTCGATTGGACCGTGATCCGACCCGGAGGCCTGAGTGAACGTGAGGACGACCTGGAGGAAGAAGGCGTGCTGTGGACAGGCGCTGACAAGCAGGACAGCGATTCAATCCCGCGCCGACTGGTGGCGCGCTGCTGCATCGAAGCCCTCAACACCCCCGATTCAATCGGCAAGATTCTGGAGATCACCAGTTCCAAGCAACAAGCGGTGGTGAGCCTGCAGGAGGCCATTGCGAGCTGCTGAAGGGGTCGGGTCTCACCCCCCTAGAAGTCGCCCATCCGCCCGACCGGAGGGCATGATCATGGACCCAACCCTTGCCTAGATCTGTGCCCTGGAAACCAGCCGAAGCCTGGACCAGCCTGAGTCCACGAGCAGGTCGCCGCCATTTCCGGGTGATCCTTCAGGGTGGACGCGGTGCTGATCGCTGGGTGGAACTGGCTTCACTGCTGAGTCCACAGGTGCGGCTGAGAGAACGCTGGACGCAGCTTCAGGACAAGACGCAATGGCAGAGCGGCTGGCAGCCGATTCCTCCGGACGACCCAACCGACTCAGACAGCGTCTGAAGGCAACGGTTTGGTGGCGATCACCGCAAAGAATGGATCCCCCTTCGCACCGACCCAGCCCAGTGGGCCCGGTTGCTGCGTCTGTTCAGCAATCAATTCGGGCTTGGGCCACCCCTGAGCCATCATCACCTCCGCCACATAGCGGAGGTGATCGCCGTCACCGCCATCGGTCCAGATCTGAGGGGCTTTCGTGAAAAACATGCGGTTGCTGAACGCACAGATGACCTGCCCCTTCGGTCGGGTGATGCGCAGCAGCTCGGCAGCCACGGCCTCGGGTTGCTGCAGATACTGCCAACCGGCGACGATCAAGGTGCAATCCACACTGGCGTCGTCGAGAGGAAGTTGCTGGTCGCGATTCAGGTTCTGCACCCAGTGACGATCGAGACGGGGGTTGGCCTGCAATTCCTGGGCATTCAGCCCGTGACCGATCACCTGCTCATAGCGCTGTTCCTCCGGCAGATGGCTCACCCAGCTGCTCATCAGATCAAGCACGACCGCACAACCGGGGATCCGCTGGCGATACAGCTGGGTCAGCCTCTGACGAAATGCGGCATCGAGATGCTGAACAAAGCGGGGATCGCTGTAAAACAGCGCGTCATCGCTGTCATCGAGCTTGAAGCGCTCGTTGTCGTTCAAAACCTGCACGACCACGGGGAACTCCTGCTGTCCAAGACACCCGGAACTTAAAGAACTCAGCAGCGAAGCGCGTCTCCAGCCGCTGACCACCGCTCAGGTGATGGAGCTGATCAGAGACAGAGACTCTCCAGCAGTTGCTTCTGAGCCCGCTGTCCGGTGATCGCATGGGCTGCCATCGCTCCACTGGCAGCCACCGGTGGAATGCCAATGCCGGGGAAGGTGCTGGCCCCGCACTGAAGCAAACCTTTCAGAGGTGTCTGCACGCCTGGGAACAAACCCTGGGCTGCCGAAAGAGCTGGCCCGTAACTGCCCTCGTGCACAGACAGGTAATGGCGATGCGTGAGAGGCGTGCCCTCCATCACGATCCGGCATCGACTGCGGAGATCGGGAATGCGTTGTTCCAGCACCTCCCAGAACACCGAGCAGCGCTGCTCACGCCGTGTCTCATAGGCAGCCGTTGCACGTTTCAGATCACTCCACTCAGACCAGGGTTCATTGGCCGGGGTATAGGCATGCAGAACATGCTGACCGGCGGGCGCCATGGAGGCATCAAGCACCGACGGAATCGAAACCACCACGGCATTGCGCTCAGCATCGATTCCGCGCTCCCAGTCACCAACCCAGACCGTGTGAATGGGCAGGTCCTCAAGACCACTCGCATCAAAACCGAGATGCAGATGCAAAAAGGACCCGCAGGTCGGAGTCTGCAGACGTTGATCTCGCCAGGTGGGTGATGCCGCCTCAGGCAGCAGGGCCGCCGTGCTCCAGGCATCGGCATTGCTGACCACATGATTCGCCGTGATCTGCTCACCGTTGACCAGCTCGACACCGACAGCCCGATCTCCATCCAGCAGGACACGCTTGACACGGGCTCCGAGTCGCAGGTTGCCGCCGTGCTTCTCAAGTCCACGCACCAAGGCCTGCACAACGGCGGCACTGCCGCCCCTGGGAAAATCGAGACAGGCCTCCGGATCAAACCACTCACCGAACAGCGTTGCCATGGCTGCTGCATTGGTGTCAGCCATGGGCATGCCACTGATCAGAAAGCAGAGCAGATCAACCCAGTGACGAAGGAAGGGATCCTGAAGATGTCGATCCACCAATGGCCCGAAGGCACCGCTGAGATGACGCAGGGCCGGCAGATGGGGAAGCAAACGACCGCTGCGACGCA
>CAJXFG010000034.1 GCA_913052185.1 uncultured Synechococcus sp. | reverse complement strand
TCGTAAGCACCCCCAAACATTACAAGCTCGCGCTCTTCATGCTCAGTGGCTGCGCCTCAGGCTTCCGCCTTCCGCGCAGTCCAAAAACATAACTCACCACATGCCTTAAACGCAAGCAATCGCATCTCAAGACTTGCTTCCACTGCCGTAATCGAACGCCAGCACTACGTTTTGGCTACACGCAACGGATCATGGCAGGACGCTTCAGCCAGCAGAACCAGCGTGTTCGACCGAGCTCGAAGGAAGACCAGGTGGTCCAGAAGGCCCGCGAACACTTCGAGCGCACGCTCATTCCTCTGCGTGGTCAGCTGGCGGGCAGCGTCGCCGCCCTGGAGCATCCCCGGCACGATGAAGCGCTCAACTACGGCGAGATCTTCCTGAGGGACAACGTTCCCGTGATGGTCTACCTGCTCACGCAGAAGCGATTCGACATCGTGCGGCAGTTCCTGACCATCTGTCTTGATCTGCAGAGCACCACCTACCAGACGCGCGGTGTCTTCCCCACAAGCTTCGTGGAAGAGGAAGGCCATCTGATTGCTGACTACGGCCAGCGGTCCATCGGTCGGATCACATCAGTGGACGCAAGCCTCTGGTGGCCGGTGCTCTGCTGGATGTATGTGAAATCAAGCGGAGACGAAGAATTCGCCTCCAGTCAGGCCGTTCAGCGTGGTGTTCAGCTTCTGCTCGACCTGGTGTTGCACCCCACCTTTGAGGGAACCCCGGTGCTGTTCGTGCCGGATTGCGCGTTCATGATCGACCGTCCGATGGACGTCTGGGGTGCCCCACTGGAAGTGGAGGTGTTGTTGTACGGATCCCTTCGTTGCTGCACGCAGCTGATGGAGCTTGGGCGAAAGCACCACAGCAGCAGACTTCTGGATCAACGACTTGTGCTGACCCGCCAGTGGGTTCACGACCTTCGCCAGTTTCTTCTCAAGCACTACTGGGTCACCAGCAAAACGATGCAGGTGCTGAGGCGGAGACCAACCGAACAGTACGGCGACAACCAGCACCAGAACGAATTCAACGTTCAGCCCCAGGTCATTCCTGACTGGTTGCAGGACTGGCTCGAAAACCGCGGTGGCTACCTGATCGGCAACATGCGAACAGGACGTCCTGACTTCCGCTTCTACAGCCTCGGCAATTCGCTGGGCTGCCTGTTCGGGTTGCTCACAGCCCCACAACAACGGGCTCTCTTTCGCCTGACACTGCACAACCGCGATCACCTGATGGCGGAGATGCCGATGCGCATCTGCCACCCTCCGATGGAAAGTCTCGAGTGGCAGAACAAGACCGGATCAGACCCGAAAAACTGGCCTTGGAGCTATCACAACGGCGGGCACTGGCCAAGCCTGTTGTGGTTCTTCGGGGGTTCAATCCTGCTGCACGAGCGGCGTCACCCCCATGCCGATGTTCTGCTGATGGGGCAGATGAAAGCGCTGCTGGAGGAGTGCTACTGGAGCCACCTCAATCAGTTGCCAAGACAGCAGTGGGCTGAATACTTCGATGGCCCAACCGGGACCTGGGTTGGTCAACAATCCAGGACCTACCAGACCTGGACCATTGTCGGCTTCCTACTGCTTCATCACTTTCTACGCGTCAATCCTGACGACGTGCTGCTTCTGGATCTTGATGAGGGAGCGGTCCCTGACCCTGCCGACGAAGATCCGGAAGACAGTCATCACGACTTGGATCACCATTAAAAAAGCCCAGCCATAAGGCTGGGCTGAGGAAATATCCAGGGAGCGGAGATTCAGAACAGGCCCAGTGTCAGAGACTTGTCGATGGGCATGGCAGCACCAATTCCCAGATAAATGGTGGTGGCGGTTCCAAACAGGAACACGGCCATGGCGACAGGGCGACGGAATGGATTCTGGAACTTGTTGAAGCTTTCGATGAACGGAACGAGCATCAGGCCCAGGGGCACAAGAGTCTGAAGCGCGATCCCCAGAAGTTTGTTGGGAACCACTCTCAGAATCTGGAAGACCGGATAGAGGTACCACTCAGGGAGAATCTCCAGTGGCGTTGCGAAGGGATCAGCCTTGTCGCCGAGCATGGCGGGATCGAGCACTGCAAGACCGACGATGCAAGCAATGGTGCCCAGGATGACGACTGGGAAGATATAAAGCAGGTCGTTCGGCCAGGCAGGCTCGCCGTAATAGTTGTGGCCCATGCCCTTGGCGAGCTTGGCGCGCATCTTGGGATCATTCAGATCCGGCTTCTTGAGAATGTGCATGGATCAGTGAGCGATGTTGGAACCTTAGTCAGACAGTGGGTGCTGAGCGGGGAGGCGCTCAGAGACTGAAATGGATCACAAGGGACCGGAAATGCCTTGCTTCCGGATCATCAGGAAGTGCATGAGCATGAAGACCGCCAGAAGCCAGGGCATCACGAAGGTGTGGAGGCTGTAAAAACGGGTGAGGGTCGACTGGCCAACGCTTTCACCACCGCGAAGCAGCTCAACCATGAAGTCTCCGACCACGGGAATCGCCGCAGGAACACCGGAAACGATCTTCACAGCCCAGTAGCCAACCTGATCCCAGGGAAGGGAATAGCCGGTGACACCGAAGGAAACCGTGATCACAGCCATGGTGACGCCGGTGACCCAGGTGAGCTCACGAGGACGCTTGAAGCCGCCGGTCAGGTAGACCCGGAACACGTGAAGGATCAGCATCAGCACCATCATCGAGGCGCTCCAGCGATGCACGGAACGAATCAGCCATCCGAAGCTCACATCCGTCATCAGGTACTGAACGGAGCTGTAGGCCTCGGCGACCGTTGGCTTGTAGTAGAAGGTCATCGCGAAGCCGGTCGCGAACTGAATCAGGAAGCACACGAGTGTGATTCCGCCGAGGCAGTAAAAAATGTTGACGTGTGGGGGCACGTACTTGCTGCTGATGTCATCAGCAATGTCCTGAATTTCAAGACGTTCCTGGAACCAGTCGTAGACGGGTGAGGAGTTCGCCATGCAGAGGTGGGCTTGGATTGCGAGAGTCTACTGATGACGTTCCAGTTGCGGGCCGGGATGAAGCCAATGTTGCCGACTGTTAACGGATGGCCAGATCGTCTGCGACATCTGGCTTTTGGCCTGGTGAGTGCCATCCTGATTGCTCTGATGGCCAGTCCGCAGGCCCTGGCGCTCAACGATGCGCAGCAACTGGTTGTGGAGAGTTGGCGTCTGGTGAATCAGGGTTATCTGGACCCTGAGCAGTTCGATCGGATCCGCTGGAAGCGCCTGCGTCAGAAGGCGCTTGAAAACACCATTGAAAGCAGCGAAGAGGCTTACAGCGCCATCGAAGCGATGCTTCTGCCGCTCAATGACCCCTACACCCGCCTGCTGAGACCGGCGGACTATGAGGTGATGAAAGCCAGCAATGAGGGAAACCTCAGCGGCGTTGGCTTGCAGCTTGGTCATCGTCAGGACAGCAACAACATCGTGGTGATTGCCCCGCTGGAAGGATCCCCAGCCGCTGAAGCCGGCATTGTGAGCGGGACAGAAGTCGTGGCCGTCAATGGAGAAGCGGTCGAGACGCTTGGTCTCGAGACGACTGCGGCTCGTCTGAGAGGTGCTGTTGGAACCCAGGTGGTGCTCACCCTGCAATCGCCGCAAGGAGAGGAACAGGAACTGACCCTGGAACGGCGCAACATCGACCTGCGTCCTGTGCGGACGCGGAGGCTGCGCAGTGATGCCCACACTCTCGGCTACATCCGCATCACGCAATTCAGTGAGGGCGTTCCGGACCAGGTGCGCGAAGCCATCGATGAGCTGTCCGACAAGAGCGTCGAGGGACTGGTGCTCGACCTGCGCAACAACTCGGGCGGACTTGTCAGCGCCGGGCTTGCGGTTGCCGATGCATTCCTGAATCAGCAACCCATCGTGGAGACCCGCAACCGCAGCGGAATCGCCGATCCGATCCAGTCGGGGCCGGATGTGCTCTACGCAGGACCAATGGTGACGCTGGTCAATGGAGGCACCGCAAGCGCCAGCGAAATTCTTGCTGGCGCCCTCCAGGACGATGGCCGATCGCTGCTGCTCGGAAGCAACACATTCGGCAAAGGGCTGATTCAGACCCTGACGAACCTCAGCGATGGCAGTGGGCTCGCCGTGACCGTGGCGGGCTATGTCACCCCCAGCGGTCGGGACATTCAGGGCGAAGGCATCACTCCGGACAGAATCCTGGATGGTCCTGAACCACTGAATCCCGGAGGAGAGGGCGATCTCTGGCTGGCGGACGCCGAGCGGGTTCTCCAGTCGATGATTGATCAGGAAGCCAGTCAGGCGAACACGGATCAGATGCCGATCAGCGACGACGTTGAAGCGGAGCCGATGAGCTGAATGCGGTCACGCACCTATCACGACCCTCTCCATCACGGCATCAGGCTGAATGCGGATCAACCAGCCGAAGCCATGGTGCTCGCGCTCGTGGATTCGGCCCCTTTCCAACGACTTCGGCGCATCCGCCAGCTGGGGCCGGCATTCCTCACGTTTCACGGCGCCGAGTCGAGTCGGTTCACCCACTCCCTCGGTGTGTTTGCCATCGCCCGACGGGCGATGGGCAGGCTGATTGATCTCGATCCCTCTCTGGACCGACAAAAGGGTGTGCTTTACGCCGCTGCTCTGCTCCATGACCTCGGCCATGCACCGCTCAGCCATACCGGCGAAGAGATGTTTGGAACGCACCATGAGCACTGGTCAGCACGTGTGATCCGTGAACACCCCGACATCCATGAACCGCTGGAACAGTTTTCAGAAGGAACCGCGGCCTCGGTCGCCGACCTTCTGGAACACGGACGTGCAGAACGTGGCGTGATCAAGGCTCTGGTGAGCAGCCAGCTTGACTGCGATCGTCTGGATTACCTGTTGCGCGACAGCTACAGCACCGGAGCCCGATACGGACAGCTGGATCTTGACCGAATCCTCAGTGCGATCACCCTGGCACCCGATGGTGAACTGGCCATTCATCCCAAAGGACTGATGGCTGTTGAGCACTACCTGGTGGTACGGAGCCTCATGTATCGCAGTGTCTACAACCATCGCCTCAATGTTGTTTGCAACTGGTTGCTCGAGCAGCTGATACGCCAGGCTCGCCTGCTCGGCCCAAAGCGGATCTGGGCTGACCGGACCATGCAGGCATGGCTGTGGACAACCCAGGAGCTCGAACTCCACAGCTATCTCGCCAACGATGACCAGCGCACCGGTTACCACTTCCAACGATGGCGAGAGGAAGCACCGGAGCCGCTTGCCGATCTTTGCGATCGATTTCTGAACCGTCGATTGTTCAAGGCCGTGGATGTCAGCCAGATGGATGCATCAGCGCAGTTGGAGCTTCTGGCCAAAGCACAGACCTACGCCGTCAAAGCAGGCCTCGACCCTGAAATCTGCTGTGGACTTCGACATCATCAGATTCGCGGGTATCACCCGTATCGAGGTGGTTTACGCCTCTGGGACGGTCACAGCCTTCAGGCTCTGGAGCAGTGCTCGCCGCTGGTGAACAGCCTCGCCATTCCCGCCGCATCAGCCTGGTTGATTCACCCAGGAGAAATCTCAAGCGAACTGTCGCTGGCCATGGCCAGCAGTCGCTAGAGGCCGATGACCTCCCTACTGTCCGGCCATGACCGCTGAACCATCGCCCTCTGTTCCTGACTGCCTGCAGCTGCCTGCATTCCGATCCATTTCCTGGCAGCAATGGCTTCCCGCGCAGCTCGCGTCCCTCCCCGGGAGGACGATCGATCTCGACACCGGAGACTGGAGCCTGAGTTGTCGCGAGCTGGACGAACTGCTCACGGCCTTGCATGCGGCTGGCCACGACGTCCATGTGGTGACGACCCGCTGCCGGAACACCTTGATCAGTGCAACTGCACTGGGGTTGACCGCGCGACTGGCAACCCATGACCACCCTGCCGGTGAGGCGAGCGCTGATCAGCAGAAGCGCCCTGAAAGCATCGCTGGCTTGACCGTTCATCGGGGGACCCTGCGATCCGGTGATCACATCGAAACCCGTGGTCATCTGCTGATTGT
The DNA here is from genome assembly GCA_913052185.1 of uncultured Synechococcus sp. GTDB lineage: Bacteria > Cyanobacteriota > Cyanobacteriia > PCC-6307 > Cyanobiaceae > Synechococcus_C. The sequence goes on along the minus strand of CAJXFG010000034.1, from coordinate 7,321 downwards.
GGGTGATGTGAATCCAGGGGGATCGGCGTCGGCCGATGGAGATGTCTATGTCTGGGGACGCCTGCGCGGCCGGGCCCACGCAGGTCGTCAGGGCAACGGCAACGCAAAAATCGTGGCACTGCAGCTGCGGCCTCTGCAGCTGCGCATCGCAGAACTTGTGGCGAGGGGGCCTGATGAGCGGCCCCAGCCTGGCCTCGCCGAGCAGGCCTGCATTCTCGATGGAGCCATTGCCATCGAACCGGCCAGTCCACCCTTTGCGGCTCAACAACCCTGATCACATTGAGGCGGACGGGAAGGATCGATGCCATTAAGGTGGCGCGATCAAACCGGGACCCCGTGACCAATTCGCGAACGATCCTGATCTGCTCGGGAAAGGGTGGCGTCGGCAAGACCACCCTCACTGCCAATCTCGGGATTGCACTGGCCGGGCAAGGAGCTCGCACAGTGGTTCTCGATGCCGACTTCGGCCTTCGCAATCTCGATCTGCTGCTCGGCCTCGAGAACCGAATCGTTTACACCGCCCAGGAAGTGCTGGCAGAGACCTGCCGACTTGATCAGGCACTGGTGAAACACAAGCAGGAGCCGAACCTGGCACTGCTGCCTGCAGGCAATCCGCGCATGCTCGAGTGGTTGAAACCTGAAGACATGCAAACCATCGCAGGGATGTTGTCCGAGCGTTTCGACTACGTGTTGATCGACTGCCCGGCAGGCATCGAAGACGGCTTCAAGAATGCCGTGGCAGCAGCGAAGGAAGCGATCGTGATCACGACTCCGGAAGTGTCCGCAGTCAGGGATGCCGATCGTGTGATCGGACTGCTCAACACCCATGGGGTGTCACCGGTGCAACTCGTGCTGAACAGGGTCCGGCCGAAAATGATGGCCAATCAGGACATGCTCGCGGTCGACGATGTCACAGACATCCTCGCTCTGCCACTGCTTGGCCTTGTTCTTGAAGATGAGCAGGTGATCGTGAGCACCAACCGGGGCGAACCGCTGACCCTGAACGGAAGTGCGTCTCCTGCAGCCAAGGCTTATGGAAACATCGCCAGTCGTCTCCAGGGAGAAGACATTCCCTTGATGGACCCTGCGAAGGAACGACGTGGGATACGCGCCAGGGTGCGCCGACTGATGCAAACGAAGATTTTCTGAACGCCATGACCTTGCGCGACTTGCTCGACAAAATCCTGCGTCGTCAACCAGCCAGTGCGACCACTGCGCGTGAGCGCCTTCAGCTTGTTCTGGCCCATGATCGCAGCGACCTGAGCCCGGAAACTCTCGATCAGATGCGACGCGAAATCTTTGAAGTCGTGGCCAAATATGTGGACATCGATCTCGAGGAAGGCGATGTGAGCCTGGAGACCGAGGATCGTGTCACGGCACTCGTGGCCAATCTGCCGATCCGTCGTTCGATGGCGGCCAGCTCGAACGAGTAGACGCATGGAATTGAGGGGGAATCCCTTCAGCAGGCGTTCCCACAACCCATGACGAACCTTGAGCTCACTCCCGCCGAAATGGGCGTGCTCGACCTTCTGTTGGAGGGCAAAAGCAACCGTGCAATCGCTGAGACGCTGGTTCTGAGCATTCGAACGGTTGAAACCCACATCAGCCGTTCCCTCGGCAAAACAGGCTGTCGCTCAAGGCTGCAGCTCAGCCTCTGGTGGATGCAGCAGGTCAAACCGAGCTGAAGGATGTGCGCCGGTAGAGTGCCGTCATTGCCGGCTTAGCTCAGCGGTAGAGCAGCGCTTTTGTAAAGCGAAGGTCGTCGGTTCAAATCCGTCAGCCGGCTTCTGGGGACTGAAATCCCACTCTTTATGGCGTCCTATCGGATTCCTTAGGTCCAGCCAACAACCAGATCCCCAGAAGGGCCAAAAGCCAGGGCAACACCTTCAGCTCAAACACGGGTGTGAGCCATGTGATCCCCGGCTCCAGCATCCAGTGAAAGAGGGCCTGGAGCAGCAGCACAAGCGCGATCAACCAGAGCATGGGGGTGAGTGTTTAATCACATCAGCCATCACAGCGCCCTGGCGCAGCAGTTGCCAGCATCCGGGCGATGTCCAGGCGATCACGGTGCTGGCCAGACCGGATGGAGCAGGCCAGGGCACAGGCGCCAGCAACGGCAAACGAGGGAACACGGCAGCGGCTTCCTCTGCACTGCGGCTGGGAGGTGCTCCCGAAGCATTGGCACTGGTGGTGGCCAGTGGACCGCTCTGAGCCAGCAGTGCTCGCGTGGCATCGCAAGCTGGAATGCGCATTCCCAGTGTTCGCCTACCGGGGTTCAGGCTCTGACTCAGAGTTCCCTGCACAGGCAGCACCAGAGTGAGTGCGCCGGGCCAGAAGCGCAGGGCGAGCGGTTCGGCGTCAATCCTGGCTTCTGAACTGGTGAGCGCCAGTAACTGATCCGCCTGTGCGCCCATCAGGATCAACGGTTTGTCCTGCGGGCGCTGCTTGAGGGTCCAGATCTGAGCCGCATGCTCCGGTGCAGCGGCAAGCGCGGGCAGAGTGTCCGTGGGCAGGAGTGCTGCGCCACCAGTCCTGAGATGTCCGGCCATCTCCTCGGCTGACATCAGTGAAGTGTTGTCAATGGTCATCAGGAAGGTCGTGCAACAGCTTCAGCGCCCAGTGGCCGCCTGGCGATGGCGAAGCGCTTGACTCCACTGAGATCGGAACGGGCTGCGGTGAGCTCCAGCCCAGCAGAACTCATCAGGCCGAGCACCCGATCACTTTGATCGTGATGGTGCTCAAGCAGCAGCCATCCACCCGGGGAGAGTGCCTGAGGAGCCCGTTCCACGATCGCCCTGCAGCAGTCCAGACCATCTTCGCCACCCCAAAGAGCCTGCCTTGGTTCATGGTCGCGAACGAGAGGGTCGAGGGCCTCGACCACCCCTGAAGGGATGTAAGGGGGATTGGACACCACAAGGTCGAAACGCCCCCACCAGCTGCGCAGAGGTTCCCACCAGGAGCCTTGATGCAGCAGCCATTTGCGGGATGGCGTGAGGGCATTGAGGTTGGCATGGGCCAAATCAAGAGCCGCAGCACTGAGATCCACGGCATGTCCGTCCCATCGCGGCAGAGCTCGGGCCAGAGCAATCGCCATCGCGCCGCTGCCTGTTCCCAGATCAGCCCAGCGACCTGCGATGGGGAATCTGCCCAATGGCTGCGCCTGAAGACAATCGAGCGCAAAATCAATCAGCAGCTCGGTCTCCTGGCGGGGGATCAGTGCCGCTGGGCTGATGCGGAGCTCAAAATCACGCCAGGGGCAGCGTCCGACGAGATGTTGCAAGGGAACATGACCCTGAAGATGCTGTGACCACAGCTGCTCCAATGACTCAAGCGAGCTGGCGAGCGGTGCAGTCGACTCCGGCAGGATTCGCAGCCTTTGCAGCTCCGCCCAGCTCAGGTCGGCCGCCATCGCCAGCAGCCAGTCGAGATCAGCAGCCCTCCCACCGCGTAGCAACTGTGTGCGACGCCAGGCCAGCAACTCCTGTCCTGAACATTGCACAGACACCATGAAAACAACCTAGAGGGGGCGCCAACGCAGGCCTGACTGGGCCACGACCAGACCAGACAACTCAAGCTTCAGAAGCTCAGCGGCGACAGACTCGGAACTGGATTGCAATGACTGCACCATCTCCTCGAAGCTGGAACCTTGATGCACCAGCTTGAGCAAGCGGTTCTGAACAGAACCGACGGGGAAAACGTTCTCTGGCTGCAAAACACTGGTTTGGCCTGGTGCGGATCTGGATGGACAAGGCCCTGATCCGACTTGATCGATCAGATGCTGAACGTTGATCAAGGGCAGAGCTCCCGATCGGAGCAGAGCATTGCTGCCCTGCGCCGATTCACGCAGAGCATCACCTGGCACAACCCAAACCGGGATCCCCATGGCACGTGCCACGGAGGCCGAGCGGAGCGCTCCACTGTGCTTCGGACACTCGACCACCACAACAGCCCTGGTGAGCGCGATCAGCAAACGGTTGCGCAGAGCAAAACTTGATCGCATGACCCGCTCGGAATCGCGGAGCTCAGTCATCAACAACCCCGCCTGAGTCACCTCCTGCTGCAAGCCGCGATGCTGGGACGGATAAGCGCGATGGAGGGGTGTTCCAAGAACAGCGACAGGACGGCCACCCGCACGCAGACAGGCTCGATGAGCAGCGGCATCAATGCCTTCGGCAAGACCACTGACCACCGGCCAGTGAGCCTGGGCAAGAGCTCGGCCCAGTGCTTCCGCCATCCGACGACCGTGAGCGGAGGGACGCCTCGTCCCCACCACAGCAATCGCCTGCTGTGACGAGAGCAACGACAGCAACTCTCTGTGCCCACACCACTGAAGCGACAGTGGCGGGCGCTCCAGACTGTCAAAGCCGGCGGGCCACTCAGGATCACAGGGCAACAGAACATGGCCTGGGACCTCGATTGAGGGGCATGAGCCAAGAGCACCTCTGTAGCGATCGAGGGAAGCGATCAGCGATGACGGCCATTTGAACGCTTGCTGCAATCTCTGGGAAGGCCAGCCCCAGAGCTCCTCCCAACCCTGCGGTGCTTCAGAAGCTGCAGAACAGAGCTGGCGCATGCGCGCCGAGCCAATCCCCGGACACTGCATCCACAACCACCACCAAGAACGCTCCGGCACGCCATCGCTGCTAGTACAAAAATACTATCAACGGGGCTGCTTCGGGCCTTCCGCCAGGGTCCTGAATGCCTCCAAGACAGCTTCGGGCGGGCGTCGCAAAACCCTTCGAGCTGGACGAACGCTCAGAAGCACAAGCTCCACCGAAGCCTCCGCCACACAGACATCACCTTTCATGAAACGGGTGGACCAGGGCCAACGCACACCCCGGGGAGCACCGCAGACACTCTTGAGAGCCACCTCATCGCCCAGCATCAGCGCCTCCCGGTAGCGAATCTGCAGCTGAACGACAGGCATTTCCAGGCCGCCTGCAGCCATCTTTTCGTAGGGGTAGCCGGTCTGGGACAGCGCCTCCACACGGGCCTCTTCCAGCCATCCCACATAGGCCCCGTGCCACATCACACCGCCATGGTCCGTGTGTTGCGGAAGCACGCGCTTGGTCAGGCACCAGGACGCCCTGGTAACGCTCTCATTCACCATCCGAACTGGGCACTGCAATCGGCCATAGGCTGCTGCATAGGCTGAAACTTCGCCGTGTTCAAGAACCTTCTGATCGCCGACTCAGGCAAAGGCCACGTCGGTGAAATGATCAACATGTTGCGTGATCTGCCGGCCTTCCAGGCAGCCAGGATCAACCTGCTGCATGTGGTCCCGGAGCAGACCATGTCGGCAACACAACAGCACTGGGAGAGCGCAGGCAGCCTGCTGGCTGGGGCCGTGGAGAAACTGGGGCTCAATCCCCAGGACGTGAATTCGATCATTCGCCAGGGGGACGCCAAGCAGACCGTTCTCAACGTGGCGGATGAACTGGACGTGGACCTGATCGTGATGGGATCCCGAGGTCTTGGCAGGCTTCGTTCAATCCTGTCCAACAGCGCCAGTCAGTACGTTTTCCAGCTTTCAACTCGGCCGATGCTGCTGGTCCGTGACGACCTTTACATCCGGCACATCAACCGCGTTCTGGTCACCATCGATGGCACAGGGGTCGGTGACGATGCCCTCAAACTGGCCTGCGAGATGGTGCGCGAGATCCCCGGCGGACAACTGACCGGTGTTCATGTGGCGCGTCAGGACCCGACCCCATCCAGAGGAGCAGCCAGCAAGAGCGACACCTACCTCGACCGCGCCGTTCAGAGAGCCCGCAATCTGGGTGTTGAACTCAAGCCTCTGCACGTGACCGACACTGATATCGGCAAAGGGGTTTGCCTTGCAGCCGAGCAGGTCAACGCCGATCTGGTTGTGCTTGCCTCTCAAGACCGTCGACCGCTGGTGGCGAGAGGACTGGTTGACCTCGACAAACTGCTCGGCGGTTCAGTGAGTGACTACATCAGGGTTCATGCACCGGCTCCGGTGCTGCTGGTGAGAGAACCGGAGCGGCGGTGAGAGTTCCTGATCAGAACAGCGGCGGGGGGATCACCCCTCGCGGCTGTTGGTCTGAATGAACAGGATGATCAGGAAGACGGTCGGCACCAGAACAAACAGCAGGCTGGCCACGAAGCCGAGATCGTTGGTTTCCATGAACGTGAAAGAACCTGCTGGAACGTATCACCGTCCGGAAAGCTTTGACGCGAACCGATCAGCGCTCTTCACCGGGCGTTGCAGGCGACACCTGCGTTGCGACTTCCAGCGCCTGCATGGACTGGTCATCAGTTGACACATCGTCAGCGTTGTCCTCTGCGGCGGAAGCGCCTGGCCACTCCAGCGGGCCCGGAGGCAGCGGTGCCGCCAATGCCGCAGCCACGCGTTTGCCCTGGTCAGGCATCGAAGCCTGGGGCTTGGTCACCACAACCACCGACTGCTCCACCAGAGACTGACAAGCCAGGCGCCATCCATCCGGCCTGCGCCTGAGCTTGGCCTCCTCCACCGCTGTTCTCGGACTCAGAGCTGAGCTGGAACTTTCGCCTTCAACCTTCACAAAGCAGGTGCTGCACTGACCGCAACCACCACAGTTGCCGAGCTGTCCTTTCAGCCCATAAAGCTGAATCCCCTCCCGCACGGCCACAGCCCGCAGATTTTCACCGGGGAAGCACTCCACATCCCGACCTTCACGCACAAAACGGATGACAGGCATTGAACCTCCGGAGAGAAGGGCGCTGCGACACGCCGAAACCTCATCACTTTGGGACCAGAGGTTGCGATTTGTAACCCCCCTGAGCCAGATGAGCTTGCCGACCAGCGAACCCAGGAAACCGGCGGGATCGAGAACTTCGATCACCTCCGTCACCATCAATTCACGTTGCGGCTCACGACAGCCTGACGCGTACAACGAAGTGAACGCCCTACGATCGCCGGGTCTGGCTGCATTGGCAGCTCCGTTCCCCCGAACCTGACCCATGGGATTGCCCTGGTATCGGGTGCACACCGTCGTCATTAACGACCCAGGCCGCCTTCTGGCCGTGCACCTCATGCACACTGCCCTCGTCGCCGGCTGGGCCGGCTCGATGGCTCTTTATGAACTCGCCATCTTTGACCCCTCCGATCCAGTCCTGAACCCAATGTGGCGTCAGGGCATGTTCGTGATGCCCTTCATGGCTCGCCTGGGCGTGACCGACAGCTGGGGCGGCTGGAGCATCACCGGAGCCACAGGCGTGGATCCTGGCTTCTGGAGCTTCGAGGGTGTCGCTGCTGCGCACATTGTCTTCAGTGGCCTGCTGATGCTGGCCGCGATCTGGCACTGGACTTTCTGGGATC
>CAJXFG010000033.1 GCA_913052185.1 uncultured Synechococcus sp. | reverse complement strand
CTCCAATGCGACTGAGCAGATGCTCCACCTGAATCGCGAAGTTGCGTTCTCCAGGCGTCTTCTCCAGCAGCAGGGCACTGGTCAGACGGTTGCGGCGTTCCAGCTTGTCGCCGATCACCAGCCCACGGCAGTGGTGAAGCAGCGACCAGATCCCTGCGTAGAACTCCTTGGGCACCTGCTGCAGCGAACCCAGGCGGATCCGGTGCTGCAGCCAGTCGCTGCCGCTCGGGCTTTCATCCAGGGGTTCAGGGATGTTCCACTGCACCTTGCCGCTCAGGTGCAGCAGTTCCCGACGTTGCAGGGCCGCTCTGGCATGGTCAACATCCGCCAGCACGGTGCGCAGGCGCAGGCTGATGCGATGGGGTGGTTCATCGCACAGGGCTTCGAATGCTTCGTCCTGGCTGCACTGTTGCTCTGCGGCCAGCTCTGAGGTCAGCAGCAGCAGCAGCTGCCCAAGCTGGAAGGTCAGTGAGCCTTTGATCATGTTCGGTTCACGCCTGGCGATGCCGTCAAGCGCCAGCAGCAATTCCTGCTGGAGCATGCGTTCACGGCCGTCAGTGCCGCAGGTGCGCTCGATCCGTGCAGCGATGGACTGACTGGACACAGGACTGGTGAGTCTCGAGTCGCTGCTGTAGTTCCTGCCGATCACGACCTGTTTCTGGCGGCTCAGCAGATCCGTGAGTGCATCCTCCAGCTGAGGATGGATCAGACCCATGGCACCGGCGCAGCGTCTGGCGACGTTCCAGTCCTCCTGGCTCAGGCCGCGGCGGTAGATCTCCTGCAGCAGTGTGGCCAGCTCAACAGGTGTTCCCTTCGGCCCGCTGAGAATGGCTTGCGCACCCAGCCGTTGGGTCAACAGCTCCAGCACCTCCGCCTGTTCGCGCAGCGAATGGCTGCTCCACAGCCTCTGGCGTAGCTCTTCCAGGGGAATGTCATCCAGTTCCTGTTCCTGGGCCGCGGTTAGGTCGCTCAGATCAGTGGAGGCCTGCAGCAGCTCGGCGGCTTGTCCTGTTGGGTCGGGTTGTGGGGTGTTGAAAGCCTGCTCAGGGAGCGTCAGCCACTGGGCTTTGTTGGCGAGGGTCTCAAGATCTGCGAAATCAACAGCAACCCCTTCGACAGTGCCGCTCTGCAGTTGTTGTGTGAGTTCGAGCAGAAGGGCCTCGTCCCTTTCCAGCAGGGAAGCCTGCACCGGGATCAGCAGCAGGGGTGCTCCCTGGCCCTGCCAGTGCCGTTGCAGCAGATGCAGCTCGTTGACGATGCTTTCGACCAGCTGTCGCGGGTCATGGCTGAGAAAGAACGTGCCTTCCTCCAGCACAGCAGGTAAAAACGCCAGTCGTTGTTGACCCTGGCGATAGAGGCGAGCCGTGACGGCTGTCTCGGGCCGGAGTGGTGGGTGGCCGCTGAGCCCCAGGGCAGGGTCGGCGCCGACGCTCCCGAGCCGTTCACACAAGGCTTCAGATGCCAGCACGGGCAGGTTTGAGGATTCCGGATCACTGATCGGCAATCCCAGCTCCTGCAGTTTTTGCGCGACCGCCTCATTTTCTGGAACCAGTGAGACCAGTACGGTCTCCGCTCCCAGCTTGGTGGCAAGTCGCCTGCCGCAAGGGTCAAGATCCTCGGCCGTGATCAGCCCATCAAGGAGCATCTCCCCAATCCAGGCCAGGCTCTGGGTCCAGAGCAGCGGCACATTGTCATTGGCGATGCGGCGCTGACTGCCAGGCTCCCGCCGTTCCAGCTCCAGCAGGTCGTCGGGTACGAGATACAACTCGGGGAACAGTCGCTCTCCATCGCGCTCCACCTGAAGCGCTTCCAACCGTTCACGCCAGACCCTGGCTTCGTCCCAGCGCTGCTCGAAACAGGCTGTGACCAATTCGTAGGCCAGGAACAGCGGCCATTCCGATTCGATTCCCTCGAAGGAGGCCAGTTCCTCTCGTTCGTAGTGCAGACGGCTGATGTCTTCCACCACCGTCTGGTGACCATCTCGGCGAAAACGTTTGTAGCCGTAAGGACCTCCCAGCTCGCGCCTGATTCGCCTGTTGGTGCGCTCCACAAGCGCTGGATCCTCCACCGCCCATGCCGGGTAGCCGACCACCGAGAGGCAGGCGCTGTCGACTTCCTTGCTCGCCGACTCACGTGGCAGCAGTCCTGTCAGGGCACGTCTCAGGCGCACCACAGCACCGTGAGGGATCAGCACCTGCATGCTTCCGTCTCCGTGGGAAGCGAACAGATCAACTCCATCCAGTGCTTCCAGAGCAGCCTTGGCCATTCCGATCGAACTGGCGTTGCGTTCCGGCAGTCCGTGATTGCCTTTGTCGCCCCGCTCCCAGATTCCGTAATCCGGAACCCGGTAGGCCCTGGCCACGTAATACACCAGGTTCTGAATGAAGCAGGCTTCGTGGTGGTTGTGGATGATGGCCAGGCCGCTGGCACTCAGCTGGGCAAGCTGCAACAGAAACAGTGAGCTGGCATCGAGCTGGAGATGGCCCCATGCGTCATCGGCAACGACCGGGGCTCCGCTGGCACTGTCGTATTTCGCATGCAGGGAATCCAGTGGATCGAGACTGCTTTTGAAGCGCTCCACTTTCCCGGCCTGACGCATCATGGCGTTGAGCAATCCACGCATCAGGTCGATGACGCGTTGTTCCAGCTCCCAACAGCGTTGACGGGGACCCTCGAGTCGGCGATGGGCGATGGCCAGACCCCAGACGCACTGAATCGAATAGATGCAATCGCGGACCCAGGCGTCTCCGTAGTTGCCATGCACGGTGTGGGCCGTGCTGGCCGGCAGCAAGCCACTGATGGGGTTCTGTCGCTGCAGCACGACCTGCTCGATGGAGCGGTCGAGCTGCATGAGTCGCTGTGCCCGCAGCTGTTGTTCTTCAAGGGTCGGCTGCGACATGACCATGGTCTCTAACGCGACCGCATCTAGATTCTCTCCTGCAGCGGACTCGGGGATGGAAGCACTGACAACCGGTCCGCGCGATCAACGTCGCTGCCATGTTCTCGAGATTCCCGTTGATGCCTGCCGGGATGTGGCTGCCGCTGCCATCGGGCTGCATGCCGATGGTGGAGGTCAGATCGTCACGCTGAATGCTGAGATGACGATGACGGCGCGCAGCAATGTTGATCTTGGCGATGTGATCCGAGCTGCTGATCTGGTGGTTCCCGATGGCGCAGGCGTGGTCTGGGCTCTCGCTCGTCAGGGCATCAAGGTGCAGCGCAGCCCAGGGATCGAGCTCGCCTGGTCATTGCTGAATTACGCAGCGGCCCATGGCTGGCGTGTCGCCCTGGTCGGAGCGTCGCCGCAGGTGATGGACAGCCTTTGTGACCGTCTTGCTGAACAGATGCCGTCTCTGCGGCTGGATTTTGCAGAACACGGATTCCAGGATGCCGGTGCCTGGCCAGAGCTTGAGACCAGGTTGAGGCGTCTCAGCCCTGATCTGGTTCTTGTGGCGCTGGGTGTGCCCCTTCAGGAGATCTGGATTCAGAGGATGCGCGATCGGCTTCCCGGTCTCTGGATGGGCGTCGGCGGCAGTTTTGATGTGTGGTCTGGAGCGAAGCAACGTGCACCTGGCTGGACAAGCCGGTTGCAACTGGAGTGGCTTTACAGGCTCTTGCAGGATCCGAAACGGTGGAGGCGCTACCTTGCGCTGCCTCGATTCGCCTGGTCAGTCTTGAGAAGCTCTAAACGACAGCGTTGAGCGATTTAGCGGAAGCCCACTGATGCCTGCCAGACGAAGGCAAGCAGCAGAAAGAACAGAGGAATGATCGGGAGGATGTCGATCAGCGGACCGAAGGCCTGATAGGCCTCAGGAAGTTGTGCCAGCAGATCGAGGGAAAAAGCAGCCATCCCGGCGGAACACGGTCGATGTGCGGACGCTACCACGTGTGGTGGGCCGCAGAGTCCTCATCCCAGGGAGCGAAATCCTCTGAAAAACAGCCGTCCCTGATCGCCTTGCCCATGGCCGTTGTGAAGCGGATCAGGTGCGTGAGGTTGTGCAGGCTGAGCAGAGTCAGGCCCAACAGTTCGTCACTGCGGATCAGATGGTGCAGATAGGAGCGACTGTGCTGCCGGCAGGCCTGACACGGACAGCTTGCATCCAGGGGTGAATGGTCGTTTCGGAAACGGGCGTTGCGCAGATTCCAGCGCTCACCACGCACCAGGGCAGTGCCATGGCGGCCGAGTCTGGTCGGCAGAACGCAGTCGAACAGATCGATGCCATTGGCGACGGCAACACTCATTTCCCTCAGGGTGCCGATCCCCATCAGATAACGGGGACGGTCATCCGGCAGAAGTGGGGTCACCTGGCGCACGATCCGGTGCATGTCCTCAACGGGTTCGCCCACGCTGACTCCGCCGATGGCGATTCCAGGCAGATCGAATCCTGCGACCGCCCTGGCGCTGGCTTCGCGCAGGTGTGGGAAGCAGCCTCCCTGAACAATGCCGAACAGAGCCTGGTCGGCGCGTCGGTGGGACGCCACGCAGCGCTCCAGCCAGGCATGGGTGCGGCGATTGGCCTCCTCCACATCGTTTTCGGTCGCTGGATAGGGAGGGCACTGATCGAAGGCCATGGCCACATCCGCACCCAGGGCCATCTGGATTTCCATGGACCGCTCCGGGGTGAGCAGGATGCGACTGCCATTGCGTGGATTGCGGAAATCCACTCCTTGGTCGTCGATGCGGTTGAGATCGCCCAGGCTGAAGACCTGGAATCCACCGGAATCGGTGAGCATCGGTCCGTTCCAGCCCATGAATCGATGCAGTCCTCCAGCGGCCTCAACGATCGCTTCGCCGGGTTGCAGATGCAGGTGGTAGGTGTTGGAGAGCACCATCTGGGCGCCGGTGGTCGCCAGCTGGTCCGTACTGACCCCTTTCACGGTGGCCAGGGTCCCCACCGGCATGAACCGCGGCGTCTCAACCGTTCCGTGCGGAGTTGAGAACGTGCCGCAGCGCGCAGACGTTTGAGCACAGTGAGCGCTGATCTTGAACTCGAACACGCGCACCTCTGCCCCAACGCTGACCCTACGGTGAGTGAACCCCCTGATCTGCCTCGCTCTGCGGTCTGTCTTTCCTTCCTGGTTGCGTGATCTGGCCGGTGCCTGGGTGTTCTATTCGGTGCTGCCAGGTTGGCCATGGCCAGCGCCCCGCTTTCAGCGCATTGCCCGCTTTGGCCCCTGGATCGGCGCGGTGATCGGCGGGCTGATGGCTGCGCTCTGGCTGTTGCTCTCCGCCGTCAACTGGCCTCCTGTGGCGATTGCTCCTGTGGCGATGGCTCTGGGGATCTGGCTCACCGGCGGTCTGCACCTCGATGGCTTGATGGACACTGCCGATGGTCTGGCTGCCGGGCGCAGTCGCTGTCTGGAGGCGATGGATGACAGCCGTGTCGGTGCCAGTGGTGTTCAGGCTCTGGTGGTCGTGCTGCTGCTCCAGTTTTCAGCGCTGGTGCAGTTGGGTGGGTTAGCTCCCGCTGCCCTGGTGACGGCATCGATTTTTGCAAGGGTCTCGCCGCTGTGGGCCATGGGGCGATTTCGCTATCTGCGCCCTGAGGGCACGGCGGCGTTCCATCACACGCATTGGTGTGGTTGGCGTGAAGGCACGCCGGCCCTGTGCATGGTGATGGCATTGGAGCTGCTCTTGTTGTTGCAGCAGCCAGGCCTGCTCATGGCTTCGCTCACAATGGTGGTGGTGGCATGCCTTGCTGCTCTGCTTCCGGCTGAGTGGTTGGGCCGGCGCCTGGGAGGCCATACCGGCGACAGCTACGGCGCCACTCTGATGATCTGCGAAACGCTCACATTGCTGGCTTCAGCGTTGCTTGCTCCTGTGCTGATTCCGGCAGCTTGAGCAGGAAGGCATTGCCCTTTGCCGGAAGGTCCATGTCAAGGGTGTTGGGTTCGGTATGCAGGCTGAGCGACCCACCGCGGTCTTCCGCCAGGCGACGGGCGAGTGACAGGCCCAGGCCGGACCCTGGACGATCGATGCTGCTGCTGCCACGCTCTCCTTGCTGGAAAATGCGTTCGTGCTCGGAGGGGGGGATGCTGGGGCCTGCGTCCCAGACGCAGATTGCATGGTTCAGAAGCTTCAGGCCCAGTGCGCAGCCGGGCGGGCTGTAGCGGAAGGCGTTTTCCAGAAGATTGGCCACGATTTCGGCCATGACTGCGTCGGCGGCCGGTCGAGCGGCCCTGGTCCAGCCCGTCCAATGCTCAGGGCCATCCCATGGCCGGTTCTGGAGGGTCGCCGTAGCGGCTGCTCGCTGGATCAACGGTGTGAGCAGATCCGCCACGGTCAGGTCGGGAGCATCCACGGGAACCGGGGGCAGCAGCAGAGGGCTTGAGGTGTCGGCTTCCAGCCTGAGGTCGCCTTGGCCGATTCGGTCAAGGGACTGCAGATAACGGTCGAGCTGATCCTGTTCCTGAATCAGGCTTTCCACCAGAGAGCGCTGCTGATCTTCCGGGCCGATGCGTCGAAGCAGGAGCTGGGCGTAGGTGCGCAGAGCCGTCAACGGATTGCGCAGTTGATGCACCACCAGATTCAGCTGCTGACGTTGCTGGTCGAGCTGGTGGTGGAGGCGCTGGCGGTCTTGTTCAAGACCGAGGATGCATGCCAGCATTTCGGCGCAGATCTGCAGGCGCGGGTCATGGACGACGGGCCTGCCTGGCAGTGGTCGTTGTTCGGCACGCAGCACGCCCAGCAGCAGGCTCTCGTGCCGTAGTGGGTACCAGCGTCGTTCCTGGGACACACTGCGCAGGCTCGGGTCTTCGGCAATGGCTGGTGGCAGTGCTGAATCCATGGGCCACTGAGCCACCAGGGTCAGCGTCGGTGTGGCGCCTTGATCTCGATCGGTCACATACAGAGCAAGACGTGCCATGGCCGTATCGACTGCCAGAGACTCCAGCTGTTGCTGCGCGAGTTCCAGGAACCGATCGGACAGTTGCATCAGCCGAACTGCGTCACTGAATACAGACGGACGTGCGGTGCGACATCCGGATTGCTTGCCAAATTAGGAAAAAGTCTTAAGATCGGAGATGCGACCGACAGCGCGCCCCATGGGAGGCCGTGCTCCTTCGTTGCTCCAACTTGAGGTTGCACTTTCCGTGCCACCAAGGTTACAGCAGAGGTTGATGAATCCCCTGTTGACGTCGACATTTCGTCGTTGTGAGCAATGGAGTGTGTCCCCTTGCGAGCCGGCTTTCCCCGGATTTCCGCAGTCCGAACGCTGATGACCTGATGTTCCCCGCGAGGGGTCATAAGGCATTGCCTTGATCCAACGGCTCTGTTCAACAGCTCCCTTCAGTCCACCTCTCAGCTCCCGTCCGCGGGAGGCAACCCTCATGTCTAAGAAGCGCAAGCGGATTAGCCGCCGACGTCTTGCCGGCCAGCGTGTGCTGGCACATGTTTCCACGTTCCATTTGGAAACCGGTGAACACAAGCCCGTCACAGCGGCCCGCCGTTTCATTGCTGAAGGCGGTCTCGTTCCTCCCGCACTGTTGAATGTGCGCCGCAACGAGCACACCACCGACCGTTTCTTCTGGGGCGAGAAAGGTTTGTTCAGCGCCCAGTACGCAGAGGAAAACCATTTCCTCTTCCCTTCGCTGCGCACCATCGTCGACAGCGTCGGCGAAGAGGTCATCTTTGAAGGCCTCGAGCTCTCCTCCGACGACTGGGAGGAGATGGAAGAGTACGAATACGCCTTCGTCTGACCGATCCAGGTCGAGGTCCTGGCAGGCTCATTGAAGCCAGGACCCGATGGATTCCTTCATGGAGCTTTGAGCTTCCTCAGGGATGCTGTGGCCGCCTGAAAAGGTTTTGAGACAGCACGGGTTTGCTCCCGGGCGGAGCAACTCCAGAAGTTTGTTCGCAGCGGCAGCAGGCACAACATCGTCTTGCTGACCGTGCAGTAGCAGCACAGGAGGCCGGGTTGCGGGAGGCTTCCAGCCCGGATGGGGGTAGCCGCTGCAGCTGATCACCCCTGCAAGCGGCAGGTTGCAGCCCACATGCAGGGCCATGGCACCTCCCTGTGAGAAACCGATCAGGACTGTCCTGGACAGGGGAATCCTGCCGAGATCGAGTGCTTCAAGGCGATGGCACAACTGCTGAGTGGCTAGGGGCACGGCCTGCCAGTCCGCTGGGAATAATCCATACCACTGGCGCCCATGTCCAGCGGGGTGCGGTTCCGGTGCCTGTAATCCGATGCATTCCGCAGGCACCGGCGACGCTGCCAACAACCCGTCACCAAGTGGCATCAGGTCATCGGCGTCGGCGCCCCAGCCATGCAGAAGCACAAGACGAATGCGTGCCGGTTCCAAACCGGCATGGATCACTGAATCGGACATCAGGATGCTGGCCTGCTTCTGCGTAGGTTGGCCCAAGGTCTCCTTCCTGTGCTGCTGCCATGGCTCCCACTGCGCTTCTGAGCGTGTCCGACAAGCGCGGACTGGTGCCTCTTGCTGAGGCTCTGCACCACCGCTACGGCTATCAGCTGCTGTCCAGTGGTGGGACAGCCAAAGTTCTCAAGGAGGCTGGTCTGCCTGTGACGCCGGTGGCTGATCACACCGGTGCTCCGGAGATTCTCGGGGGCCGTGTGAAGACCCTGCATCCAAGAATCCACGGCGGCATCCTTGCCCGGCGTGGCGATGCCAGCCATGAAGCGGATCTGATTGCTCAGGACATCGCCCCGATCGACGTTGTTGTGGTCAATCTGTATCCCTTTCGGGAAACCGTTGCCGATCCCTCAGTGACCTGGGACACCGCGATTGAGAACATCGACATCGGCGGTCCGACCATGGTGCGATCCGCTGCCAAGAATCACGCACATGTTGCGGTGCTGACTGCCCCCGATCAGTACGACCGGTTCTTAGCTGCCCTTGATGCCTCGGAGGGTGCACTGACGGATGCTTTCCGTCGTCAGCTTGCTGTGGAGGCTTTTGCCCATACAGCGGCTTATGACGCAGCCATTACCCGTTGGATGCAGGTCAGGCCGGAAGTGAGTGGCACAGGCGATTCGTCTGAGGTCGATCTCCCCTGGCTGGAGGCCTTGCCCATGCGTCAGCGCCTGCGCTACGGGGAAAACCCGCATCAACATGCCAGCTGGTTCAGCGCTGCAAAGTCAGGTTGGGGAGGCGCGATTCAGTTGCAGGGGAAAGAGCTCAGCACCAATAATCTGCTGGATCTCGAAGCGGCTCTGGCAACGGTCCGGGAATTCGGCTACGGCATCGACGGCAGCCATCCCGCAAGCCGCCCCGCAGCGGTGGTGGTGAAGCACACCAACCCCTGTGGGGTGGCCATCGGTGACGGCACGGCTGCGGCCCTGAGCCGCGCTCTGGATGCCGATCGCGTCAGCGCCTTTGGAGGCATCGTGGCCTTGAACGGCTGCGTTGATGCAACGGCGGCGCGCGAGCTCACCGGTCTTTTCCTGGAATGTGTCGTTGCACCGGAGTTTGCTCCTGAGGCCCGGGAAATCCTCGCTGCGAAGGCCAATCTGCGATTGCTTGAGCTCTCGCCTGAGGCGATTGACGCCGCTGGCCACGACCATGTGCGCAGCATTCTTGGGGGAGTTCTTGTGCAGGATCTTGATGATCAGCCCGTGACCCCGGATGACTGGACTGTGGCGACTGAGCGAATCCCAACCGCCAGTGAACGCGATGATCTCTGCTTCGCCTGGCAGTTGGTGCGTCATGTTC
This sequence comes from uncultured Synechococcus sp., assembly GCA_913052185.1. Taxonomy (GTDB): domain Bacteria; phylum Cyanobacteriota; class Cyanobacteriia; order PCC-6307; family Cyanobiaceae; genus Synechococcus_C. The sequence goes on along the minus strand of CAJXFG010000033.1, from coordinate 3,923 downwards.
GATCCAATGCGATTGTCGTCGCCAGGGAAGGTCAGAGCCTCGGTGTGGGAGCAGGTCAGATGAACAGGGTGGGTTCAGCGCACATCGCCCTGCAGGCAGCCGGTGACCGCAGCAGAGGCGCAGTGCTGGCCAGCGATGGCTTCTTCCCATTTGACGACACGGTTCGTCTGGCCGCGGAACATGGCATCACGGCTGTCATCCACCCCGGGGGCAGCAAACGTGATGGCGATTCCATCCAGGCCTGCAATGAACTGGGGTTGTCGATGCTTCTGACAGGACGCCGACACTTTCTGCATTGATGGTCTGATCTGGAACAGGGGTCCGGCGGCAACAGCCTGAAGGCTGCAGTTTTAGCCTTCCGCTAGTTCTGTGATTTTTGATGCCCGCGGCCCTGTCTTTTGGTCTCAACTTGGTCCATCCACTGATGATGTGGCTGTTGCTTGCTGCGGGCGGTTATGTCATGTACCTGGGCATCAAAGCCAAGAAGGTGCGTACAGGAACATCCGAGCAGCGCAAAGCGCTGATCCCAGGAAAATTCGCCCAGCGACACTATCTCTGGGGCAGTGCTCTGATGGCCGTGATGGTGTTTGGAACGCTTGGTGGCATGGCGGTCACTTACCTGAACAACGGAAAACTGTTCATGGGTCCGCACTTGTTGGTCGGGCTTGGCATGACCGGAATGATTGCTGCAGCCTCAGCCCTCTCTCCTCTGATGCAGCGTGGGAATTTAATTGCCCGTAAAGCCCATGTCGGCCTGAACATGGGCATGTTGACGCTCTTTTTATGGCAAGCGGTCAGTGGTATGGAAATTATGAATCGAATCTGGATGAATCGATGAATTGATTTCGCAAAGCTGAAAATATCAGCGATAAAAATCTTCCCTGACCAGAGGAGTTTTCCTCTCGTTGTTTTTAACGTAAAAGAACACCGTGGCGGCCACGGCCAGAACAGGTATTGCCGTTAGTAGCAAGATGGCTATCGCGGTGTAATCTTGATACATTGAAATTCGACGAATTAATCACAAGTATACGATATTATCGCAATGTAGCATATGTTATTTACTAAAGTTATTTAATTTACTTGGGTCGGCGGCTTTGGGCTCTCAATTCATGGATTTCAGTGGATTGGTATTCATTGCTCAACATTGTTCCGTTAGGAGAGTCATCGTTGTTTGGCATGATTTCGACCTTCTCGGAACACCTCAAGATCCCGCTTCGCAGACCAGTAAGCACTGAGTTGTTCGCAGGTTTTGTATTCAATCCAGTTCGCTTCCGCTGCAACAACTCTGGCGTGAAGAGCTCGTTCGGTTTTCGTTTCAAAGCGAATGGTTCCCTGGTCCAGGGGAGCATTGATGAAATAGTCCCAGTTCGGTTCAACCATTGGTCGAGATGAGCTGATTTATTCTCTCCAGTGATAGGGAATGATAGTGTTCATTTTTTATAGACAGAAGAACAAACTGTTGCTGGATTGCCGGCAAATCAATATTGCTCGCGACTCTTTTGACGGGAAGGCAGGTGTCTTTCTGGTGGCGTTATTAAAGTTAACTTTAGCTATCGCTGAGGAGCGCGCATGATCAATGTTTCAGGTGGGAAAGTTCTGAAGCAGCCATTGGACTTTTCAGTCACCCGACAGCACTGCTGGTTGTCATAGAATCAATTTCCACTAAATACCGTTTCTAGTGCTGAAGCCTTTTTTGATATCACTGCTGTATGTGAGCAGTTGTGGTCTGGCTCTGCTTCAGGCAACACGCGAATCAACTCCGCAGCCCATCGGCCTACTCATTGTTGCGATGGTTATGACTCCCATCCTGGTCAGCATCATTGCCGGACTTCCCGTCAATTGCATGTCTTTCCAGAAAAACAAATGAATTAATTTCAGGATAGACAATTCAGCAAACCAATATTCCCTCTGACTTGCTGACCAAATTTATTGTCTCTTGCTATTGCAGTATAGATTGAATGATTTAGGCGTTGGTCTCATTCAGGATTGTTTGGCACCAGGCTTCGAGGCGATCCTGAGTTTTTTCTGATTCATTGTCTTCATCGATCGGAAGTCCGCAAAACATTCCGTCAATCATGCTTTTTGAATCATCGAAAATATAGTCGTCTCCAGAGACCTGTCCAATCAGATTGCCGCCAGCTTTTTTGAAAGCCGTATAGAGCTCCTCCATCGCATCACAGAAGAATTTGCTGAACGCTGCCGAGTCTCCAAGACCAACGATGGCAACAGGTTTTCCTGAGCAATTAAGAGTTGGTATTTGTTCAACGTAATCATCCCAAGTTGTTCCTGAGCGTTTGACGTCTGATCCTGTGTTCCAGGTGGGCGTGCAGCAGATCAGTGCCTCGCAGGTTTCGATATCTTGAATGCTCTTGAGATCACTGAGTTCTTTCAGTTCAGAATCAGGCAGCAGCTGGTCAAGCCGTTCAGCGATGTCTTCCGTATGGCCTGTTGCTGATGCGTAGACGATCGTAAATTTCATAGGACAACCTACTCAATCCATTCTTTCTTGTTGGGAGACATTGATCAAAAATTTTTTGACAATGTATGGTTTCTTAGTATACAGATGCTTTGACTGTTGGGTGTGGTTTTTACTCGGCATCAAGGCCGTTGAATAGTTCCTTGTGAACGACAAAAGTATGATAAAGAGACGTCCCATTTTCGGGTTGTAATTTGGCTCCATCGCATGTGTATGCGATGGAGCAAAGCAAATTTCCTTGCCAGGCGATATTGTCATCACTTTGATGCTCTGACCAGGTCATCATCTTTTGAAATTGATCGGGAAGCTGGTGGCCAATCTTTTCGCATGCTTTGCATAATCGGTACAAAGCAGGCGGTTTGGATGGCATGGAAAGTGCCTTCCTTAAGCTCAGCTCGTTAAAGACTCCTATGTACCGAACGTACTCAATGATGTCGATTTCAATTTCACTAAGTTCAGCCTGGTTGATGGCCTGATTAATTTCATCCGGATTGAGAGTTGGTCTCACAGTAGGGCTTGCGATGTGGATCCTTCGAAATGCCACGGCGTGAGGTGGTTGAGCATGGACTCTCCTCGAGTGACAAAAACCGAAGCTAGCTGTTTCACCCAGATTGTTTTGTCAATCCAAGCTGGGCATGAGACATCAACCATAACTCTCGAAATCGGTTCAATTGCTGATTTTGGCTAAAAAACTCGGCTTAAGGCTTCTTTGGTGAATAATGTCTTCGAGCATTTTCTGTGCACTCGTGTGAACAACCACGCTGATATCTTGCGTCGCGTTGTGAATTTTCCAGAGGCCAATTTGAATTTCGGATCTCGCGCAGGTGACTTGCCATGCATCTGGTGTGGGCGTACCAACCTGTTTCACGGTTATTTTTGTCCAATAAGACTCTCTTCGATGGCCAGGAGTCAATGTGTAATAGACCGAGCCATCCTCTTTCTTCTCTTTTTGGAAGTTCAGCTCAAGAAGTTGCTGGGTCCAATCACCCATGATCGTGAATCATCGCTTTCCGATTTTAGTCGCCGATGAGACGATTCATGGATCTTTTTTGTCATTCAGGTGATCCAATAATCACGATAGTGGATCAGCTGACCTCATGATTTTTGGAAGTCACCACAATTAATATGCCCAAGAAAGGGGGGATTCAGTGATGTTACTTGCCTTTTAATTGAATGGTTGAAGTTAACTTGATTGATTGATTTTGACGAATCAACTTGGTTGATCTTTTCTGCCAGGGTTGGTTTGGTTGAGGCTATTCTTGTGCCGGTGCAGCTTTTTTGTCTGCAGCGGGAGCGGCCTTCTCGGCTGAGGCCGGTGCTGCTTTCTTGTCTGCGGCCGGTGCAGCTTTTTTGTCCGCAGCGGGAGCGGCTTTCTTGGCTGCGGCCGGCGCAGCTTTCTTGTCTGCAGCGGGAGCGGCTTTCTTGGCTGCGGCCGGTGCTGCTTTCT
>CAJXFG010000032.1 GCA_913052185.1 uncultured Synechococcus sp. | reverse complement strand
CCCCGAGGGCATCGTCACCGGCTTGCAGAGAACCGGTGACCGGCAGAAGACAGGCCTTCAGGCTCCCAGCAGCCGTGTCATCGGCTGCCAGCGGAGGCTGCGCGCACCACCCATCTCAACAACCACCTTCAGGCGCGGTTCACGCCGGCAAAGATCACAGAGAGAAAGCAATTCCGATCGCGAGAGCACCTGACCCTCAATCAGCCAGAGAACCACAGGCTTGTTTCCCAGCAGAAGCTCTCCAAGTTGCGGCATGACCTCCTGGACTTCGCCCACAGCCGCACCACGTCCAACACTTTGATGACCCAGGTGTGGAGGTCGCACGCCATGTTTCTGAAAAAGAAACACCTCCGGATCCCCCAGACCGCGCGCTGATGTGATCTGAGTGCGATAGCCAGCAGCGCGCAAGCGCCTGAGCAGTCGAGTCTCCGCACCACCTTCAAGAGGAGCATGCACTGCCATCACTCCAGCCGATTCCAGTTCACGGCGGAAACCCCGACCTGAAAGCAGCAGCGGCATCGAATCAGTCCAGATGGGGAGAGTCTGGCAGCTGATCAGGGGAGGATGGAACCCGGAAGGCAGTGGTGTAGGGTTTTTGTTTGCTCTGCCGATCTGTGCCCGTCCGCTAGCCGGGCCTCCAGTTCCAAGAGCAGGTCCGGCGTGTGCGCCGGATCTTCAGGCCAGAGCAGCACAGCGATTCCATTCGTTGCGTTGCCGGGAAACTACCGACCCTCACCGGTCGTTCAAGTCCCAGCCAGCTGATTCGCTCGCTAGCCCCAATCCGAAACGCCGAGACGGTTTCCGTCACAAGCGTTCGGCCATGACTGCGTCACTTAGATCAGCGCCCTTCAGGCCACAGCTCAAGCGGCATCTAGCTGCAACAGCTGAGGTTGTCCACGCTGGCGTCATTACCTCCCATGTCCATCGGCATCCTTGGGAAGAAACTGGGTATGTCCCAGTTCTTCGATGAGCAAGGCAAAGCCGTCCCGGTCACCTTGATCGAGGCGGGGCCTTGCCGGATCACCCAACTCAAAACCACCGAAACTGACGGCTACGAAGCCGTCCAGATCGGCTTTGGCGATACACGCGAAAAGCTGATCAACAAGCCCGCCAAGGGCCACCTCGCCAAATCGGGCGAAGGGATGCTCCGCCACTTGCGTGAATATCGCGTCGACGACCTGAAGGGTCTGGAACTCGGCGGAGCAATCACCGTGGGTGATTTCGAAGCAGGCCAGAAGGTGGACGTCAGCGGCGACACCATGGGTCGTGGCTTCGCCGGTTATCAGAAGCGCCATGGCTTCAGCCGAGGTCCAATGACCCACGGCTCGAAGAACCACCGCGAACCCGGCTCAACCGGCGCCGGCACCACGCCTGGCCGGATCTACCCCGGCAAGCGGATGGCTGGTCGCTATGGCGGCAAAAAAATCACGACTCGGGCGCTCACGATCCTCAAGGTGGACAGTGATCGGAACCTGCTCGTGGTCAAGGGCTCAGTTCCCGGCAAACCGGGATCGCTGCTGAACATCCGGCCCGCCAATCGTGTGGGCGCCAAGCCCGCCAAAGGAGGTAAGTGATGGCTAACTGTGTAGTTCGTGACTGGCAGGGCAAGGAAGCCGGCAAGGCCTCCCTTGATCTCAAAGTGGCGAAGGAAAGCTCCGCGGTCGACCTGATGCACCGTGCAGTGCTGCGCCAGCAGGCTCACAGCCGTCAGGGAACCGCAAGCACGCTCACCCGTGCTGAAGTTCGTGGTGGTGGACGCAAGCCCTACAAGCAGAAGGGAACCGGTCGGGCCCGTCAGGGATCGATCAGAACCCCCCTGCGTCCCGGCGGCGGCATCGTCTTCGGTCCCAAGCCCCGCACTTACAACCTTGCGATGAATCGCAAGGAGCGTCGTCTGGCCCTGCGCACCGCGCTGATGGCCCGCATCGACGACGTGATCGTGGTGAAGGATTTTGGAGCTTCGCTGGAAGCACCGAAAACCCGTGAAATCGTTGACGGACTTGGCCGACTCGGCGTTGCTGCCGACGCCAAGGTGCTGATCGTGCTCACAGCCCCCAGTGAGGTGGTGCGGCGTTCCGTTCGCAACCTCGAGAAGGTGAAGCTGATCACGGCTGACCAGCTCAACGTCTTCGATCTGCTCCACGCCAATGCTTTGGTGCTGGGCGAAGAGGCACTCGCAACCATCCAGGAGGTCTACGGAGATGACTGAGCGCTTCACAGGGCGTCTGGCGGATGTGATCCGCAGGCCTCTGATCACAGAAAAAGCCACCCGAGCACTGGAACTGAACCAGTACACCTTCGAGGTGGACCACCGAGCTGCCAAGCCCGACATCAAAGCCGCTGTTGAGCAGCTGTTTGATGTCAAGGTCACCGGGATCAGCACCATGAACCCTCCCCGCCGCAGTCGTCGGGTCGGCAAATTTGCCGGCAAACGCTCTCAGGTGAAAAAGGCTGTGGTGCGCCTCGCTGAGGGCAACTCCATCCAACTCTTCCCTGAGTCCTGAGGGGTCTGAAACGTCATGGCAATCCGTACCTTCCGCCCCTACACACCCGGTACCCGCACCCGGGTCGTCACCGACTTCAGCGAAGTCACCGGCCGCAAGCCGGAGCGTTCGCTTGTGGTGTCGAAGCACCGCCGCAAGGGACGCAACAACCGCGGTGTGATCACCTGTCGTCATCGTGGCGGTGGCCACAAGCGGCAATACCGCATCGTCGATTTCCGACGCAACAAACATGGCGTGCCCGCCAAGGTGGCCGCCATTCACTACGACCCGCACCGCAATGCGCGGCTGGCTCTTCTCTTCTATACCGACGGAGAGAAGCGTTACATCCTGGCGCCTGCCGGAGTCACCATCGGCCAAACCGTGGTGTCGGGACCTGAATCCCCCATCGAGATCGGCAATGCCATGCCGCTCTCGGATATCCCCCTCGGTTCAAGCGTTCACTGCGTCGAGCTTTACGCCGGTCGCGGTGGCCAGATGGTCCGAACCGCCGGGGCCAGCGCTCAGGTGATGGCCAAGGAGGGCGATTACGTCGCCCTGAAGCTTCCATCCACTGAGGTTCGCCTGGTGCGCCGTGAGTGCTACGCCACCATCGGTGAAGTCGGCAACTCGGAAATCCGCAACACCAGCCTGGGCAAGGCAGGTCGCCGTCGCTGGCTGGGACGCCGACCTCAGGTTCGAGGCAGTGTGATGAACCCCTGCGACCACCCTCATGGTGGTGGTGAAGGTCGAGCTCCCATCGGCCGCTCCGGCCCTGTAACCCCATGGGGCAAGCCTGCACTGGGCCTCAAGACCCGCAAGCGCAACAAGCCGAGTAACAAGTTCGTCCTCCGCAAACGTCGCAAGACGTCCAAGCGGAGCCGTGGCGGACGCGACTCATGATGCTGCTCACCATTCTGTCGTTCGCTTAATCCGCCATGGGACGTTCACTCAAAAAAGGCCCCTTCATTGCCGACAGCCTTCTTCGCAAGGTTGAAAAGCAAAACGCCGCCGATGACAAGTCGGTGATCAAAACGTGGTCCAGGGCCTCCACAATCCTGCCGATGATGATCGGCCACACAATCGCGGTTCACAACGGCCGCACCCACGTGCCGGTCTTCGTGACCGAACAAATGGTGGGCCACAAGCTCGGCGAATTCGCCCCCACCCGCACCTTCAAAGGCCACATCAAAGACAAGAAAGGAGGCCGCTGAGACCATGACAACGTCATCCCCAACGGCAACTACCGCCCAAGCCCACGGTCGCTTCATCCGCGGCTCCGTGTCCAAGGTCCGGCGGGTGCTCGATCAAATCCGCGGTCGCAGTTATCGCGACGCGCTGATCATGCTCGAGTTCATGCCGTACCGCTCCACGGGTCCCATCACCAAGGTTCTGCGTTCTGCAGTGGCCAATGCCGAGCACAACCTCGGACTTGACCCTTCAACCCTGGTGATCTCCCAGGCCAGCGCAGACATGGGCCCCTCCATGAAGCGCTACCGGCCCCGCGCTCAAGGTCGCGCCTTCGCGATCAAAAAGCAGACCTGCCACATCAGCATTGCTGTGGCAGCCCAGACCGACTCCTGACCCCCGCGCACCCCGACTGATGGGACACAAAATCCATCCAACCGGCTTACGCCTGGGGATCACCCAGGAGCACCGGTCACGCTGGTATGCCCCCAGCAAGAGCTATCCGAGCCTCCTCCAAGAGGACGATCGGATTCGCAAATTCATCCACAAGAAGTACGGTTCAGCCGGTATCAGCGATGTGCTGATCGCCCGCAAGGCTGATCAGCTCGAAGTGGAGCTGAAAACCGCACGCCCCGGCGTGTTGGTTGGCCGTCAGGGCAGTGGCATCGAAGAACTGCGCTCCGGCATCCAAAAAACCGTTGGCGATCTGAACCGTCAGGTTCGGATCAACGTGGTCGAAGTCGAGCGTGTTGATGCCGATGCCTTCCTGCTCGCCGAGTACATCGCTCAGCAGCTGGAAAAGCGTGTGGCCTTCCGCCGCACCATCCGCATGGCCGTGCAGCGCGCTCAGCGCGCCGGCGTCCTTGGCCTGAAGATTCAGGTTTCAGGACGTCTCAACGGTGCTGAGATCGCACGGACCGAGTGGACACGTGAAGGTCGGGTGCCTCTGCACACGCTTCGCGCTGACATCGACTACGCCACCAAGGTCGCCAGCACCACCTACGGGGTGCTCGGCATCAAGGTCTGGGTGTTCAAAGGCGAGGTGCTGGGTGATGAAGCCCAGCAACAGCTGCCTGTGGGGGCAACCCCGCGGCGTCGGGCCGGTCGCAGGCCCCAACAGTTCGAAGACCGCTCAAACGAGGGTTGAACAGGAGGCCTGAACCATGCTGAGTCCAAAACGCGTCAAATTCCGTAAGCAGCAACGCGGCCGCATGCGCGGTGTCGCCACCCGTGGCAACACCATCGCCTTCGGCCAGTTCGCTCTCCAGGCACAAGAGTGCGGCTGGATCACCTCGCGCCAGATCGAGGCCAGTCGTCGTGCCATGACCCGCTATGTCAAACGTGGCGGAAAAATCTGGATCAGGATCTTCCCTGACAAGCCGGTCACCATGCGCGCCGCCGAGACCCGAATGGGTTCCGGTAAGGGCAACCCGGAATTCTGGGTGGCAGTGATCAAGCCCGGCAGGATCCTGTTCGAAATGGGTGGTGACGAAATCACCCCCGAAATCGCCAAGGAAGCCATGCGCCTTGCGCAGTACAAGCTGCCTGTGAAGACCAAGTTCATCACTCTCGATGAACAGGAGCAGACATCCGGTGCACAAGCTCCGGCCGCTGCTGCCGCCACCGTGGAGTCCTGACCATGGCCCGTCCCAATGCCTCCGAACTGCGTCAGCTCTCCGACGCAGACATCACAGAGCAAATCGTCGGTCTCCGTCGCGAGCTGTTCGATCTGCGCTTCCAGCAAGCCACCAGGCAGCTGGCCAACACCCACCGCTTCAAGCAGAGCCGCACAAAGCTGGCCCAGCTGCTGACGGTGCAGAAGGAGCGCCAGAGCTCCACCGCCTCCTGATCCTCCGCTTCATACCCATGGCACTCAAGGAAAGGGTCGGCACCGTCGTCAGCGACAAGATGGACAAAACGGTGGTGGTTGCGGTGGAAAACCGCTTTCCCCATCCCATCTACAAGAAGACGGTCAGCCGCACCACTCGTTACAAAGCTCACGACGAGAACAACAGTGTTCGCGTTGGTGACCGTGTTCGCATCACCGAGACCCGTCCGCTCAGCCGTCACAAGCGCTGGGCCATCGCCGAGGTGCTCAGCCACAGCCCGAAGGCTGAGGAGGTCAACAAATGATTCAGCAGGAATCTTTTCTCACCGTTGCTGACAACAGCGGAGCCAAGCGCATCCAGTGCATCCGCGTGCTGGGAAGCAATCGTCGCTACGCCCATGTGGGCGACGTGATCGTGGCCACCGTGAAGGACGCCATGCCCAACATGGGCGTGAAAAAGTCCGATGTGATCAAGGCCGTGGTGGTCCGCACCAAAGCCACGCTGCGTCGTGACACCGGCAACTCCATCCGGTTTGACGACAACGCCGCCGTGATCATTAACGACGACAAAAACCCCAAGGGCACGCGTGTCTTTGGACCTGTGGCCCGCGAACTTCGCGACCGGAACTTCACCAAAATCGTCTCCCTCGCTCCGGAGGTGATCTGAGATGGCAACTGCAACTCCGAAATCCACCGCAGCGCAGCGCATCAAGATGCGTCTCCGCAAAGGCGACACCGTTCAGGTGATCACCGGCAAGGACAAGGGCAAGACCGGAGAGGTCCTGCGCACCCTTCCCAATGAAAACCGCGTGATCGTGCAGGGCGTGAACATGCGCACCCGCCACGTCAAACCGACTCAGGAAGGTGAAAGCGGTCGGATCGTCACTGAAGAGGCTTCACTGCATGCCTCCAACGTGATGATCTATTCCACAGAAAAGAAGGTGACCAGCCGAGTCGAGCTGATCACTGAGAAGGACGGCAGCAAAAAGCGCCGCCTCAAGAAAACCGGCGAGGTGATCGACTGATCACCCCGATCCGCCTTCTGACCAAGCCCAGAAGTCCCATTCCCCAGCCATGTCACTGAAACAGCGCTACAGGGAGACCATTCAGCCCAAATTGCTGAAAGATCTCAGTCTCTCCAACGTCCATGAAGTCCCCAAGGTGGTCAAAGTCACCGTCAACCGGGGACTTGGCGAAGCTGCCGCGAATGCCAAGGCTCTAGAGGCCTCGGTGAATGAACTTGCTCAGATCACCGGCCAGAAAGTGGTGGTGACCCGAGCCAAGAAAGCCATCGCGAGCTTCAAGATCCGCGAGGGCATGCCGATCGGCTGTGCCGTGACTCTGCGCGGCGATCGCATGTACGCGTTTCTCGAGCGACTGATCAACCTGGCACTGCCCCGCATCCGCGACTTCCGTGGCGTCAGCCCGAAAAGCTTCGACGGACGTGGCAATTACACCCTGGGGGTGAGAGAGCAGATCATCTTCCCTGAGATCTCCTTCGACAAGATCGACGCCATCAGGGGCATGGACATCACCATCGTGACCACTGCCCGTTCGGATGAAGAGGGCCGGTCCCTCCTCCGCGAGATGGGAATGCCGTTCCGCAGCAACTGAGCCCTCCTCGGAAACCACTATGGCCAATCACGACCCTATTTCCGACATGCTCACCCGCATCCGCAATGCGAGTGAGAAACGTCACCAGAGCACGAAAGTACCTGCCTCCCGCATGTCCCGCAGCATCGCCAAAGTGCTGCAGCAGGAAGGCTTCATCGCCGAAATCAGCGAAGAAGGCGAGGGAGTCCACACCAACTTGGTGCTGGAACTCAAGTACAGCGGCAAGAACCGCCAACCCACCATCCGCTCCATGCAGCGGGTGAGCAAGCCTGGTCTGCGCATCTACAAGAACACCCGCGGCCTTCCCAAGGTCCTCGGCGGACTGGGGGTGGCGATCATCTCCACCTCCAAGGGTGTGATGAGCGACCGCGATGCCCGAAAGCAGGGCGTGGGCGGTGAAGTGCTCTGCTACGTCCTTTGATCTGGAGCCAAAACCATGTCACGTATCGGTAAAGCCCCCATCCCCATCCCTGAGAAGGTGACCGTGAGCCTCAACGGCCTCGCTGTCACGGTGAAGGGACCGAAGGGAGAACTCAAGCGCACACTGCCTGAGGGCGTGAGCATCGATCAGGTGGAGAACACCATCGTGCTGTCTCCCACCAGCAGCAAGCGCACCTCTCGCGAGCGCCATGGCCTGTGTCGCGCTCTCGTCAACAACATGATTGTTGGCGTTGAAAGCGGTTTCAGCAAAAGCCTGGAAATCATCGGAGTTGGCTCCAGGGCACAGGTCAAAGGCACCACCCTGGTCGTCTCCGCTGGTTACAGCCACCCCGTCGAGGTTGTAGCTCCTGACGGCATCACCTTCAAAGTTGAGAACAACACCAAGGTGACTGTGTCCGGGATCGACAAGGAACTGGTGGGCAATGAAGCCGCCAAAATTCGCTCCATCCGTCCGCCCGAGCCCTACAAGGGCAAAGGGATCCGGTACGAGGGCGAATGGATCCTCCGCAAGGCAGGCAAGTCGGGCAAAAAGTAATCCACTGCCAGACGCTGTTCCTCTTTACCCACCATGTCGACCCTCTCCCGTAAACAACAGACCCAGAAGCGTCATCGACGCCTGCGTCGTCACCTCAGCGGCACCGCCGGCAAACCCCGCCTGGCCGTGTTCCGCTCCAACAGCCACATCTATGCCCAGGTCATTGACGATGACGCCCAGAGCACACTCTGCTCAGCGTCGACTGTCGACAAGGACCTGCGAACTAGTCTCAAGTCCAACGGCAACAACTGCAATGCTTCGGTAGCCGTCGGTGAACTGGTGGCCAAACGCGCCCTCGCCAAGGGCATCCAACAGGTGGTCTTCGATCGCGGCGGCAACCTGTATCACGGTCGGGTGAAAGCCCTTGCCGACGCCGCCCGGGAAGCGGGCCTTCAGTTCTGATCCTGCTCTCAACATGACCGATTCCAACCCCCAGACCAATCCCAACGACGTGCCCTCAGCGGCCGATGTTCCTGCGGCGGCTGAAGGCCAGCAGCAGGAACAACGACGCGGAGGAGGTCGCGACCGTGGCGACCGCCGAGGCGGCCGTCGCGGCGACCGACGCAACCAGGAGCGTGACTCTGAATGGCAGGAGCGGGTCGTCCAGATCCGACGCGTCTCCAAGACCGTGAAAGGCGGCAAGAAAATGAGCTTCCGGGCCATTGTTGTTGTCGGGAACGAGCGCGGTCAGGTCGGCGTCGGTGTCGGCAAGGCCGGCGACGTGATCGGTGCCGTTCGCAAGGGTGTTGCTGACGGCAAGAAGCATCTCGTCAAGGTGCCTCTGACACGTCACAACTCCATCCCGACCCTGTCCAACGGTCGCGATGGTGCAGCCAGCGTTTTGATCCGTCCTGCTGCTCCGGGTACCGGTGTAATTGCGGGTGGCTCGATTCGCACGGTTCTCGAACTTGCCGGCATCAAGAATGTGCTGGCCAAGCGACTGGGCAGCAAAACCCCTCTGAACAACGCCCGCGCCGCCATGGTGGCGCTCGACAGTCTCCGCACCCACAAGGAGACCGCCAAGGAACGGGGGATCTCCCTCGAGCAGATCTATTCCTGATTCCCCATGACTCTTCGACTTGATTCCCTGAAGGCCAACAAAGGCGCCCGACGCCGCAAACTGCGCAAGGGTCGCGGCATCGCCGCTGGCCAGGGCGCCAGCTGCGGTTTCGGCATGCGTGGCCAGAAATCCCGTTCCGGTCGTCCGACCCGCCCCGGCTTTGAGGGTGGTCAGATGCCCTTGTACAGGCGCGTGCCCAAGCTGAAGCACTTCCCGGTGGTGAATCCCAAGAACTTCACCGTCCTGAATGTTTCAGCCCTGAATGACCTCAAGGCCGGCAGCACTGTCAACCTCGACTCCCTCGTCAAGGACGGCATCGTCACCAGCCCGAAGCATCCTCTGAAAATCCTCGGCAACGGGGAACTCAAGGCCAAGCTCACGGTTCAGGCCGCTGCCTTCACGGCATCAGCACGAACCAAAATCGAAGCAGCCGGTGGCACCTGCGAACTGCTGGACTGACGATCCATCCGATCGACCTCCGCAGATCTAACGTCTAAGCCGTCCGCCGGATCAACATCCGCGGACGGCTTTGCTGCATCAAGCTCAACCACGCAATCTCTGTTCCATGCTCGTCAGTCGGGGACGTAATCCCAGCGCCAGTGAAGTGATCACCCAGCTGGTCCAGAACCCTGAGCTGAGAGGCCGGGTTCTCACAACCCTGGGTCTGCTGATGCTGGTGCGTCTCGGCATCTACATCCCGATGCCCGGCATTGACCGCGTTGCCTTTGAGCAATTCATCCAACAGGGTGGACAGCTGATCGGCTTCCTCGACATCTTCACCGGTGGCGGCATCTCAACCCTGGGCATCTTTGCTCTGGGAATCCTGCCGTTCATCAATGCCTCGATCATCCTGCAGCTGCTCACAGCCTCCCTGCCGCAACTCGAGGATCTGCAGAAAAACGAAGGGGAAGCGGGCCGGCGCAAACTCGCGCAGATCACCCGATACGTTGCACTCGGCTGGGGTCTGGTGCAGAGCGTGGTCTTTGCTGTGATCCTGCGTCCCTATGCCGTGGATGGCATTCCCGACACTGTGTTCGTCGTGCAGACGGCACTGGCGCTGGTGACCGGATCAATGATCGTGATGTGGCTCAGCGAAGTGATCACGGAACGAGGCATCGGCCAGGGAGCCTCGCTTGTGATCTTCCTGAACATCGTGGCCACGCTGCCTCAGGCTCTGGGTTCCACCATTGAGAAAGCGCAGACAGGCGATCGCAACGATGTGTTCGGGATCGTGATCCTGGTGATGGTGTTTCTGGTCACAATCGTGGGCATCATCTTCGTGCAGGAAGGGCAGCGACGGCTGCCCATCGTGAGCGCGAAGCGTCAGGTGGGTGGTGGTGCGGTGTTACCCAACCGCCAGAGCTACCTCCCCCTCAAACTCAATGCCGGTGGCGTGATGCCGATCATTTTCGCCTCGGCCCTGATTTTTCTTCCCATCACCATCGCCAACTTCAGCCAGAACCCATTTCTGATCAGAGCAGCCACAGCGCTCAATCCAGGCAGCTCCAATCCATGGCCCTATGCCCTGGTCTTCTTCTCGCTGATCCTGGGCTTTTCCTACTTCTATGCCTCACTGACCTTCAACCCGGTTGATGTCGCCAGCAACCTCAAGCGTGGAGGCGTGGCGATCCCGGGAGTTCGTCCCGGCACGGCGACGGCGAATTACCTCGAAGGCGTCAAAAACAGACTCACCCTTCTGGGCGGCCTCTTTCTTGGGGCTGTCGCGATCATTCCCTCCGCCGTTGAACGCGCCACCAATGTTCAGACCTTCCAGGGGCTGGGTGCCACGTCGCTGCTCATCCTGGTTGGTGTTGCCATTGACACCGCCAAACAGGTGCAGACCTATGTGATCTCCCAGCGCTACGAGGGCATGGTGCGCCAATAAGGAGACAAGCACGGGCATCCCCCGCCGCATGCAAACCCGAAAAGATCAGACCCTCCCGATCTTTCCTCTCACCCCATCAGCCTTAATCGCCATGAAACAACGTCTTCTGTTCGTGGGTCCGCCCGGCGCAGGGAAGGGAACTCAAGCGGCACGCCTCTGTGAAAAGCACAGCCTGCGGCACCTGTCCACAGGCGATCTGCTCAGAGCTGAGGTGGCCGCCGGTAGCGACCTGGGCAAGGAAGCCGAAGCCGTGATGAATCGCGGCGAGCTGGTGACCGATGCTCTGGTGCTGGCCATCGTCAAGGGACAGCTGTCGGCGCTCAATGGCCAAGGTTGGCTGATGGATGGTTTTCCGCGCAACGTGGCTCAGGCCGAGGCGCTGGCACCCCTGCTCCAGGAACTCAATCAGGCGATTGAAACCGTTGTGTTGCTGGAAGTGGATGACGCCGTTCTGGTTGAACGATTACTTGGGCGTGGTCGCGCAGACGACAATGAAGACGTGATTCGCAATCGTCTTGAGGTCTACAAGCAACAGACGGCCCCTCTGATCGATCACTACAGCCGTCAAAATCTGCTGGTCAGAGTGCAAGCAGACGGAAGCGTCGAAGCCATTGCTGAGCGAATCGAAAGCATTCTTGCTTGACCCGCTGTGGTACGGTAGCTGTTTGCAACATTGGAGAGCTTCGCCCCATGAAGGTGCGTTCCTCAGTCAAAAAAATCAGCCCTGACGATCAGATCGTCAAGCGCAGAGGTCGCATCTACGTGATCAACAAGAAGCGTCCTCGCAACAAGCAGCGCCAGGGCTGAAGCCTCGGTCAACACTCTCAAGGCAGGAACTTAGCCCTGCCAGCCTGATTGAAGGCTTCCCAGGTAAAGGAAGTCATTGTCCACCTCGATTAATTGCTCAGTGGCACGGATTGCTGGTGTCGACATTCCCCGCGACAAGCGGATCGAAGTCGCCCTCACCTACATCTACGGAATTGGCCCAACCCGGGCAAAGACCATCCTTTCGAAGACCGGAGTCAATCCCGACACCCGAGTCAAGGATCTCGAGGATGGTGACGTGCAGAAACTGCGCGGTGCCACAGAGACCTACACGATTGAGGGTGACCTCCGCCGGCAGGAGGGCATGGCCCTCAAGCGCCTGCAGGACATCGGTTGTGTGCGCGGTCGTCGCCATCGCATGAGCCTCCCGGTGCGCGGCCAGCGAACTCGCACCAACGCACGAACCCGTCGCGGCGCCCGCAAGACCGTGGCCGGCAAGAAGAAGTAAGCCGCTTCGGCCGATCGGATTCCTCAGTTCCCATAAGCCCCCTCCATCCCCAGGCCCATGGCCAAAACAGTCAAGAAATCAGGCCCCAAAAAGGCCAAACGCAACGTTCCCAACGGCGTTGCTCATATTCAGAGCACCTTCAACAACACGATCGTGTCGATCACCGACACCACCGGAGAGGTCATCTCCTGGTCATCGGCAGGTGCCAGTGGCTTCAAGGGAGCTCGCAAAGGCACCCCGTTTGCAGCGCAGACCGCGGCTGAGGCCGCCGCTCGCAGGGCCCTTGAGCAGGGCATGCGTCAGATCGAGGTTCTCGTTCGTGGTCCTGGCTCAGGTCGTGAAACCGCGATTCGGGCTCTGCAGGTTGCTGGTCTGGAAATCACCCTGATCCGTGATGTAACCCCCCTGCCCCACAACGGCTGTCGTCGCGCCAAGCGTCGTCGCGTCTGAGCCAACGCGTCCCCGTTCAGGTCCCTCTCTCCCCCGCCTCAGACCGTGTTGCAATACCAGATCGACCGTATCGAGCATCAGATCGCTGACGATCGCTCCCAAACCGGTGTGTTTCTCATCGGCCCCCTTGAGCGGGGTCAGGCCACAACCCTGGGCAATTCGCTGCGGCGTGTGCTGATGGGGAACCTCGAAGGCACCGCTGTCACCGCGGTGCGGATCGCTGGTGTCAATCACGAATACGCGACCATCCCGGGAGTTCGTGAGGATGTTCTTGACATCCTGCTTAATTGCAAGCAAATCACCGTCAACAGCCGAACCAACGAGCTGGAGATCGGCAGGCTGGTGGTTGCGGGCCCCGCAACCGTGAAAGCCCGCGATCTGCAGTTTTCTTCGCAGGTCCAGGTCGTTGACGGCGAGCGAGTCATCGCCACGGTGAGCGATGGCTACAGCCTCGAACTCGAAGTTCATGTGGAGCGAGGTGTGGGCTATCGCCCGGTCGACCGCCACAGCGAGGACACCAGTGCCATCGATCTTCTCCAGATCGATTCCGTGTTCATGCCCGTTCACCGGGTGAATTTCACCATTGATGAAACGGCCGTCGCCGAAGGTGGCTCCGCCCGCGAGCGCCTGCGCATGGAGGTGGTGACCGATGGTTCGATCACTCCTGACGACGCCATCGCTCAGTCGGCGAATCAGCTGATCGAACTGTTCCAACCCCTCGCCACCGTGACGATGGTGGAAGAGGTGCAGGCTGAACCGGAACCCACAGCCGAAGCTCAGATTCCTCTTGAGGAGCTGAACCTCTCGGTTCGTGCCTACAACTGCCTGAAGCGCGCCCAGGTGAATTCCGTCTCCGATCTGATGGGCTTCAGCTACGAAGATCTTCTGGAGATCAAGAACTTCGGTTCCAAGTCAGCTGATGAGGTGATTGAAGCCCTTGAACGGATCGGCATCCAGATCCCCCAAAGCCGCACCA
>CAJXFG010000031.1 GCA_913052185.1 uncultured Synechococcus sp. | reverse complement strand
CGCGGCCGTCAGACTGCCGCTGCGCAATCCGACACTTCCCACCGGTAAGGAGGGGAAGACATGCAAACCAAACAGAGCATCAAGACCCTCGGCGGCTCCTGCATCGCGCATCCAGCGAGCGCCCTGGGCAATCTCCTCCGCAGGCTGAAACAACAAACGCATTCCAATGGGTCGATGCGGCTCAGCCGCCAGCAATTTGGCGACCCCCAGACCAATCGTGCTGTGCAGGTCATGTCCGCAGGCATGCATCACGCCCTGCCGCAAGGAGGCATACGGGAGGTTCGTTTTCTCCTCAATCGGCAGGGCATCCATATCCACCCGCAAACCGAGTTTCGGACCTTGCTCCGGTCCAAGATCAGCCACCAGTCCCGTGCGCCCAATGCCCTCGCGCACGCGCCAACCGGCCTGACGCAGATTCCCTGCGATCAGTGCTGCAGTTTGATGCTCTTCGCCGCTGAGCTCTGGATGAGCATGCAGATGACGGCGAAACTCGATCAACTCTGGCAACAACGCTTCGAGACGCTCGGACCAGGGGGCTGCAAGTTTCATGACAGCTCCAGGGCGAGAAAGCGCTCGAGATCGGCAATCGGCCGAGGAGGCCAGCGACGCACCTCGGCCAGCCAAACGGGATC
The DNA here is from genome assembly GCA_913052185.1 of uncultured Synechococcus sp. GTDB lineage: Bacteria > Cyanobacteriota > Cyanobacteriia > PCC-6307 > Cyanobiaceae > Synechococcus_C. The sequence goes on along the minus strand of CAJXFG010000031.1, from coordinate 13,125 downwards.
GCGGTAGCTGGGATCAAGGCCTGATGCGGCGGCCCAATGGCTTTCCGCTTCCCCGCGGAACCCTTCATGCCAGAGCAGTGCACTCAGTGCTGCTCTGGCATCAGCGAAGAGGGGATAACGACGAATCAGATTCCGCAGATTCCGCTCGGCTTCCTTCAGATCGTCGAGTTGGTACAGCGCCAGGGCATCACTGGCGCGAGCCATCGCAAATCCAGGCCTGGCATCGGCTGCCAAACGGTACAAACGCTGGGCTTCGTGCCAGTCACCCTCGGAACCACGCACATTGCCGAGGTTGTAAAGAGCCGAGGCGTCACTCGGATCCCTATCCAGAATCCAGCCGTAATCGGCTGCTGCGTCCGACCAGCGCTGCAATGCCTCCTCAGCCGTGCCGCGATTGAGATGAGGGTCAGCGTCGTCGGGTGCCAACTGCATGGAACGGGTTTGATCGGCAATGGCTCCCTCCGGATCTCCAAGCATCAAACGCACGTTGCCGCGGTTGCTCCATGCCGCCGCATCGTTGGGAGCAATCTCCAAAACGTGATCCCAGACAGGAAGCGCCTGCTGCGGGTCCCCCGCACGGCTGAGAGCGAGAGCCCGATCAAAGAGCTGCGGCAGAGCATCCACTTCAACGGCTTCTGCCGATAAAGGAATCATGGCTAACAGAAGCGGCAGCAACAACCCACTCAGGCGCTGCATCCAACCCATCCCATTAGCTCCTGTTCAATCGTGAAAATCATTGTCAGCGTATCGAGCCTGACTGCCTCAGCGAGAAGCTCAGAAAGCAGAACACGTGGTATCAAGCAGCGGCGAGATGGTCGCGACCAGCGGCAGTGACCACCCGACCACGAGGCGTGCGCTGCAGAAATCCGAGCTGCAACAGATAAGGCTCAACCACTGATTCCAGGGTGGTGGGATCCTCTCCAAGAGCAGCCGCCAGTGTGTCCAGTCCGGCAGGGCCGCCTCCATGGGACTGGAGCAGAAGCTCCAACAGGCGTCGGTCACTGGCATCCAGACCCCTTCCATCCACCCGATGCAAGGTGAGAGCTTCATCCACCAACCCCCGGTCGATAGGACCGGAGCACTCACGAACACAGGCCACATCACGGACGCGGCGCAACAGCCGGTTGGCAATGCGGGGGGTTCCTCTGCAGCGCAGTGCAATCTCAGCGCAGGCATCAGCCGTCAGCTCAAGCTCAAGCAATCCGGCAGCCCGCTCCACAATCGCCTGCAAGTCCTCCAGGCCGTAGAACTCAAGACGCTGAATCAAACCGAAGCGATCACGCAGCGGCGAGCTCAGCGCACCTGCACGGGTCGTGGCACCGACCAGTGTGAACGGAGGCAACTCCAGCGCACGGGTCCGGGCGGTGCTGCCTTTGCCCACGGTGAGGTCGAGACGACGATCCTCCATCGCTGGGTAAAGCAGCTCCTCAGCCACACGACTGAGGCGATGGATCTCATCGATGAACAGCAGTTCGCGTGGCTGCAGATTCACCAACAGGCCCACGATGTCGCGAGGCCGCTCAAGCGCAGGAGCACTGGTGATGCGGCAATTGACTCCCAGCTCTTCAGCCAGCACCATCGCCATGGTCGTCTTGCCCAGGCCAGGCGGGCCATACAGCAACACATGGTCGAGAGCATCGCCGCGGCCGAGCGCGGCTTGCACGGCAATGCCCAGCACCTGCTTGAGCTCGCGCTGGCCGATGTAGTCCTGCAGACGCTTGGGCCTTAAACCGTCGTCTCGGCAAACAGCCGCTGAAGGGTCGAGATCATCTCCGGGCTGCCGTGCACCGTCCACCACCCGATTGGCCACACGCTCCTTGCGTGGACGCGGCGCTCCAGCACTTGAGGAAACAATGGCCATGCTTGGAAGGGTACCGAGCTCTGGATAGGGTCGGAGCATCAAGCGGCCGAAAGGCCAGACAGGCAATGGCCAAAGGTGGAGGCAAGAAAAACGCAGCGGCCCGGGCAGCAGCCAATCGGTTGCTGGCCGACAACAGGCTGGCCAGGCATCAGTACGAGATTCTGGAAACGCTGGAAACCGGCATTGAACTGGTGGGCACCGAAGTGAAGTCGATCCGGGCCGGGCAGGCCAATCTCCGAGATGGTTTCTGCCTGATCCGAAACGGCGAAATGCAGCTGCACAACGTGCACATCTCACCCCACACCCATGCAAGCGGCTACTACAACCACGACCCGCTGCGCGTGCGAAGGCTGTTGGCCCACCGCCGCGAAATCGACAAGCTGCGTGGCCAGCTGGATCAGAAAGGACTGACGCTGATCCCGCTCAACATGCATCTGCAGGGGTCCTGGATCAAACTCACCATCGGTCTTGGCAAAGGCCGCAAGCTGCACGACAAGCGGGCTGCCGAAAAAGACAAGCAGATCAAAAAAGAGACACGGGCTGCCATTGCCCGCTACTGAATCAATTCCGCTTCAAGGTTCCTGAGTGCTGCTCTCCGGCGGCGGTGCCGGGGATTCAGCGGGCACATCGGCGTCTTCAACAGGAGCATCCTCAACACCGGTTGGCCTGGGACCGGGGGGTTCCGCAAGCTCCTCGACGGGGCCCTGCACACCCGTGGCCGGATCTGGAATCGGATTGAGATCCACGTCCGGTAACGGCTGGGGGGCGGGTGCATCGGCACGACAGGAGAGTGTCAACAAACCGGACGACACGCCGTCGTTGGTGACCAGGACCTGCACAGGGGAGCCTGCCTCCACCGGCAAGGTCACAACCCGCAGCGGTCCTCGATCGGCGGCCACCTCCCCATCAGCGCCGTAAACCGTCATCTGCATCAATGGCGTGCCATTGATGCCCAGCACCAGGCGGCGACCCGCTGGAACCGCGATCGAGATCAGGCGAGCACCACCGGCGGGCACCCTGCTGGACAGAACCGTTGGCGCCTGCGGACGTGCTTTGACCTTTTCAATCCGCACATCCTCAAGGCTGCGCAATGCGGCTGCGATCCACAACTGACGGAACGGTTCCGGAGGCTTCACCCCAGCGGGCACCCCTGGAAGCAACATCTGGGCTGATGCGCTGACCAGCTGCTCCACCACCTTGTTGTTCACTCCCTGGGACACAAGTGCCTGACGCTGGCTCTGCCAGTCGGAGGGCCTCAGCTGTCCAAGACGACTGCGCAACGCCGGTGGCAGTTGCTCCACCCTCGACAGCCACTCCTCGGCCAGCTCATTCCAGACACTCCGCAAAGGAGCATCTTCAAGCGAGTCGCTGGGCAGGCGACCACCACGCTCTGGGAAGCGGGCCATCAGGCTCAAATCCACCAACTGCAGAAACCAGCTGCGATCAACCTGCAGAGCACGCAGGCGACTGAGCAGCTGCTGACGTTGATCAACCTCCGCAGGCGGGAGGCTCGCGGAAGGAGAGCGGCCGATCACATCGCGATCCGTGGACGGAGCACCGGCTGGGGGATTACCGCGGGTGAGAAGAAACCAACCGATCGCCGTTCCCACCACAGCCGACACCAACAGGGCACCGACCACGGGCCAAAGACGACCTTCCGCTGCACGCTGACGCTGCTCGGCCAGAGGCCTGCGCCGTGAATCATCCCGAGCTGGTGCTGCAATCGATGGCAGATCCGGTGATCCACTGGCCGGGGGCAGCGGTTCATCAGCAACCACCGGCGCCAGCACCAGGGTGCGGTCCGCCCGGGCCTGAGGGCCAGTGGATTCAGGCATCGTCACAGCCTGCAAAGCCTGGAGAGCATCGCTGGCGACCTCAAATCGGCGTTCAGGCTGCTCCGACAGAAGACGCTCCAACACCTCTCGATAGGGGGGGGCCAGGTCGAGATCGGTGGGAAGCAGCCAACCCTGACCATCAGCCTGCAACAGCTGCTCGGGTGGTTGACCGCTGAGCAGGGTCAGAGCCGTGACTCCGAGGCCATGCAGGTCCATCCAGGCCGCTGCAAGGTCCTGCCTCACCTGGGATCGTGGCGCAAAGGCGGGTGAAGCAGCTGTCAGAGGCTCCTGGCCGCAGCGCTGCAACAACCCAAAGTCCAACAGCACCGGCAAACAATCCTGATCGCGTCGCAACAGGTTGCGTGGATTGATGTCGCCATGCACCAGCTCCTGGCCATGCAGCACCGCAAGAGGCGGCAGCAGCTGCCTCATCAGAAGCAGCACCTCTCCAGACCCGAACACCAGCTGGCGCTGAAGGCGTTGATTCTGGATCTGGCTCAAACTCGATCCTTCCTGCCACTCCCGAACCAGCCAGAGGCTGCCGTGCTCTTCCAGCAGTCCGCCAAACCGCGGGATCTGGGGATGCAGCAGGGACTGCATCGAGGGCCAAAGACTGCGAAAACGATCCTGAGTGGCCTGATCTCTGAGTTGCCTCAAGGCGACGGGAGCCTCGCCCGCCATCTGATCAGCAGCACACCAGAGGGTCCCCTGGGGATGGTCGGGATCGGAGGACAGACAACGATCCAGGCGGTACCGGTCGGCCAGCAACGTGCCGATCACGAGGGAGATGCAGCGTGGGCCGATGGTAGGGGCAGTGATCCGCTGACACCCGACAGGGATCCCACTAACGTCACCGCCAGCACGATTGCTCTCCATGGCCGCAGGCTCGCTCCTGAATCGATTGATGGAGGTGCGTCACGCCAGCGAAGCCCTGATCGAGCCCCTCAACCCGGAAGACCTCAACCTGCAGGGCATGGCGGATGCCAGCCCACCCAAATGGCATCTGGCGCACACCACCTGGTTCTTCGAAACCTTCGTGCTCAAGCCCCACGATCCGGACTACGTGCCCGCGGACCCACGCTGGGGTTATCTGTTCAACTCCTATTACGAGGCTGTTGGCCCACGTCAGCCTCGACCGCAGCGAGGACTGCTCAGCCGCCCCCCCATGGCTGAAGTGTCAGCCTGGCGGAGGCGGGTGAACCAGGCTCTGGAACAGCTGCTGGAGCGACATCCAGAAGCCCCCTGGCTGAACCTGGTGGAACTGGGTCTGCAGCATGAACAGCAGCATCAGGAACTGATGCTGATGGATCTGCTGGATGGATTCAGTCGTCAGCCCCTGGAACCGGCCTATCGCAGCGACTGGTGTGAACAGCTGGATAGCGAAACCCCCTCGACAGGCCAGACGCTGGGATCACAGCAGCACGGGCCCTGGCTCGACTGCACAGGAGGGCTGGTGGAGGTGGGCCACATCGGTGATGCCTTCCACTTCGACAACGAAGGGCCCCGCCATCGAACCTGGCTGGATCCCTACAGCATCTCGGCTCGATTGGTGAGCAACGGTGCTTACAAACGCTTCATCAACGATGGCGGTTACCAGCGTCCTGAGCTCTGGATGAGCGAGGGCTGGGCTGAACGCCATCAGCGCAGCTGGGAAGCCCCCCGTTACTGGCGCCGCGATCACAACAGTGAAGGCTCCTGGGATTGGGAGTTCACACTCGCTGGCCGCAGCCCCCTGCAAGATCATCTGCCGGTTCGTCACCTCAGCTGGTTCGAAGCGGATGCCTACGCACGCTGGGCGGGTGCCCGCCTGCCCAGCGAGGCGGAATGGGAGCTGGCCAGTTCCGAACATGGCAAGGCGATGGAACAGAGCCATGGGCAGCTGTGGCAGTGGACCTCGAGCCCTTATCGCCCTTACCCAGGCTTTCAGCCCGCGGCGGGCGCCGTCGGGGAATACAACGGCAAATTCATGACCTCCCAGTTCGTGCTGCGAGGCAGCAGTCGGCTCACACCCAGAGGACATTCCCGCGACACTTACCGGAACTTTTTCACCCCGGCCAGCCGCTGGATGGCGGCAGGTCTGCGCCTGGCTCGATGACAACCCAAACGCCTGCGCGTCCTCAGCTGATCGATCTGCATCCGCCCAGTGCGGACATGCATCGACTCGTGCGCGACGGGCTGCAACGCGAACCCCGCCAGTTGCCGGCATGGTTTCTCTACGACAGCGAGGGGTCACGACTGTTCGATCAGATCTGCCAGCAGCCGGAGTACAGCCTCACCCGAACGGAGATTGCTCTGCTCGAGTCATCAGCGGAAGAGATGGCCCAGGCCATGGGATCTGGCGTCATCGTTGAATTCGGCGCCGGCAGCGCCCGCAAAGTCGGACCGCTGCTGGAGGCGATGCGCCCTTCCGCCTACGTGGCTCTCGACATCAGTGCAGACCATCTGCGCCAGGCAACCGCCGCACTCCAGAACCAACATCCGTGGTTGCCGATGCTGGGAATCTGCTGTGACCACAGCCAGCTTGATGCCCTTCCTGACCATCCTCTGCTGCGCGGAAAACGACGTGTGGGGTTCTTTCCCGGCAGTTCCCTCGGCAATTTCACACGCAGCGAGGCCATTGCACTGCTGCGCAGATTCAGGCAGCTGCTCGATGGAGGGCCGCTTCTGCTGGGCCTGGATCAACCCAAAACCAGTGCCCTGATGGAAGCCGCTTACAACGATGCCGCAGGAATCTCCGCAGCCTTCGCCCATAACCTGCTGCACAGGCTGAACAATGATCTGAACGCCGATTTCAAGCCGGACGCCTTCGGTTACGAGGCCGTCTGGCAGGAGCCAGAGAATCGTGTACGGATGGCGCTGATCAGCAAACGCGATCAGACAGTGTCCGTCGGGGGGGAGGCCTGGGCTTTCCACGAGGGACAACCGCTTGTGACCGAATACAGCGTCAAATACTCACCCGAGATGGCCCGCGACCTGGCAGACGAGGCCGGATGGCGCTGGTGCCGCCGCTGGCACGATCCAGCCGATGAGCTCTCCCTGCACTGGCTGGAAGCGGCAAACTGATCAAAGAGATCTCAAGGCCCCGTCGACAGCATGCGCTTGAGCAACAACGTGCCCGCCCCTCAGATCAGTGGCCAGTCCAGCCCTGGGGGTGCTGACTGATGTCTCCAACTTGGCTGGATCAGCTGGAACGCAATCTCGAAGAGCGATTGGACGCCTTCCTGCGCTCCAACCCTGATCAGGACCGCCTGCTGCAGGAACAACATCTGCAGGATCGCCAGCGCACTCTCAGCAGCCGGCGCGATCAGATGCAATTACAGGCCAAAGAGCTGCGGCGCCAGCTGCTCACACTCGCGGAGCAGGTGCAGGCCTGGGGAGAACGCACCAAAAAAGCCCGCAATGCCGGCGCCGAAGACCTGGCATTGCGAGCTGCGAACCACGTGAACAGCCTGATGAATCAGGGGAGGGATCTCTGGAACGAACTGGACGATCTTGGTCGCAGTTTCCGGGATCTGGATCAACAGATTTCCGATCTCAACCAGAAGACTTCACAACGCCAAGGCGCACGGAGCCTTGATGAAGACTGGGCCCTGTTTGAAGCCCACCAGGAGCTGGAGGAACTCAGACGAAAGCAGGGATTCAGTTGACCCTCAATGCAATCAGGCCTTGGGAGCAGGGGGCTCGAGGCTGACGTTCTCGGGGGGCGGGGTGGGATCCGGATCGGCAATCAGCATGTGCTGAAGAACGATCTCAGGACGCTCACTGTCGCGCCAGCGAATGCGATAGGCGGGCATCTTGGTGCCTCGACTGGTGGTCTGCTCAACGGGCTCCATCACCCAGCCCCGGCGAGAGCGCCCCTGGGGATTGCGCTTGACCACCGCATCGGCGTGCTTGAAGCGGAAACCTACGCGCTCACCACTCATTGGAAAGGGACCTTGCCACTGTGCTCCATTATCCACCCTGAGGGTGCATGGCAACCTCTCAACGCCCTCACGCCTCAGGACGCAGCAGCGGGAAGGCGATGACATCGCGAATCGAAGGGCTGTCAGTGAGCAACATCACCAGTCGATCGATCCCGATGCCAAGGCCACCTGTGGGAGGCATACCCACCTCCAGAGCATTGACAAAATCCTCATCCAGGCCCTGTGCCTCGAGATCGCCAGCCGCTTTGCGTTCCTGCTGAGTCTCCAGGCGCTGACGCTGATCCACAGGATCCGTAAGCTCACTGAAGGCATTGGCATGCTCTCTGCCAACAATGAACAGCTCAAAACGCTCAACCAACCCAGGCTTGCTGCGATGGGGCCGAGCCAGGGGCGAAATCTCCAGGGGATAATCCATCACAAATGTGGGCTGGATCAAGGTGGGCTCCACCGCCTGTTCAAACGCCTCATTCAGCAACCGTCCGACGGAATCGGCCAGCTCAGGCACATGCAGTCCGTTCGACGTCATGGCGGCAGCCGCTGCATCCCTGCTGCTGAAGGCATGGAAATCAAGACCGGTAGCGTCCTGAACCAGCTCATGCATCGTTGCCCGGCGCCAGGGAGGAGTCAGATCGATCTCAGTTCCCTGGTAGGTGATGGTCTGAGAACCGCAGACCTCCTGGCAAACCGCACTGATCATCTGCTCAGTGAGTTCCATCATGCCCAGATAATCGGAGTAGGCCTGGTAGACCTCAACTGAGGTGAATTCAGGATTGTGGCGGGTGCTGATGCCCTCGTTGCGGAAGATCCTGCCCAGCTCATACACGCGCTCAAAGCCACCCACAACCAGCCGCTTGAGGTGCAGCTCAGTCGCGATCCTCAACGTCAGTGGCAGATCAAGGGCGTTGTGATGCGTTTCAAAAGGCCGTGCATCCGCTCCACCCGGCTGACTCTGAAGAACGGGTGTCTCGATCTCCAGGAACTCGCGATCATCGAGCCAACGCCGAATCGCACTGACCGTCAACGCACGCCGCCGGAAGGTTTCCCGCGACTGAGGCGACACGATCAGATCCAGATAGCGCTGCCGGTAGCGCTTTTCCACATCGGCAAGGCCATGCCACTTATCGGGCAAAGGCTGCAGCGATTTGGTGAGCATGCTCCACTCAGCCACTTTGACCGAGAGCTCACCGCGATCTGTTCGGCGCAGAGTGCCACGCACACCGATCAGATCACCCGCATCCACAAGGGCCGTGATCTGCGCGAAGGCCTCGCCGAGGCTCGATTTTTCAAGAAACAGCTGGATCGTGCCGGTCTCGTCAGACAAGGTGAAGAAGGCGAGTTTGCCCATCACCCGTCGAGTCATCACCCGACCCGCTACGGCCACGCTGAGGTCCCGTTCCTCCCCTTTGGGCAGATCGGCGTGGGCCTCCTGCAGCTGCGCCATCCGATCGGTTGGTTCGAAATGGAGGGCATAGGGCTCTAACCCCTGCTCCCTGAGTGCATTCGCCTTCTCCAAGCGGGTCTCACGCAGTTCAGACACGGAAAGGAATGCAGACGGGCGCCATCCTGCCTCTCGATGGTGCCCGCAGGCGAGAGATCGACATCAGGCGATCAGCAGGAACTCAACTGGCCACCGCAGCAGGAGCGTTGTCACCCATCCGCTGGGAGGAATAACCGATTCCGCGCACCGTGAGGATCAGTTCAGGATTGCGCGGGTCCGGTTCAAGCTTGCCGCGCAGCCGGGCAACGTACACATCAACCACACGCAGATCAGCGGCACGGCGAGGTGGATAGCCCCAGAGCTGTTCAAGAATCTCGGCACGGGGAACGACCCGTCCTGGCTCCCTGAACAGGAGCTCAAGCAGGCTGAACTCGGTATAAGTGAGTGAAATGCGCTCACTGCCGCGTGTCACCTGACGGCGATTGGTGTCGACAACCAGGTCGCCGACGCGAACGACGCCCTGGCCAGTCGGCAGTTCTCTGGGCTCAGCTGTTGCTGAACCACGGCCCACACGCCGCAGAATCGTGGCGATTCTGGCTTCGAGTTCTTTGGGGCTGAAGGGTTTAGGGAGGTAGTCGTCGGCACCGAGGTCGAGTCCTGCGACACGCTCTGAGATGGCTTCAAGGGCCGACAGAAAAATGATCGGAACGCAGGATTCAGCCCGAAGACGTCGGCAGACAGCGAAACCGTCGAGCTTCGGCAGCATCACGTCCAGAACCACAAGGTCTGGCGACTCGCGATGGAAAACTTCAAGGGCTTCTTCCCCATCTTCAGCGCAAACGACGCGATAGCCAGCCAGTTGAAGGCGCATCACCAGGACACGACGCACTGCCGGCTCGTCGTCCACGACCAGCAGTGTGGCTTTCACCGACTCAGGAGCTCCCTGGAGAGACCCATCGCCATCAACTAGGTGGGATGGGCCTTCGGGCATACACTCCATTGGGGAAGAATTGCAACCCTACCGTTCGACGTGAACGGATCGAGCTTTGGGATCCAAACCGGGAAAAGGCTTTGGCTTCTTTTAAGAATTGAAGCAGTCTTGGATCAGGGTGATGAAGGCCAGCGGGCACTGGCATAACGGTTCCACTGACTCTCCGCTTCCTGAAGGGCCTGATCACTGCTGATCTGGCCAAGCATGGCCCGCTGCAGCTGGGTGTAGATGATGCTCTGAAGACGCTTGACACCAGGGGTCGCTGGCACAAGAACCCGGGCACTTTTTAACGTTTTCGCCGACAACAGACGGGCATCACGGATCTGAGCCTCGGCCGCATCGGAGGGTCGCTCCGCCTCAAGCTCAGCACGAACAGCCGTCAACGCATCAAGAGAGGAAGGCAGCACTCTGGCCTCGCGAGCGAAGCGAGCCTGATTCGTTCCATTGGTCAGAAACAAGGCCAGATCAACGGCATCGGCTGCCTGCTGGCTCTGACGAGGCACCGCCAGCGTCATCAGGGCCACGTTGGCGGTGCCATCGGGGCCGGTGAGCGGTGGCTCAGGCGAAGTGACCGCGGCCACACCCGGGGCATTGGTCTGAATGCTGCGCAGGAACTCAGCGCCGCTGGCCAGCAAGGCGAGTTCACCGCTCTGGTAAAGCTCGATCGCTCGCCGCTGGCCCTGACTCACCACTTCCCGAGGCAGCAACCCTTCGCGATAGAGATCCGTCCAGAAGGCGAAGGCCCGGCGTCCGGCGGGTGTGTTGAATGCAGCTCTCTGACGTTGGTCAAGAAGAGTCACGCCCATCTGCACAAGCGACTCCAGCAGCTCAGCGGAATCATCGGGAACCACCGTGACAAAGAGGCCATAACGGCCTGTGCGTTCCCGGATGCTGCGGGCATAGGCAGGCACTTCATCCCATCGACGAGGCGCCCTGGCAATGCCGGCCTGACGAAGGAGGTCGCCGTTCACCAGGCTCAGGCGGACCGTCAGATACCAGGGAATCGCGATCTGACCAGCCTCAGGATCCCTGGCCGCTTCCCAGACCGATGGCAGGTACTTCCCCTTGGCATCTGGCGGCAACAGCGGTGTGAGATCGGTGAGGCCACCCTTGCTGGCCAGATTGGCTGCGAAAGGGGGGTTGAGATTCACCACGTCAGGTGCTGTGCGGGCAAACACCGCTGCCAGCAGCTTGCGCTCCACTGACCCCCAGGGAAGGTCTGTCCAGCGCACCGGTGCCTCAGGGTGAAGTGTGTCCCACTCAGCGATCAGCTGATTCATGTAGGGATTGAACTTGGGTGCCAGCTGCAGCGTCCAAAGCTGGAGTGTTCCGTCAGGAGCCGAAGCCGGACGACATCCCCAGATGAAGACCGACAGCGCGGAGAAAGCCAGACCGGCAAGAAAGCGGCGCCTTCGCAAAGTGAACATCATGCTGGAGCTCGCCGCCGCCACAGAAGCAGTTGCCAGGATCCAACCAATGGAGCCAGCAGTCCAGTGATCAACGCCTGCGCGAGGGTTGTCTGGAGAGCCCAGGACTGGATTAGGCCTTCGGATGCACCCAACAGCAGCCACTGGAGCCACAACGTCAGACCCAGGATCAGGGTGCCGATCCAGGCCAGAAGCCCGAGATTGAGGCTGCGCTGAATCGGCGGGCCACGGCGTCCCAGACGCCCCCACCACCAGCCCATCAGGACCAGGGCAGGGACCTGCGTGACATCACCCAGGCTGAGACCATCCAGCACAAGACCGATGGCAGCACCTGAAATCGCACCGGCGAACGGACCATCCACCAATGACCAGGGGAGCAGCCAGAGAATCGCCCAGCTGGGGGGAACCCCATCCAGATTGAGCCAGCCAGGTGACGCCATCTGCAGGATCGGCACCAAGAGGGCGGATGCCACACAGATCGGTTGGCGGTGCAGACGCAACATCCGTCAGCGCACCTTCACCTGGACCCAATCGATGGCATCGGGCGGTGCGATCAGCTGAACAAGAGCCGTTGGTGCAGGCACTGATCTGGCATTGAGCGACTGAACCACCGCCACAGGAAGATTGGGGGGCAACAGAGTGCTGGCCGGAGACGTACTGACCAGATCACCTGGACGGACCTGAATGTCCTTGTCAAGAAACTCAAGTTGCGGCCGGGCTGTGCCGAGACCCACCAGCAGTCCATGCTGCTGAGTGCGCGGCAACCAGACCCCGATTCGGCTACCAGGCGCTGTCAACAGGCGCACGCGACTGGTGGTGGGTGTCACGCTCTGCACCCTGCCCACCAGCCCACCAGGACCAATGACCGCATCATCCTTGGCAACACCGTCCAGGGATCCCTTGCCAAGCAACAGCTGCTGCCACCAGCCGGCTGCTGTTCGCGAGATCACAGCAGCCTGGAGTAAATCGCCAGACGACTGCTGATCCAGCGCCAGGAGCCCCCGCAGGCGGGCATTGTCCTGTTCCAGAAGCTCCAGGCGAGAGACCTGCTCCTGCTGGTTGGCACTCTCAATCCACTCGCGCTGAGCAGAACCCGGCCAAAATGGGCGAGTCATCAATGCGAAGGCGTCGGCGAATCCAGCTCCTTTGCTCAGTCTCACCAACCCGAGAAGCACCAACAACGCCAACCAGGGCCAGAGGCGCTGAACGGATCGCAACCTTGAGCCCTGCGGCCACTGGGAGGAGCCCATGGCAATCAGATCGCTGCAGCGGAGCGAACAAATTCAGGCGTGTCGAGCACTCGCTGCAAACGCTTGTAGTCCTCGAGAACCTGGCCACATCCCTTGACCACACACAGCAGTGGCTCTTCGGCGATATGGGTGAAGATCCCTGTCTCGTGGCTGATCAGATCACTGATGCCGCGCACTAAGGCTCCGCCTCCGGCCAGCATGATTCCGCGGTCGACGATATCCGCGGCCAGTTCTGGCGGAGTGCGCTCGAGGGTGCGCTTCACAGCCTCCACAATCACATTCAGAGGCTCTGCAATCGCCTCACGCAGATCGCCTGCCTGCAACTGAATGGTCCGGGGCAGACCGGACAACAGGTGAAGGCCGCGCACATCCATCACCGTCTGATCGAACTCGTCATCCG
>CAJXFG010000030.1 GCA_913052185.1 uncultured Synechococcus sp. | reverse complement strand
ACTTCGACCGACGTGCCATGCTGCCCGTCAATCAGGCCGCTGCCGCTCTTCTTCATCTAGCCCAGCAACCTGCCACTCAGGTTGTTGAGGATTTAACCCTCATGCCGGCTACAGGCGCTTTCTGAACTCTGAATAGAGATGACTTCTACACTTCCTACCCCCACTAACGGAAACAGCCCTGCTGCGCTCAGTGAGCTGAGCTCGCATGCAGCTCTCGGCAATGGCCGTGGTCAGTTCGGCATCACTGACGCCAAGATTTCCGATGTGATCCGCGAACGTCTCCATGAGCGAGGCGCATCCTTCCTCGCCAACGACAACATCGCCGATCACATTCTTCCCGGGGAACTGGAGGAACTTCAGTTGGAAGTGGCTGATCGTTTCCGCGATCTGCTGCACAGCCTGGTGATCGATATCGAGAACGACCACAACACCGCTGAGACGGCGGAACGGGTCGCGAAAATGTATCTGCAGGAGGTCTTCAAGGGCCGCTATCACCAACAGCCCAAAGTGGCCAGCTTCCCCAATGTGAAGCAGCTCGACGAGATCTACACGGTTGGACCGCTGACAGTGCGTTCCGCCTGTTCCCACCACTTTGTCCCGATCATGGGCAACTGCTGGATTGGGATCAAGCCAGGTAAGCGTGTCATCGGTCTCTCCAAATTCACCCGCGTGGCGGACTGGGTCTTTTCACGACCTCACATTCAGGAGGAGGCCGTGATGATCCTCGCTGATGAAATCGAGCGACTCTGCGAGCCCAAGGGGCTCGGCATCATCATCAAGGCCCAGCACTACTGCATGAAGTGGCGTGGTGTGAAGGAGCCTCAGACCAGCATGGTGAACTCTGTCGTGCGGGGCGACTTCCGTCATGATCCCAGCCTCAAGCAGGAGTTCTTTGAACTCGTGCGTCAGCAGGAAGCGTTGCTGAGTAACTGAGTCAGCAGCGATTCAATCAATCGAAGGGGTGCGAGTCGCAGCACGCACCCCCTGAGTTTCAGTTGAGGATCGGACCGATCACATTGCTGCTGATTCGCTTGATGCTGCCATCGCTGTCGCGCACCACCAGCACAGCCATGATGCTGTCTTGCTGGTCTCCGGGACCGATCGTGTAACGGTTGCCAGAGCTGGTTTCCACCAGGTTCCAATTCCCTTCGGAGCTACGGCGGTACCAGTGGACATCCAGTTCCTCCACTGAGTCTCCCTCGAGCATGACGTCGGTTTTCAGCACTTCCCCTTCTCGTGCTTCCCCGACCAGGACGAAGTGCTTCAGGCCTTCGATGGCCTGCTCGAGATGACCTTCCTGCTGCAACCCCTGATCGATCTGCTGATCAAGTACCTGAATCTGCTGCTCAGGGCTCGCCGTCAACCCGGGCACACATTGAAGACTGCCGTTCTCCAGTCGGCATCCTGGCAACATGCCCTGTGCTGAAACGCCCAGTTGAACCCCGGCCATCAGGGTGAGACAAAATGACGTGACCCGGAGCATGGGTTCTGATGTGTGGAAATTCAACCTATCGCTGATTGCCTGAACTGCCCCTCACCGCGTCGACCAGTGCTTCAACGCGACTGAGATCTTTCACCCCAGGACTGAGTTCAAGGCGGCTGGAGGCGTCCAGGCCAAAGGGCCTGACCTGACTCAGCACCGTAGGCACCCATTCAGCGCTGATGCCGCCTGCCAGCCACCAGGGCAGACCACTGCTGATGTGCCTCCCGAGGCGCTCAAGCCAGGCCTGGTCGAGACGGTGTCCGGTTCCACCCAGCTGTGTCGGACTCCAGGCATCCAGGAGCAGAGCATCCACGTCGCTGGCATAGGCGTCGATGTCATCCAGATCCGCTTCCTCCCGCAGGCGCAGAGCTTTCCACCAGCTGATCCTGGGATGGAGCCGCCGCAGCTCGGCGCATCGCCGTGCTGATTCCTCACCGTGCAGCTGCACCACCGTGGGCTGCCCCTCTCCTGTCAGTGCTGATGTGATCTGTTCCTCATCCAGGTCCGCCACGACCCAGACCCGCTGCAGCTGGGGATGCTCCTGGGCCAGTCTCTGGAAGATCTCCCTGCGTCGTTGCGGCTCAACGAAACGGGGCGTGTCAGGCACGCCGATCACACCGATCGCCTGAACGCCCATGGCTGCGATCGCACAGGCCTGGTTGCTGTCGGTGAGACCGCAGATCTTGAGGGACAGGCCCTGATCGACCATCGGAAAGCAGCGTTGGAGGTCCTTTCTAGGATTGAGTCAACACTGCCGGCCAGCCCGCCGGAAAAGCATTTGGGTGACGGCTGGCAACTGATGCGAATCGGCGGGATCCCTCTGAGGGTTCATCCCAGTTGGTTCATTGTGCTGGTGCTGTTCACCATGGCCTTTCAGCAGCAGGTCGCCAAGCTCCCTGAAGCTGCAGGTGCTGACTGGATCAGTTGGTCGATGGGTCTGCTCACCGCGTTGCTGCTGTTCGTGTCGGTGCTTCTGCATGAACTGGGCCACTCGCTTGTGGCACTGCGCGAGGGGGTGAAGGTGAGCAGCATCACGCTGTTTCTGATGGGCGGCGTGGCTCGGGTGGAGCGGGAATGCTCCACAGCGATGGGCTCCCTGAGGGTCGCTGCCGCCGGGCCTGCGGTCAGCCTGATTCTGGGATCCGTTCTGCTGTTCAGCGTGCATGCCGCTGAACATGTCAGCCCTCTGCTGGGGAACCTGGTGGCTCAGCTGGGAGGACTCAATCTGGTTCTGGCACTGTTCAACCTGCTGCCGGGGTTGCCCCTGGATGGTGGCTTAATTCTCAAATCCCTTGTCTGGCAGTGGACCGGCAGTCAACGTCGAGGCATCCAGGTGGCGACCGCCAGTGGTCGTTTCCTGTCTCTCCTCGCCGTGGTGATCGGTTTCTGGATCGTGCTCAGGGGGGGAGGCTTCGCCGGTCTGTGGCTGGTGTTGCTCGGCTGGTTCGGAATGAGTGCGTCCCGCAGTCAGACCCAGACCCTGGCGCTGCAGCAAGTGCTCAAGCGGGACACTGTCGGACCCGCGACCTCCCGTCGATTCCGTGTGGTGGAGGCGGATCAGACTCTGCGCAGTCTCAGCAAGCTGCGTCTGGGAGCTGTGGATTCCGACGATCCCATGGTCCCCGACTGGGTGCTCGTCTGCCGAGGGGGGCGCTGGATCGGATTCATCACGGATCAGCCTCTCAAGGACCTGCCTGTTCAGCAGTGGGATCGTCAGACCATCGCCGATCATCTGCAGCCGCTTGAGGACCTGCCTTCCATCCAGCAGGCTGCACCCCTCTGGGAGGCAGTTGTGGCCATGGAGGCCACAGATCAGGGTCGTCTGCTGGTTCTCAGCCCCGCTGGCCTGCCTGATGGAACCCTTGACCGGTGTGATCTTGGCGAAGCCGTTCTCAAGGGTTTGTCTGTGAAATTGCCTGAGGCCATGCTCAAGGCGGCCCGTCGTTCCAACACCTACCCATTCGGCATGCCGCTGGCTCAGGTGGTCAAGAGCATGCGTGCCTCCGGTCTTCTGGAAGATCAAGCCGCTGATGGGTCGACTCGATAACCCTCAGCCCGTTGCTGCATCACACGTCGCTCTTCCTCGCTGAGGGCTTGGTGCGTCCACTCGGACGTTGACAGCCCCTCGCTGAAACTGGCGAGCAGAGCCTGTTCCACTGCTGAACCGTCGGGAGCAGCCGTTGTCCAGCCAGCTGGTGTGGTTCCGAACACGGCCTGCCAGAGCTCCCGAGGTGGTGCCAGGGGAATTTCGCCGTGCTGCAGGAGATGGCCGTGCTGCCAGAACTGAGCACTGCCAATGCGTTTGGTTCTGTCCGCATCCACCAGGTCGGCTGCTGTGGACCGGGCGAAGCAGTCGATGGCACCTGCCTGAGCCGGGGCGTCACCTGCATTGAGGCGGATGCCGAGACTGGCAAAGCCTTGGCTGATCCAGTGGTTCACCTGCCGGTAGGCCTCCCGTCTCTGTCGAGGCGGGTCAGGCCAGATCAGTGCATAGGTCAGTCCGCCTGCATGGAGCACGGAACCTCCACCGCTGGGGCGTCGGATCAGATCCAGCTGGCCTGTGCTGGCAAGGCTGAGCCAGCTGCCGGGAATCTGCCGCTGATGTCTGCCCAGCGACAGGGATGGCCTGATCCAGCGGTAGAAACGCAACACCGGCTGGGTCAGATCCCGGCTCCAGGACTGCTCAAGCAGCAGAGCATCCAACGCCATCTGTTCCGCACCGCCCATGGTCAGGTTGGGCAGCAGGCGGCCGCGGCATGGATGGTCGGACCGGCAGGATGCTGGCAGCGTCATGGCGGTGATGACATTGGCGGACGTGCTGCTGGCCGTGCCGTTAGGCCTCCTTGCGGGAGCTCTGGCCGGTCTGCTTGGAATCGGTGGTGGTCTGATTTTCGCGCCTCTTCTGCTCTGGATGGGTCTCAGCCCTCACCAGGCTCTGGCGACGAGCACCTTCGCCATCGTGCCCACGGCGATTGGAGGCAGCTACACCCATTGGCGTGCGCGCACTCTGCCGCTCAAGCCAGGTCTGGCCATCGGTCTCTCGGCCTTCGCCACCGCTCTGGTGTTCAGTCGTCTTGGCAGGCTTGCCGCCGGCTGGCAGCTGCTCACGCTCCAGGCCATGCTTTATCTGCTGCTGGCGCTGACGATTCGCGGCGATCGAACTGATCAGGCGCCTGAGGCAGAAGGACCTTTGCCGGTGGCAGGTCTGACAGCCGTTGGTGGCGTTGCTGGGCTGGCGGGAGGAATGCTCGGTCTTGGCGGCGGGCTGCTGATGGTTCCGTTGATGGTCAGCGGCCTGTCAGTGCCGATTCGCCAGGCGATTCGTCTCAGCACCCTGGCTGTGGCCTGTTCTGCCAGTGCCGCCTCACTCCAGTTCCTCCACGAGGGACGCGGTCAGTGGATGCTGGGTCTCCTGCTAGGGGCCGTTGCGGCATGCGCTGCTCAGTGGACGGCGTCACGCCTGGACCGTGTGAATTCAGGCACACTGGCCTGGCTGCTCAGATTGCTGTCGCTGCTGCTCGCAGTCGACAGCGGCAGAAGGGCTCTGCAGCTGGCATTGCCATGGAGCTGATCAGAGCTGATCACGACCGATCGAGCAGCTCCCAGAAACCGCCATCGAGTTCGAAACCGAGGCTGGCGGCCATCAGGCTGAGGTTGCCGCGCTGACCGCCTGCAACGTCTGAGGAACTTCCCAGATCATTGAGCAACATGAGGCGATGGGTGATCCACAGCTCCAGCGCCTGAGGGTCGAATCGGATGCCCTCGCTGGGGCTGAAATCATGGGGAACCAGCATCGCCACGTGCTGCGCCAGGCTCCCGCCTGTGCGCTCAAGCACCAGAGGCATCCATGGATAGCGGGCATCCGCGCGCAGCGCCCAGAGCCGAGGCTCGGGACATTCACTCAGCTCTCTGGGGTCATCGGCCTGGCGTGGCCACTCATAGTTCAGTTCCAGAACAGCGCCGGCATCGAGAAGACCCTGAAGAGGTCGGTCCATCCAGGCTGAAAGTGCCTGCAGATTCAGTGTTCTGATCGCCTCTGCGTCGATGATCACCGGGGAATCAGCACTCAAGGCTTCCATGCGGGTGTGACAGGCCTTTGCGAATGATGGCGCCCCGAGGCCTGCGCAGGAAAGAATGCAAGGGTTTCAAGCTTCCGTCATGGTCAGCACCCTTACCCAGGCCGAAATCTTCATCGCTCTCGTGGTGGCTGCTCACGCCGGTGTTCTGGCGGTCCGTCTCTGCGTGAGCCTCTATCGCGCCTGAGCTGAGCTGAGCCTCTTGGCACGAACGGTGCTCCGCGTTACAAGCGGATATGCAGAAAGCCGTTTCTTCAGCGCCTGACGCCGCCTCTCTGGCGGCCCTGCTCCAGCAGCAGAACGATCGCAGGGAGCTGTTGTGCAGCTCTCTGGCCCTCGCTGTGAAGGGCGGACTGATTTTCCTGGGCGTCGTCAGTCTGGTGAGACTGTCCATGGCTTATCAGGAACGGCTCGACAGACATGGAGAGCTCGCCGCAGTGGTGGATGTGGAGGCCACCAAGCTGCAGGGGCTGCAACATCGCTTTGACACCCTGTTCACGCTTGGTGGGGATGAGCGTTTGATGGACGAGCAGGAGCAATGGATTGCTCCCAATCGCTTGCGGGTGATCTGGCGCTGAATCTCTCGCTTCCGCGCTGAATCTGGCCGCTGAGATTCGTGACCGCAGACGGTTCTGCTGATGGTCAGACCGGCAGACTGAGCGATCTCCATAGATCCTCCCGATGCCCGTTCCAGGCACTGTTCTGATCACCGGAACCACATCCGGGGTCGGCCTGAATGCCACACGCGCTCTCGTGCAACAGGGTTGGACTGTGATCACCGCCAACCGTTCTCCCCAGCGTGCTGCTGCTGCCGCTGATGCGTTCGACCTTCCCTCCGAGCGCTTGAAGCATGTGCTGATGGACCTTGGCGATTTAGACAGCGTCCGCCAGGCGGTGGATGGATTGCCTGGTCAGATCGATGCGCTGGTCTGCAACGCTGCTGTCTACAAACCCAAGCTGAAGCGACCGGAGCGCTCACCCCAGGGTTACGAGATCTCGATGGCCACGAATCATTTCGGCCATTTCCTGCTGGTGCAGTTGCTGATGGGGCGTCTGAGGTCGTCGTCCCACCCCTCACGCCGCGTGGTGATTCTTGGAACAGTGACGGCGAATTCCAAGGAGCTTGGAGGCAAGATTCCGATTCCGGCACCTGCCGATCTTGGTGATCTCTCCGGTTTCGAGGCCGGCTTCAAGGAGCCTGTCTCGATGGCCAGCGGCAAGTCCTTCAAGCCTGGGAAGGCTTACAAGGACAGCAAATTGTGCAACATGATCACCACCCAGGAGCTGCACAGACGCTTCAGCAGCGAGACCGGCATCAGTTTCACGTCGCTCTATCCGGGGTGCGTCGCGGATACGCCGTTGTTCCGCAACACACCCAGGGCTTTCAGAAAGATCTTTCCCTGGTTTCAGAAGAACATCACCGGCGGCTATGTCTCCCAGCGGCTGGCGGGTGAGCGTGTTGCCCAGGTGGTCTCTGATCCGGATTTCGCGGAGTCCGGGGTTCACTGGAGCTGGGGGAACCGTCAGAAAAAAGACGGACAGCAGTTCAGTCAGGAATTGTCCGACAAGGTGACTGACTCCCAGACCGCGAACCGCGTCTGGGAACTGTCCATGGCTTTGGTGGGGCTGAGCGCCAGCAGCTAGTCGTCAGTCAAATCCGAGCAGGTCGAAGATCTCCCGATCCTTCAATGAGGTGGCCTCCAGGGGTTCGACCTTGTCGAGCATGTTCTGCGCGAGATTCAGATACTCCTGTCGGACAGCCCGCACCGCCTCATCGTCGTCGTCCATTTCAAAAATGGTGCACTTCTTCAGTCGAGAGCGGCGAATGGCATCCACATCCTTGAAGTGAGCCATGGTGCGCAGACCCGTGCGCTCGTTGAACTTGTCGATCTGATCGGTGTCGGCTGAGCGGTTGGCGACAACCCCCCCCAGACGCACCTTGTAGTTCTTGGCCTTGGCCTGGATCGCCTGCACGATCCTGTTCATCGCGAAGATTGAATCGAAATCATTGGCGGTCACGATCAGGCAGTAGTTCGCGTGCTGCAGCGGCGCCGCAAATCCTCCGCAGACCACATCTCCAAGCACATCGAAAATCACCACATCGGTGTCTTCGAGCAGGTGATGCTCCTTGAGGAGCTTGACGGTCTGACCTGTCACATAGCCGCCACAGCCCGTGCCGGCCGGCGGCCCTCCGCTTTCAACACACTGAACGCCGTTGAAGCCGGTGAACACGAAATCCTCAGGCCGGAGCTCCTCGCTGTGGAAGTCCACCTCCTCCAGGATGTCAATCACCGTCGGCACCATCTTGTGCGTGAGGGTGAAGGTGCTGTCGTGTTTCGGGTCGCAGCCGATCTGCAGCACCCGTTTGCCCAGCTTTGAGAAGGCGGCTGAAAGATTCGAGGAGGTGGTCGATTTCCCGATCCCTCCCTTGCCGTAGACGGCAATCACCAGGGTCTCCTCCTGGATGTTCAGCGAGGGGTCCTGAAGGACCTGCACACTGCCTTCACCATCCGCCGGTCGCGTCAGGGTCGTGGTCATGAACCGACCTTTGCAAGAGGAATCAATCTCATTCAACAGCAACAGATGCACCAGTGCTGATATTCACCAAGAAATAAAAGATCTTCTCCTCGTGGTTGCTTTGCCGTCGTAATTTCTTTGATTTTATAAAAATAAATGAGTGCTTTTGCTCATGCTTTGTAGTGGGCTTTTGCGTCATAGAGGGTTTCGCTGCTGATCTCATGGCGACCCGCCTCGCGCGCATAGGTTTCGGTGTTCCGGCGCACTTTGCCGCGAACGAAGAAGGGGATTTTCTTCAGCTCCGCTTCTCCATCGGCGGTCCATCTCGGGCCATGCTCCTCTTCGCTCATGACCACGGCGGATGTCTTGCGGCTTTCAGCTGCTGAATCCCTGCCGCCGCCATGACCCAGATGGCTCTGATGACCATCCACGAACTCAAAGTCATGGCGGAACATGCCGATCAGATGCTCCTCCAGTCCCATCATCAGCGGATGGACCCAGGCGTCGAAAATCACATTGGCGCCCTCCCATCCCATCTGAGGACTGTTGCGTGCCGGAACGTCCTGCACATGCATCGGTGTGCTGATCACGGCGCAAGGCAATCCCAGCCGTTTGGCGCTGTGGCGTTCCATCTGTGTTCCAAGCACCAGCTCCGGTGCCGCTTCGGCCATTGCCGCCTCCACCGCCAGATAGTCATCGCTGATCAGCGCCTCAAGGCCGAGCTCCTTCGCTGCTGCGCGCACCGGCCGTGCCATTTCACGGCTGTAGGTGCCGAGGCCCACCACCTTGAATCCCAGCTCCTCATGGCAGATCCGTGCTGCCGCCAGTGCATGGGTGCCGTCGCCGAAGATGAACACCCGCTTGCCAGTGAGGTAGGTGGAATCAACGGATTCCGAGTACCAGGGCAGCCTTGAACATTGGTATCCCTCTTCATCGGTGGGTGGCTCCATGCCCAGAAGCGTGTGCAGCTCCACCAAGAAATCGTGGGTGGCTCCGACGCCGATCGGCACCGTGCGTGTGAACGGCATGCCGAAGTTCCTCTCCAACCAGCTGCAGCTGGTTTCGGCGATCTCGGGATAGAGGCACACATTCAGATCCGCCTGCGGCAGCCTCTGAAGATCACTGACACCTGCTCCAAGTGGAGCGACAACCCCGACATCGATGCCATGCAGGGTGAGCAGTCGCTGGATTTCGAGCACGTCATCACGGCAGCGGAATCCCAGCAGGGACGGTCCGATGAGATTGACCCGAGGGCGACGGCCCATGGCCATCCAGGCCCTGGGGTCATGCTGAGGCTGCTCTGGGACCTGGGCTTTCAGCAGATTGCGAACGAGCTGATACAGCGTTTCCGCGGCTCCCCAGTTCTCCTTCTTGCTGTAAGCGGGCAGTTCCAGGGTCACCACCGGCATGCTCAGCCCCATGCCTTGAGCCAGGGCGCCGGGTTGATCCTGAATCAGTTCCGCGGTGCAGCTTTCACCCACCAGCAGCGCATCCGGACGGAAACGCTCCGCAGCCTCATGAACCGTGCGTTTCACCAGTTCGGCGGTGTCGCCCCCCAGGTCCCGCGCCTGAAAGGTTGTGTAGGTCACGGGAGGGCGTTGACCCCGCCGTTCGATCATCGTGAACAGCAGATCTGCGTAGGTGTCTCCCTGAGGAGCATGCAGCACGTAGTGCACCCCTTGCATCGAGGCGGCGATGCGCATGGCCCCAACATGCGGCGGGCCTTCATAGGTCCAGAGCGTCAGTTGCATGGGAATCAGGCGTGAATGGAGGAATGGGCTGTCTGCGGATGCAGCGCTGGATGTATCAGCTGTCGCCGGCGCAAGGGGCGTGAGAACAACTCGGCCAGATCTCCGGCCTGATCGATGCCATGGATTGGGCTGAACACAAGCTCAATCGACCACTTGGTGGTGATCCCTTCCGCTTCAAGGGGGTTGGCCAGGCCCATCCCGCACACCACCAGATCCGGATGCCGCTCGCGCACCCGGTCCAGCTGCTGCTCCACGTGCTGACCTTCCGTCACCTCGGTGCCCTCAGGAAGCAGTTCCAGCTCCTGAGCCATCAGCTCACGATTCAGATACGGCGTTCCCACCTCCACCAGTTCCATGCCGCATTCGCGCTGAAGAAAGCGTGCGAGGGGGATTTCCAGCTGTGATTCCGGGAGCAGCACGATGCGTTTCCCGCTCAGTTGAGCTCTGTGAGGCTCGAGAGCCATGCGTGCTCGCTGTTCCAGGGGGTCCAGCACCGATGCCACCCGATCCGCGGGCAGGTTGAAGTCCCTGCAGGCTGCCTCCATCCAACGGCGGCTTCCTTCTGCTCCCAGGGGGAACGGCGCACTCAGCACCTTGGCGCCGCGTTCCTTCAGCAATCGTGCGGTGCTGCTCAGGAAGGGCTGGGTGAGCAGCACAGTGGTGCCTGGTCCCACAGCCGGTAATTCCGTCGACTGTCTTGGCGGGAAACTGCAGACCGTCTCGATGCCGAGCTTGGCAAACAGATGAATCAGGCGGTCCTCAACCGCATCCGCCAACGTTCCCGCCAGCAGAAGCTGGCGCCGATCGGTGCTGGGCAGCAAGGGCACCAGGGCGGACAGAGCGCCGTCCTCGCCTTCGGTGAAGGTGGTCTCGATTCCGCTGCCGGAGTAGTTCACCACGCGAACCCTGCCTTGCAATTCCTCGTTGAGGCGTTCCGCGGCGCGGGCCAGGTCGAGCTTGATCACCTCACTCGGGCATGAGCCCACCAGAAAGAGGGTTCGGATCTCAGGACGCCGGGTCAGCAACTCGCGGGCCACACGGTCCAGTTCGTCGTGGGCATCGGCCAGGCCTGCCAGGTCCCGTTCGCTCAGGATGGCTGTGCCGAACCTGGGCTCCGCAAAGATCATCACGCCCGCTGCGCTCTGGATCAGATGGGCGCAGGTGCGTGATCCCACCACAAGGAAAAAGGCATCGGGCATGCGTCGATGCAGCCAGACGATTGAGGTCAGGCCGCAGAACACCTCCCGGGGTCCAGCTTCCTTCCGCAGATTGGCGCCCATCGGGATTCCTGAGCTCTCTGTTCCTTCACCATGACTCCGGATCGGCGCAGCGGACCAAGTGTCTGAAACTCTTCGGGATCAATCCGGTCCGAATTTGGCAATCTGGGTACATTTCAGCCCTCGATTCCGCCCCAGTCATGTCCACGCTGCGTGTTCTCCCTGCCGCACTCGCGCTGAGCCTGGGCCTCGTGGCCTGTCAGTCAGCGGCCCAGAAGGCTGACACCGATGAAGTGAAGGTGGGCCAAGGTGTTGAAGCCGTCTGTGCTGCTCAGGCTGATGTTGATGACGCCGTGGTCAGGGTCAACGCACTCACCCCGCAATCCAGCGTTGCGGATGCGCAGGAAGCGGGCGACAAACTCAAGGTTGCTCTCTCCGCTCTGAACAAAGCCGAAGATCAGCTTGAAAGAGCTGAGGTGAAGGAATACCGCGACCAGGTGGAGATTTTCCGCAGTGCCGTGGACGAAGTGAGCAGGAACAAGGATCTGACCCTTGCCGAGGCCGCTGAGCAACTCAAGGACAAAGCTGCTCCCCTGATTGCTGCAAGGGAACAACTGGCCTCCACAACCGTTTGCATCGATGCCGTCGACGCTGATCCTGCTGACGACAGTGACGCCAATTCAGAAGATCAGACAAAATCCTGAGCGGGAATGTCCCGGCTCAATCAGAAGCTGATCAGCATTCGTTTCAGAGGCGGCGGCGGAAGCGATCATCCGCAAAGCCGCCTCCTGATCGTGCGTCGGAGTCGTCCAGACGGCTGAGTCGCCAGACGTTGCGGCTCACTCGACGGGCGCGGAGACCACCCCGCTCAACGGATTCGGTTCCGGGCCTGGCACCCAGGAGATAGGTGACCTCGTTGGTGGTGAGGGGGGCTCCGCTTTCAATGGCAAGAGCCGTGAGCTCCAGTCTCTGGCGAAGTTGCTTCACCATGCCGGCATGGCTGCTCTGGTCGGTTTCCAGCCAGGGCAACTCGCTCTGCCCCTCACCGGCAAGCCGCTGCATCAGGCTGTAGCTGACGAGTCCAAGGGCCTGTTCGGCATTCAGCTCAGTGGAGAGATGGCCAGGTTCCTCTGTTTTTCTACGGGTGGAAGCCATGGCTCAGCAACGACAGTGGGCTGAAGTTATCGGCTGTGTGCAGCTGTGCAAGCGTTTGCGCACTGTTTGCTGAGCAGCGTCCGGTAAGATCCGCGCCATGAATCGTTTCGCCGGCTTCGACGCCAGGGAGCGGCGGGTTGGCGGAAGCGCTCTCGTCACCGGTACGGAGGTGAGTCCGTCCGCGAGCGGTGCCAGCTGCGTGGTCACCACGGATTCAGAATCCTCACGGTTGAAGCGGCGCAACAGCCATGTGCAGTCGATCGAGCTGCGCACCCATGTGTTCATTGATTCGCTGCAACCACAGCTTGCGGCTTACATGGGCTCGGTGAGTCAGGGATTTCTGCCGATCCCGGGGGATGCCTGCCTGTGGATGGAGGTGTCGCCGGGTATGGCGGTGCATCGGGTCACCGATATTGCCCTGAAAGCCAGCAATGTCCGTCTCGGTCAGATGGTTGTGGAGCGGGCCTTCGGCTCGATGGCCCTCTATCACAGGGATCAGAGCACCGTGCTCCATTCCGGGGATGTGGTGCTTGAGGCCATCGGCAGCACCATTGATCAGCGCAGCCCCGCCGATGTGAGCTGGACCGAGGTGATCAGGGCCATCACCCCTGACCATGCCGTGCTGATCAACCGCCAGAACCGTCGTGGTTCGATGATCGAGGCGGGAATGAGCATGTTCATTCTCGAGACCGAACCCGCCGGCTATGTGCTGATTGCAGCTAACGAAGCTGAGAAGGCCTCCAACATCACTCTGGTGGATGTGAAGGCCGTCGGCGCCTTTGGACGTCTCACCCTGGCTGGAAAGGAAGGCGATGTTGAGGAGGCCGCGGCTGCGGCCATGCGTGCCATCGAGATCGTTAATCGCAGCTCGGCCATGCGCTGAACGCTCAGTCCAGTCCTAGTCGTTTGCGAAGACCGGGAGCCAGTGCGCGGGCGGCCTTGCCTCGACTGCCGAGCTTGGAGAGCTGGGAGGGGTTCAGTTCTCCATAGCTGCAGCCGGCTTCACGCACCCAGAACAACGACTCGATGCCGCCACCCGGATAGGCCGGTGCACTGAGAAGTTCGCCCCAGCAGATCCCTTCCGCCTGCTCATCGCAGACGCCCTCCGGTGAACAGAGCACCATGGCGCTCCGGAATCGGGCACTGCGATAGGGCACGTCCGCCATGGCCTGCATCAGCTTCGACAGCTTCTCCTCGTCGCTGGCGGCGAGTCGAGCCGTGTAGAGGCCTGGCGCCCCATCGAGTGCATCCACTTCAAGGCCGGAATCATCGGCCAAAGCCCAGCAGCCAGTCCTCGCTGCCGCAGCGCTGGCCTTCAGGCGAGCGTTCTCGAAATAGGTGGTGCCCGTCTCCTCGACATCCAGGTCGGAAGGCTGGCGTTGGACTGACACGTCAATTGGGCCGAGCATCGACTCAATCTCGGCAACCTTGTGAGGATTGCCGCTGGCGATGATCAGCGTGCGCAATGCACTGCTCCAGAAATGGAGCACCATTGTGTGTGATCAGGGGTAAGAGGTTTGAACTTCAATCGTCAGCAGGAAGCCTGAACAGGTTGAACATCCCACCCGGAAAGCCCGGATTTCAGGAATCCCAGAGGCAAGCTATGGACCTTCAACGGTCTCGTCAGCGCATGTGTTGGCCCGCTGACGCCCGAGCGCACAGTGTTTTAGATCAGTCCCTGACAGGGTGATCAGCAGGGCTTATCAGGTTCACTACGGACAGTGATCCCGAGAAGGCGCATTAGCTCTTGACGACCCGCCCTTCGGCAGAGCAGTCTCACCGGCGAACATCCCCCCCCTATTCCCGGTAGGTAATGGCTAACGAAACCATGGGCATCGCTCTCGGCATGATCGAGACACGCGGCCTCGTTCCTGCGATCGAAGCGGCTGACGCCATGACCAAGGCTGCCGAAGTGCGCCTGATCGGTCGTGAGTTCGTCGGTGGCGGTTATGTCACCGTTCTGGTGCGCGGCGAAACCGGTGCTGTGAACGCAGCAGTGCGTGCCGGTGCCGATGCTTGTGAGCGTGTCGGCGACGGCCTCGTGGCTGCCCACATCATTGCTCGCCCCCACCGTGAAGTGGAGCCTGCACTGGGCAACGGCAACTTCCTTGGTCAGAAGGACTGAGATCGACTGAACCTCTGAATCTCGAGGTTTCAACGACTCACCCGCCTTCAACGACTTAACGGAGTTTTCTTATGAGCAAGAAGTACGACGCCGGGGTAAAGGAGTACAGAGACACTTACTGGACTCCTGATTACGTTCCCCTAGACACCGACCTGCTGGCCTGCTTCAAGTGCACCGGCCAGGAAGGTGTGCCCAAGGAAGAGGTTGCCGCTGCTGTGGCTGCTGAATCCTCCACCGGCACCTGGTCCACTGTGTGGTCCGAGCTCCTCACCGATCTCGACTTCTACAAGG
>CAJXFG010000029.1 GCA_913052185.1 uncultured Synechococcus sp. | reverse complement strand
TGAGCGATGCCAGCAGCTGCAGTTGGAACTGTCGGATCAGATCGCCAGCCTGCCGTTCGGTAATGAGCGCTGGTTGCTGACCGAACGGGAACTTTCGGCGGCGGAAGAAGCACTTCTGCGCCTTCATGAACGGGTGGATCTGAATTCCTGACGCAGCGCTGACTCCATCCCTCCTTGCATCAGGTGGTCTCGATGCCGAAGTAAGCAAGAGGAATCCCAAAAGTCACAAGGTCGTGTGGGTCACCTGCCAGCAAGGCCACGATCGCGAGCTCACGGTCGTCAAAAGCCTCCTTGGATTTCACAACGAACGATGCTGCATCCGATGCACTCCATAAAGGTGCTCCCCCGCGTCGTTCTTCGCGGTACATCTCGAAGACAGCCGCAAACTCCTTGCCGCTCTCGGCATTGTTGAGCATCAGCTCCAATGCTGAGTCATCACTCCTGGTCTGCACCAGTTCGAACAGCTGTTGCATCAGTGGATGGTCAATGGTCGTGGAGACACGCACAACATTGCCGATCGTTCCGACAGCGGTGACATGGAATTGGCGTCTGTCGGAACGGGCGTCGATCACCGCGACGGGCAGGGTCAGATCCCACTGCCGGTGTTCGGCAACCTTGACCGCAAGACTGCGGAGATCTGCTTCATGGTCCTCGCAAAGCTGCTGGACCCGTTCTCGTTGGTCCATTGCGCGTTAGGGGTGAGGATGAGCAGACAGCTCGACTGCTCGGCTTCCTGGCAGGCAGAACTCGCGATAGAGGCTGGCGGCGTCTCGCTTTCTCTCTTGCCTGATCAGCTCTGATATTCGCTCCCGCCACCAGCTTGAAATCTCGGATTTCATCGCATCATCTGCCGGTCGATTCCATCGGTGGCTCATCCAGTCCCTCGCTTGGTGTGGACATCTCAGACCGGGGTGAAGGTCGTGCAACGTGATCAATCCTGTTCACACCATGGCCCCACCATCAGCAAACAACAGCTTTCTGCGCTTCAGCTTCTGATTAGTGCGCCATCTGATTGAGAAAACGTCTGCTGCGTTCCTCCTTGGCCTGGGTGAAGAACGTCGTTGAGTCCGTCAGTTCCACGACCCGGCCTGCATCCATGAACAAGACCCGGTCAGCGACTTCGCGTGCGAATCCGAGTTCATGGGTCACAACGATCATGGTCATGCCATCGGCAGCCAGTCGTCGCATTGCATCCAGCACCTCCTTGACCCTCTCGGGATCCAGGGCACTGGTGGGCTCGTCAAACAGCATCAGCTCGGGATCCATGGCCAGTGCTCTGGCGATGGCGACCCGTTGTTGCTGACCTCCACTCAGTTCAGCCGGATACTTCATGGCCTGATCGGCAATGCCCATCTGCGCCAGAAGCCCGTGAGCCCGTTGCTCCGCATTGGCTTTGCTGACTTTCTTCACGCGGATCGGAGCCAGTGTGATGTTGTCGAGGATCGAGAGGTGTGGGAACAGGTTGAATTGCTGGAACACCATTCCGACACGGCGGCGGATTCGTCGGATCTGGCGTTCATCCTGGTCTGTATCCAGAGGGATGCCGACGATCTCCAGCTGCCCGGCATCGATCGCTTCAAGTCCGTTGAAGGTGCGAATCAGGGTGCTCTTGCCAGACCCGGATGGTCCCATCACCACCAGCACTTCGCCATGGTTCACGCTGAGGTTCACCTGATCGAGTGCTTTCTGAGTGCCGTTGAAGGTCTTGGTGATCGATTCAGCTCTGACGGCGATGGTCATGAAGGAATGGCCTCAGTGGCGGAAGATTTTCCCTGACGTTCAAGTTGGCGTGCCATGAGGGCCATGGCGGTGCACACCAACCAATACAGCCCTGCCAGCCAGATGTAGGTCTCAAGGTGTCGACCGATATAGGCGGGATTGGCCAGCAGACTGCGGCTGATCCCCAGCAGTTCCACCAGTCCGAGAATGGCCATCAAACTGGTGTTCTGAAGCAGGCCGATGGCTTGATTCGTCAGCGCGGGCACTGCCACACGCAGGGCCTGCGGAAGGATCACCAGGCGTTGGATCTGCCAGGGTCCAAGTCCCAGAGCTGCTGCTGCTTCACGCTGAGTGCCCGGAATGGCCTGTAAGCCGCCACGGACATCCTCGGCCACGTAGGCGGCAGCGAAGAGTGCGAAGGCAACAACGGCTCTGAGCACGCGATTGATCTCGATCTCCACCGGCAGGAACAGTGGCAGAAGCAGCTGTCCGAAAAAGAGCACGGCAATCAACGGCACGGCGCGTAACCCATCGATGTAGAGGCGGCAGAGATGGCGTGGCAGTGTGAGATTGCTTCGGCGCCCCAGGGCCAGAAGGATCCCCAGCGGCAGAGCGAGAAGACCGCTGAAGCCAGTGAGCAGCACTGTCAGCGTCAGGCCACCCCAGTCTCTTGAGCTGACCATCGGCAACCCCGCGCCTCCTGCCAGCAGCAGCAGCCCGATCGGGAGCATGGCAAGCCAGGCCCAGGAGAGAGCCAGACCATGGATGCGCCATGGTCTGGAGATGAGTGGCTGCAGCAGGGTGGTCGCCGTCATCAGGCAGAGCAGGAACAGCCAGAGCAGCGGTCTCCAGCGCTCGTGCTCCGGGTAGGACCCAACGGCGAAGAGAGGCAGATTTTCGGTGACAACGGACCAGTCAGCTCCAACGACCAGCCAGGCCGCTGTGGACCAGACGATCCAGGCGATCAGGGCCAGGATCACCAGGCTGAGCACTGTCTGCAAGGGATGACGCCTGGCCTGCAGAAGCCGTTTGCGATATGCAGGCCGGGAACCGCTCATCAGCTGCCGGTCTGCTCCGCAGGTGTGCTGAACAGGTTGAGGGCAGACATGAACAGGGCCACTCCAAAGAGCGTTCCCAGGGCCCAGAGGCTGTCGAAAGGCCACTCCACCACCAGCAATACACCGATCAGGGAGGTGAGTATGCCATCGACAATGGTGAGGCCTCCGGCTGGACCTGAAGCACTGGCTCCGGATGCAAGTTCCATCACACCTTCCACCAGCAGCAGAATCCCTGCGAACAGAGTGAGGCTGACTTCACTGTCGATCGGATCGATCAGAATGAAAATGGCGCCTCCGATATACAGCAAGGCCGAGAGAACGCGGAACAGTTTTCCCTGGCTGCTGCTTTCATCGCCCAGACGCAGAAATTGACCGATTCCTGCGGCGAAAGCGATTCCCCCGATTCCGATTGTGAGCAGCGTGGCTGAAGCGAAGGGCAGCAGGATCGCGGCGATCGCGGCGACAACCAGCACAACTGCGGCGATGCGACGGGAATTCATGGGCCGAGATGTGATCTATGGATTTTAAGTGCGTTGTGCTGGATGAACCACGATTCGATTCAGCACCTGCATGCCTCCATTGATGAGCAGATTGAGCGCCAGAAAGCTCAACAACAGGATCAGAAATCCCTCGATGGCTCGACCTGTCTGCGTGATCGCTGTATCACTCACGGCATAGAGATCTGCATAGCCAACGGCGATTGCCAGGGTGCTGTTCTTGGCCAGATTCAGGTATTGACTGCTCAGCGCGGGAAGGATCGCAGGCAGTGCCTGCGGCAAAACAACCCGCCTCAACCCCAGGCCTTCGTTAATCCCCAGACTGCGAAATGCTTCCCACTGACCTCTGGGAACGGAGTCGAGACCACCTCGGACCACCTCGGCAATCGCTGCTCCAGTGAAGACGCTCAGGCCGACAAGAACGGCCGAGAATTCAACACTCAGATTCAGCCCCAGGATGCCAACGCCCTGATTGGAGAGGCTGATCAGTGTGCCAATGGGAGCGAACGGTTGCGAAGGAAGGCCGAGAAAAGCCACGAAATACCAGAAGAGAAGCTGCAGGAGCAGTGGGATCTGGCGGATCAATCCCACATACAACCCAGCCAATTGACGCAGCAGGGGATTCAGGCTGCGGCGAGCAGCCCCGGCACCGACACCCAGCACGGTGGCGAGCACGATGCTGCAGGCGATCACGCGCAGGCTGTTGAGCCAGCTCACCAGCAGCGCCCAGGCTGTGCTGTCCCCCGGTTGGTAGGGAAGCGTGTGTTCGCTGAGTGCGAATCCTGCCGGTTGCCAGAGCCATTCGAAGCTGAGGCCAAGTCCAGTTCGGATCAGATTCACCGCCAGATTGTTGACCAGGATTCCCACCAGAGTGAGAACCACGACCACAAGGGCAAGTTCAAGCCAGCGGGAGCGTTTCCATTTCATTGGAACGGTGGTGCTGTGATCACCCCACCATCGCGATGCAGCTGATTGAGGCCACGGGGGATGGGGACGGCACTGTCCGGTCCCAGATGGCGGTTGTAAATCTCTCCGTAATTCCCAGTGGCTTGGATGACGTTCACCACAAAGTCATTGCTGAGGCCCAGCTTGCTTCCCAGATCACCTTCCACTCCGAGAAAACGTCTCACTTTTGTCAGATCAGGATTGTCGCGGGCTTCCTGCAGTTTGTCGTCCACATTGGCCTGGGTGATTCCCATCTCTTCGGCAGTGATCAGTGCATAAACCACCCAGCGCATGCCATCGGACAGTCGCTGATCTCCCCCGGATGACAACGGCGCAAGAGGCTCTTTGCTGAGAACATCCGCAAGAATTTCATGGTCCTCGGGTCGCTCAAAGCCCGAGCGCGCTGATGCCAGTTGGGAGCGGTCGGAGGTCATGGCCTGGCAACGCCCCTGGAGATATCCGGCAACAACCTGGTTGAGATCCTGGTACTTAATTGGTTTGTAGGGCAGTCCGAGCGATTGGAATGCATCATTCAGATTCTGTTCGGTCGTTGTGCCTGAGCCGACACAGATCGATTGACCCTTGAGATCTTCAAGGCTGCGAATGCCGCTGTCCCTGCGCACCAACAATCCCTGTCCGTCATGGAACACAACGGGGGCAAAGCTTGCACCATTCCCTCCCGAAGCATCGCGGCTGAGGTTGAAGGTTGTGTTGCGGGAGAGAAGATCGATCTCACCGGTTTTCAGAGCGGTGAACCGTTCCGGGGCTGTGAGTGGTCTGTACTGCACCTTGCTGGGGTCACCGACGAATGCTGCTGCGAAGGCTTTGCACAGATCCACGTCCATGCCTGCATAGCTGCCATCCCTCTGCAGAAAGCTGAACCCAGGGATCTTTCCGCTGACGCCGCAACGCAGTTCCCCTCGTTTGCTGATCAGGTCCAAACGGGACGTGTCACCGGCTCCAAGAGTGGCGCAGGCTGACATCGCCAGGCATGTGGAGAGCAGGGAGACAAAAGATCGACGCTTGGTCATGCCAGTGGTCCTTGAAGGGCAAGTTTGTCAGAAGTTCAAGTGCATCGAGATCAATCTCTGCTGACCTCGGCAAGAATCTCTACGGTCTGGTTCATGGAGAATCACCGCCGAATGATGTTTCGGTTTCGAGCTGGACCGGCGTCAGCCCTGTTGCTTGTGATCTCGGCTTTTGGTCCCCCTGCCAGGAGCTGGCAACTGGGTGACCGGCAGGCCTACAACAACAAGATGGCCCTGCTCAACGTGATGCTTGAGGGAGCCAAGCAGCGTGCTGTCGATACTGACGATCTACAGACTCTTTGCCTGGTGATGAGCATCGGCAATGACGTGACCGAGCGCTATCTCCAGGAACAGTCGAGCGACAAGCAGATCCAGCAGCGATTAAAAGGAATGCGCAATGACTTCACATCCTGCCTGGGTCTTCTCTATCGAAACCAGTGAACCGTTAGATCGTTGCCGCAGATGGCAGCAATTCGGGGAACAGTCGTGTTCAGCCATGCCCTCCCTCAGGCTGAGAACCGATCCGTTCGAACAGATTGAGACTTTCCTGGTTCATTCCCACCACTTCAACCTTGGATCCACCCTGCTGAAGCTTGCGAATGACCTGATTGAGAGCGCTGACGCCGCTCTGGTCCCAGATATGCGCTGCTGACAGATCAATCGTGATCTGACTGGGATGGTCGTGAACGTCAAATCCCTGCAGAAAGTAGATCTTGCTCACGAAAAACAGCTGTCCGCTCACGACATAACGGCGCATGTTGTCGTTCACATCCACTGCATCAACGCGGATCACCTTGGCCACCTTGCGACTGAACAGGATGCCCGCCAGAGCAACTCCTGCGATCACGCCAAGCGCCAGATTGTGAGGTGTGGTGAGCATGGTGACGGCGAAGGTCATCAGCATCACCGCGGTGTCGCTCTTCGGGATCGAGCGGATCCGGCGCAGTCCGGCGATATCAGCTGTGCTGACCGCAATGCTGATCATCACAGCCACCAGTGCCGCCATCGGGATCTGTTCCAGCCAGGGCCGGCCCAGCAGAATCATCGCCAGAAGGCTGACCCCTGAAAAGAGCGTGGAGAGCCTGGTACGCCCTCCGTTGTCGATGTTCATCACCGACTGCCCGACGAGGGCGCAGCCCGCCATGCCGCCGAACAGTGAGGACACGATGTTGGCCATGCCCTGACCCCGTGCTTCCACGTTCTTGTTGGAGTTGGTGTCGGTGCGGTCGTCGAGGATGTCCTGGGTGAGGAAGGTCTCCATCAGGCCGACCAAGGAGATCGCAAGGGCCGTTGGCAGAACGATGCCCAGGGTCTCGAGACTGAAGGGCACCTTCATCTGCTCCGGTGAACCGAAAGGCCAGCTCGGCAGCGGCAGTCCGGTGGGCAGGTCACCAAGGCTGCTGACGGTGGGGATGTCAAGGCTGAACCCCATGGAAATCGCTGTCAGCACAACGATGGCTACCAGCTGGGACGGCACCAGTCGTGTCAGGCGCGGCAATCCGTAGATGATCACCAAGCCCAGCAGCACCAGTCCCCAGATGACTGGAATCTGGCTGCCGTGAGGCAGCAGGTCATGGGTGTGGCCTGCCACATCGGTTTCACCGAAGTGCAGATTGATGCCCAGCTGCGGAAACTGTGCCTGAAAGATCAGCAGCGCCAGTGCATTCACAAAACCGCTGAGAACACCCAGAGGCACGAAACGCATCTGGTAAGCGAGACGCAACCAACCCCAGAGAATCTGCAGGATTCCCGTGACGACCCCTGCCACCAGCAGATAGGTCAGTCCCAGACCTTCTCCGCGCGCATTTCCGGTCGCGACCAGACCGGTCATCAGCAGAGCTGTGGAGCCGGTGGCGGAGGTGATCATCGCTGACCTTCCACCAACGAAGGCGATGGTGATGGAGAGCAGAAACGCCCCGAACAGCCCAACCTGGGGATCCACCCCGGCGATGCCGGAAAAGGCAATGGCCTCGGGAATCATCGCGAAAGCGACCACCAGCCCGGACAGCAGATCCTTGCTGGGGTTGCCGAAGCCGAAGTTCCACTGTCGTGCCACGGATCCTGAGGCCATCAATCAACTGTTGTGTGGAGGGACCGTAGTTCAGAGCGGTGGCAAGCGTCCTTCGGGATCCAGCTCGGCTTTCAGCTTGTGCAGCTCTGGCAACCAGTCCCCGAAGGCATCGATCAGTTCCTGTCGATGGTTGGGCAAATGGTCATGCAACTGTGCGAGATGCAATCCCGGGCAGGCCTGGCGGAGGTCATCACTGACCTGATCCATCCATTGCAGGCTTCGCTCTCGTCCGGCCAGGTCTCCAGGATTCCAGGCCGCTGTGATCCACGGTTTCCACATGGAATCCCGGTGAATGAAGGACGTGCTCTCGCGGTTGACTCGCGTTGTTGCTCCTCCGAGCTGCTGAGCGCTGATTCGGCATTCATCATGCGGACGTTGCTGGATTCGCGCGCTCAGCAGCTCAATCAAGGGGCTGGCCTTTCGTCCCAGAGCCGGACCGAGACGCCCGGTCACCTCGTTGTGAACCGGTGAAGAGGACGCGATGTCGGATGCAAGGCTGCCGAACCTGGGCTGCTCCAGCTGGCTTGTGCAGTGCTGGACGGCCGCCTGGTGATCGGTTCCCAGGATGGGATCCAGTGCTGTGAGGGGGCCGGGTGTGGTGTGGCCGTCGCTGCTGTCCACGGCATAGATCTCCAACCTCGCCCCCCAGCTCCATTGCAGGCTGCAGGTTTCAGGCCACTGTTCTGCCATCTGCAGCAGTTCGGGAAGCAGCGAGGGATGGATCAATCCACGCCGCAGTCGCAGCGGTTGAACAGGTTGGGTCCGCAGGCGCAGGCGTGTGACAACGGCGAGGAATGGTGCGGCACCCAGCAGAGCGCGCCATCGGCGCAAATTCTCTGCGCTTTGATCAGCTGAAAGGGCAAAACATTCTCCTGTTCCCCAGATGCCCTCGATGGCTTGGATGGAGTCCACTGCCAGTCCCTGGGAACGACTGAGTGGCCCCATCCCTCCGGTGAGGAGGAAGCCGCTTCCGGTCAATCCGGAAAGTCCGATGGGCACGCTGCGCCCATAGGGACGTAAGGCCTGCAGAAGCTCGGCCATGGTCAGACCGGTGCCGATCTCGATGTCCCGGGAGTGTTCGTGGTAATGGATCTCGCGGTGTTTGCGTAGATCGAGGGTCCAGCAGCCATCACCTGCGCAGCGACTGCTGGTGCCACCCGACTGAATCCGCAGAGGCATTGATCCCAGCGGCTGCCGCATCAGCTGCTTCAACAGCTCCGGACTGGGGGCCAGGCACCCGAGGGTTTCTGCGTCACTTGCCAGCCAGTTCATGGTCCCTGTTTTACGGCCGCGAATAGGTTTGATACAGATGCACCGCACGTGTGACCCAGCAGATCGTTGCTCCTGCTGCGACCAAACATGGAGTTCTGATCTGTGGACATGGAAGTCGTAACCGCCTTGCTGTTGAAGAATTTGAGGGACTGGCCAAGGGACTGAAACAACGTCTGACCGGATTGCCGGTGGAGTACGGATTTCTTGAATTCGCCCGTCCCATCCTCAGAGATGGTCTGGAGAGGCTGCGCGAGCAGGGCGTTGTGAAGGTCCTGGCTGTTCCTGCGATGTTGTTTGCCGCTGGACATGCCAAGAACGACATTCCGTCCGTTCTCAACACCTACAGCGCTGAAACCGGACTGGAGATTGATTACGGCCGCGAACTGGGCGTGGACCGCCTGATGATCGCCGCAGCAGGAGCGCGCATTCAGGAGGCGCTCAGCAGTTCGTCGGGAGTGGCTCTTGCCGACACCATGCTGGTGGTGGTCGGCCGGGGCTCCTCTGACCCTGATGCCAACTCCAACGTCGCCAAGGTGACCAGGATGCTGGTGGAGGGTTTCGGTTTCGGCTGGGGGGAAACCGTGTATTCCGGAGTCACATTTCCGCTGGTTGAGCCCGGTCTCCGTCATGTGGTGAAGCTTGGCTTCAAGCGCATCGTGGTGTTTCCTTATTTTCTGTTTTCCGGGGTGTTGGTGAGTCGGATCCGCCAGCACACGGAGCGGGTGGCGGACGATCACCCGGAGATTGACTTTGTCAACGCTCCCTATCTGGGAGATCACAGCTTCGTTCTGGAC
This sequence comes from uncultured Synechococcus sp., assembly GCA_913052185.1. Taxonomy (GTDB): domain Bacteria; phylum Cyanobacteriota; class Cyanobacteriia; order PCC-6307; family Cyanobiaceae; genus Synechococcus_C. Next base: position 5,783 of record CAJXFG010000029.1, on the reverse strand, counting down.
ACCTTCCTGGAGCGGGTTCAGGAGGTGATGGGTGGGGAAGCCCCGATGAACTGCTCTCTCTGCAAGTACAGAGCGCAGGTGCTTGGCTTTGAGCAGGAGGTGGGGCTTGATCAGACCAGTCATCACCACCACGTTGAGGGGCTGACGGAGGCCTGTGCGCTCTGTGAACGGGAATGCACCGGTGCCTGCCAGCCGGACGGCATCCCGGTTCCGTTGGGTGCTGGCCACCACCACCATCACGACCATGAGCACGACCACGAGCATGCCCATGGTCACAACCATGACCATGGGCACCATCCCTACCCCCATGCCGACCACCCGCTTGGACCGACGACCCTGCGTCGTGCGTCATCACAACAGTCACAACAGGACACATCTGAACCTCAATCCTGAAGTCATTCGGTAGGAATGCCGTGCTCAGGCGTCTCTGTCTTGCCCGAGTCCAGTGAGACTTGGTCGCATAAGCGTGGCTAATGAGCCGCTGATGCTGTGGAGAAAGGATGGGGTTTTCCACAGATCAGGGGGGCTTTTCCACTGCCATTCCTTGAAAGCGTCTGTTCCGGGGGTGAATCTGTGGTTTTGCGGTCCGGTGCCTTTCGTGTCTTGACAGGATTGCTCGCTCGGTTTTTTGGGTGCGGAGTTGCGTTGGGTTGGGGAGTTGACTTCATTCGCTGCAATGAGTCTCGATTGAGATCAGCATTTGGTGTCAACTCGCTCTTCGCTTTGACGAGCGAGGCACTTTTATGGCTTCCTGTCGGTGGAAACGGGACGCAGTCGCGCTGGATGGATCGCAATCACCTGGAACGTTGCATGGATACGCAGCCGGCCTCCACGTCGGAGGAGGAGTCTCCCTACGTGAGCCTTGAAGCTGAAATCCCTGAGGTGCTCTACCAGGGAATGAAGGCTTTCATCGGATCCAATCCAGCCTGGGACCAGTACCAGGTGATGAGTTCGGCTCTGGCCCAGTTCCTCTTCCAGAACGGCTGTTCTGAGCGCGCGGTTACCGAGCGCTACCTCGATGACCTGTTCAGTCGTTCTGAGGCCTGACTGCCTCAAGGCAGGCTCTGCGCGCGATCGCCATCATCGTGAGTGTTGGGCTCTGCCATCCGGAACTGGGCCAACAGGCCCCATCCACCACCAGCACGTTGGGGCAGCGCCATAAGCGGTTCCAGGCATCCACCACGCTGTGCTCTTCGCTGGTTCCCATGGGAGCGCCTCCCACTTCGTGGATGTAGTAGCCCGGAGGCGGAGCGTCCTCCCGCGCCGCGACCGCATTTCGCAACAGCGGTGCCACCAGTGGAATGTTCACCAGCTCCGCCAGGGGGGTCGTCACACCACCGGCAATGCTGATGCAGTCCTGAATGGTGCTCTGCATGTGTTGCACCATCGCCTGTTCGTTCGCGCCCCATCGGCAGCTGATGTGAGGCATCGGTACATCCAGCGGATCACATCGGTCTGAAAGACACACCTGATTTCGTGTGTCGGAGAGAACCTCCCCATGGCCGATCAGGAAGCCCAGACGACGATCCGGATTGCGTTTGAGCCACCAGGGCGGATCAAAGCGGTTGATGCCTCCCCAGATCCCATAGCCGCGCAGAAAGTTGCGCTCTGCGCAGGCCTTGGGAGCATTCCCAAAAGGCAGAAAAAAGCTGCCGGCTCCTGAAAGCGTGCTGGATGGGTCGGATTGCTGAGTCGCTGCCCGTCCGGTTTCGCTGGCAACCGAGAAGAATCGACAGCAGGACACATGGTCCATCAATCCCTTCCCCAGCAGGCCTGAGGCATCTCTGAAACCTTTCGGAGTCGTCTGCTGCTCTGACTGCAGCAACAGACGCAGTGTCGCGATCGTTGAGGCGCACAGGACAACGAGGTTGCACTCCAGGCGCTGACGTTCCCCGCTGTTGCGGTTCACCACAACAACAGCTCGGGCGCGCTCCTGTGCGGCATCCAGTTCCAGGCTTTCCGCCATGGAATTGCAGAGAATTTCCACGCGACCCGTGGCCATTGCGCGTTGAAGACTGGTTCCGTTGCTGCTGGATCGCGGCCAGGTCGGCCTCTGTGTGGACTGATGGGCTTCAAAGCCGCGGGAATGGATCAGCGGGATGCCTCGCTCCCTGTTCAAAATCTCGCGAAAGCTTTCCTCCTCAGGCATGAGGGGCAAGGGCGGAGCCATTTGACCATCAGGGAGATGGTCAAGGCCGTCGCGCTCACCGCGCACCTCAAACAGTTGCTCCAGGGCGCTGTAGTGAGGATCCAGATCCTCGTGGCCGATGGGCCAGTTTTGGCCGTATCCGTCATGATCCGCGCCTTTGAATTCATAGTCCGAAAGCCGCAGGGTGATGCCGCCCCACGTCAGGCTGCGACCGCCGACCTGACGACCCTGGGTCCAGAGGAAGGGTTGGTCATCCGGTGTGCTGTAGGGGTACTGCCGTTCGTCCGCGTAGAGGGAGGGGTTCTGCTTCCAGTAGCCAGGGTGCTGTGCCTGATGTCGATGGCGGCCGCTGATCAGGCCTTCAGCGCGTCTGAGGCTGTTGCCTGGCTCCCCTCCGAGAGCCTCCGACGGCGATCGATCAGGGCCAGCTTCAACCACAAGGACCCGGATCCCTGCCTCAGCCAGCGTCATCGCAGCCACGCCGCCTGTTGCTCCCGAGCCGATCACAATCGCTTCGAAGGGATGCATTGCCACGGCGAGACGAAGACCTCCCGATAGTTTCCGATGTGCCCGACAGATCTGGCCAATATTCAGGCTCTGGCAGGGGTTGCTGATCGGATCGGCCGCGCCGAAGCATCCTCAGGTGATCGTCATGACGCACAGCATGCCGGAGGCTCAGATGGCGTTGGTTCCTGATTTGATTCAGGCGATTGTTGAATCAGAGCAACATGTTGAATTCTGACTTTCTGACTTCATCCGTCATGGAGATTGTTAGCGCAAGATTGAGTCTGCGTTGTCGTGACAGATGGTGATGACGATCATGCGCTGGTCTTGAAATGGCAGGTTTCACCACAGCTCATGCGATGCCACGAAAAGCAAGGTATTGAGTTCTCTTTCTCAGCTCAGACCTTGTGTTTGAAGCATGCAGATTGAAAATTTCCAGATCATCAGAGCAACAAAAAAGCCCCACTTTCGTGGGGCTTTTTGATTTGGTGGCGGGGGGGAGATTTGAACTCCCGACCTTCGGGTTATGAGCCCGACGAGCTACCAGACTGCTCTACCCCGCGTTGACCCAATCATCATACAACTTGGTGATCGAAGACACCACATAATTCCGCTCAGGTGCGCAGCTCACCCTCCACGTCGAGGTGAACGCCGGGGTTGAGGATCAACAGCTGTTCTTCCAGTTCCTTGAGACCGCTCGGCGTCATCCAGTCGAGCTGGCGAAGCAGGTGCAGGGCCACAGCCTGTTTGGCCCGTCGGGCTCCGTCTTCGACCTTGATGGCCACGCCGAGGCCTTCCCCTGTGCGGCTCAGGCATTGAATGCCTTCAGCGCCTCCCTTGCTGATCACCTGGTGATGGGAGCGTCGCATCAGTTCCGTGTCGAAGCGTCCCTCCCCGGCCACCAGTTCCGGGTAGGCCAGCATCGCCCGACTGATCTGTTCCAGCTCGGCGTGAGCTGACGAACCGAGATGGGCAAACAGCAGTGCCATCTGATCGAGTTGCAGGCGCAGTGTGGGAGCGCCACAGTCATCCCGTTCAGCGACCAGTTCATCAGGCGGGAGACCCAGAAGTTCCGCCACACGTCTTGAGATCTCCTGCTGCAGAGGGTGGTCCCCTTGGAGGTAAGTCTCGATCGGCCAACCCATCTTGCGGGCCGTGATCAGAAATGCAGCATGCTTGCCGGAGCAGTTGTGCTCGAGAGGACTGGATCTTCCCGAAGGAATGGGGCACTGCAGATCATCGCTTTCCAGTTCTGCATTCCAGAGCAACCTGAACGCTTCTCGCGCATGCCCTGGAGTCCCTGAATGGGATCCACAGCTGATGGCGATGCCACGTTCTCCGCAGCTGTACGTCTCCGATGCACCGCTGCTGATCAGCGGCAAGGCCTGAAATGGTTTGAGTGCCGAGCGGATGAAGGTTTCAAAGTCGGGCTGGCCGGCTTTCATCAGCACGCGGCCTCGGCTGTCGCAGACCACGGCATGAACCCGATGGGTGGATTCAATTGAGGAGCCCCGCCTCAATCGCACTTCCAGAGGAGGGGTGTTCAGGGAGCGCGCCGAGCCGCGGTAACCCGATGGGATCGACATGCCCTGGTGTTTCTGTGGTTCAGAGAGCCTGACAGATGCTTGCTCCGCCAAGCATCAGGCCTGTGACCAAAGCCATCGCTCGTCCCAGCCGACCCAGGATGGGTCTGACCTCATGCTGAGCAAGAAGCAGATCACGTTCTCGCCAGGAAAGGGGTTTTTCCCAGACCTGACCGTCGTACCAGCCCGATTCCTCGTATTCAACTTTCTCTGAGAGCAGGCGTTTGTGCACATAGGTCCAGCCCAGCCACTGACGGATCAGCAGCAGCATCGGCATCACAAGAGCGGCAACGCCTCCAGCGAGCAGCAAGCGCACCGGATCGTGACGCAGCGTCCAGCTGCCGCTGGCCACGAGCACAGTGATCGGTGAGATCAGCAGCCAACTGAGCAGCAAGGCCCGATCCAATGACACCTGGGCTGTGCAGGGCCATGCAAAAAACCAGGATCGGCTGAACTGGGCAAATTCCTCCTGAGGTCTTTGCTCAGGAGGAACCGGGCAGGGGATGCTCGAGGCCATGCCGGGCTGCCTGTTACGCGTCTGTTGGCTTGGACGTTAGGTAGGGACGACGTTCCCCGTGACTCCAAAATGCTTCAAGGTCGTAGTAACTCCTTTCACCGGGTTGGAGCACATGCACGATAAGTTCGCCGTAATCGAGTAAGGCCCATCGACCTTCGTTGACGCCCTCTTTGCGCAGCGGAAGCCTCTGGACTTCATCTTCCAGGCGATCTTCGACCGATCGGGCGATCGCTCTGACCTGAACATCGCTTTGGCCACCGGCAATCACCATCCAGTCGGCAAGGCTTGAGACCTCATCGACCCGGATGAGCTGGATGTCCACAGCCTTGCGGTCATCGCAGGCATCGGCTGCGAGTTCCGCAAGCTTTTCACTATCCATAAACGTTTTCGCTGGTGACGGACTGACGGGACCCTTGCTGTTGCGCCATTTCAGCGCGAGCCTTTCCGGCACTCTTGCGCAGCGCCTCTAGACGGTCCTCGTAGAAGCTGCGTTTTTTCTTCTTCCTGGTTTTCTCGACGAGGTCTTTCAGTGCGCCTCCGAGGCTCTTGTAGGCATTGGGAACGCTGTAGCCGAATCGGCAGGCCAGATCGATGGCGCGTTCGTCTGCTGAAATCGCATCCCGCAGTCGCTTTTCCGCGTTGTTCTTGAGGTAAAGCCGGTAGCCCGCGAAGCCGGATAAACCCAGAGCCATCATCAGCAGCAGCCCGTCCTGCACCCAGAGTTCACCGATGGCGCCTCCCAGGCCGATCGCCAGCGCTGCCATCTCCCACCCATCACGGGGAATGGTGTCGTTCTGAATCCTGCCCACCTCGTGCCAGAACAGCAGGTTCCGATGATCCAGGGCCAGGTTGTCCCAGGCGTCGAGATCCACCTGGATCTCCACCTCATCCCTGCCGATCTCCTCGAGTGTGATCAAAACCGGTTCAACAGCAGCGGCGGCCTCGACGAACACCCAGCTCTGCATCTCCGGGGGCAGCAACCCTTTCAGACGCTGGAGCTCACTCATGACTGTCGATTGTTCTCCTGACC
>CAJXFG010000028.1 GCA_913052185.1 uncultured Synechococcus sp. | reverse complement strand
ACACGGAAACATCTCACTACGCCCACCTTCTGCTGCCTGCATCGCAGTGGAGCGAGAAATCAGGCGCAATGACCAATTCGGAGCGCCGCATCACGCTCTGCCCAGCATTTCGGCCCCGCCATGGCGACAGCCGACCGGACTGGGAGGTGTTTGCCGAGCTTGGACGACGTCTGGGTTTCGTTGATCAGTTCAGTTATGACTCATCAGCGGAGGTTTATGACGAGTTTGCGGCTCTCACCAAGAGTCGTGTCTGTGACGTGTCGGGCCTGAGCCACGAACTATTGGACACACACGGTCCCCAGCAATGGCCATTCCCCAAGGGTCATGAACCCACCCAAACAGCCAAACGGCTGTACGTCGGCAAGCGATTCCCAACAACCAGCGGGCGCGCCCGCTTTCAGGCGGATGCGCCTCTCGGACTGGCGGAACCACCCTGTGAGATCTACCCGTTAGTGCTCACTGTTGGTCGCTATCTCGGACAGTGGCACACCATGACCCGCACGGGAAAAGTGAAACGCCTGAACAGCATGCATCCGGAACCTCGCCTGGAAATTCATCCCAGCGATGCCAAGCAATTCGCCATCGAGGATCACGGACTGGCAGCGATCACCTCAAGGCGGGGAACCCTCACAGCACGGGTCTGCGTGACGGATCGGATCCGCAGAGGGTCGGTCTTCCTGCCGATGCATTGGGGTTTCACGCAATCCGAAGCCTGCGAAGCCAACACCCTGATGCATGATCAGGCCTGCCCGATCTCCAAACAGCCTGAGCTCAAGGCAACAGCTGTAGTGGTTGCGCCGGCTGTGTCGATGGTGCAACCGGTGGAACAAGAGACCGGAAGGCTGGACACCCTGCGCAGGATGCTCATCCCAGCACTTCGCTGAACGCCGCCTCCAGGTTGTGATGATCATGGCCTGGGCGCGCCAGCTTGCAGAGCGCGAAACGATCAAGCTCACGCATGCTCATCCAGGCCTGCGTTGTGAGGTCAATGCCACGGCGCCGAGCCGCATCAAGGAGCTGGTCAGGAAGCTGATCCTTCAGCTGCCAGGGTTCTGTCTGCGCAGGAGGGAGATCCTTGAGCACCCCATCAGCCATCGAAGCCGTCCAGGCACGCAGTTGATCACGCATCTGAGCCAGATGCTCGGGGGAATCACCCCAGTCCACCAGGGCCTGACGCTGCTCGTGACTCATCTCCAACCAGTGACTGAGTTTGAGCTTGAGTCCCACCAAGTCAAGCTTGCGTCGCACACACAGCGGAATGCATCGCCAGGAACCGATGAAGTCCTGTTCGAATGCAAAACAATGCCGCGCCTGATCCAGCTGCGGATGCATTGGTAGTAACAACGACGCTTTGCCTATCTCTAGCTGGAAACAGTGACAACAACGACCAACGACACGACGCAAAGAAGAGATGCTCAGACCAAGGTTGTTTACAGCAATGCGTCTCGCTCTCTGCCTGGGAATGATGTTGGGTTCGGCCCATGGTTGGCTGGCCTCTGAGGGACTCGCTTCCGGCCTCCTGCTGATCAACGCCCAGCAGGAGAGCTCATCACTGCAAAGTTTCAGTGAGCTCAGTAGCGGTTCTTACAGTTTTTATCCATAGTGAATGCAGATTGTGCATCACCAAATGGGTACTTCCTACTCAACAACCAGCTCAAGTCGTAGTCCAATCACCATTGCCACGGGTTTCATCGGTGCGTTCATCGTTGCCTCCCTGGCCGTACAGATGGTGCGCAGCCAACGCGCTGCTGTTGCTCCCGCTGTGACATCGTCAGCGGCAACTCAGGTTGAACCCGTCGTCACATCCCAGGCAGCCATGTGGTCAGTGCTGGGCGAGCGCTGACCAACACTGACGAATCAGTCAGCAACCGATCCAGCGATGTCTGAACAGCTTTCACACCTCACCGGTCGCGGTGAGGTGCACATGGTTGAGGTCGGTGACCGTGCCATCACCAAACGGGAAGCGACCGCCAGGGGATCTCTGCTGATGAGCAGCTCCACATTGGAGCTGGTTCTGAACGGCGAAACCTCCAAAGGAGATCTGATGGCAGTGGCACGTGTTGCTGCCATTCAGGCCGCCAAGCGCACGGCCGAACTGATTCCCCTCTGTCACCCTTTGCCTCTCAGCGGCATGGACGTGACGATTGAGCCGGACGCTTCGCTACCTGGTCTGACGGTGCAGGTCAGCTGTCGTACGACCGGACAGACCGGTGTGGAGATGGAAGCCATGACGGCGGTCTCCATTGGGCTCGTCACCCTCTACGACATGTTGAAGTCGGTGGAGCCTGGAATGACGATCCAGTGCATTCAGCTTCTGCACAAGGACGGAGGTCGCCATGGCAGCTGGAGCTGCTGACCCCTATGGCCGCGAGGGCCTGCCCCTGAAGCAAGCACGCCAGCAGGTTCTGGCCTCCATCCGGGATCAAACGTCTCGACGGGCTGAACCATCGGTCGACACGGTCGGACTGGACGACGCCCTTGAGCGCGTCAACGCTGCTCCAGTGCTGGCCAAGGCCGATGTTCCTGGCTTCAGGGCTTCGATCATGGATGGCTATGCCCTTGGTCAGAGTCAGCAACCAGAAGTTGACGACACCTGGACGCTGGTTGGTCGCTCCGCACCAGCCGCCCCCTATCCAGATGTCCTGACCAACGGTGAAGCCGTCCGGATTCTCACCGGGGCGCCCCTGCCTGAAGGGTCCGACTGGGTTGTCCCCCAGGAACTGGTGCAGAGGTTGAACGACACCCTGTGCTTGAAACAGGCGGCGTCCACCAATCCCTGGATCCGAGCGGCCGATGAGGAATGCGCTCAAGGATCCACCTTGCTGCAACCTGGCCAACGCCTCGGACTCGCCGATCTTGCCCAAGCTGCAAGCTGCGGCGTCAAGCAACTGAGTGTTCACAGGCAACCACGCATCGGGCTGCTGATCAGCGGCGATGAACTGGTGCCTCCAGGTGAACAGCGACCTGAAGGAGCCATCTGGGAAAGCAACAGCACCTTGCTCAAAGGCCTGCTGATGCGTCTGGGCTATCGGGCATGGGATTGCAGGGTGGTGGCCGATCAACCGCAGGCACTGCGCGAAACAATCCTTGAGCTGAGCACCAACTGTGACGTGTTGGTGAGTACCGGAGGTGTCTCCGCCGGTGACAGCGACTGGATCCGGCCGTTGATGACGGAGCTGGGTCAGGTGGACTTTTGGAAACTGTTCCTCAAACCCGGCCGCCCCTTCGCCTTTGGCTTTGTGGGCAATCAGGTGCCGTTCTTCGGCCTGCCGGGCAATCCCGTTGCCGCTGCCATCACGGCACTGCAGTTGCTGTGGCCGGCACTGCAGCTGCTGGAAGGCCAGCAGGAACCGGAGCTGCTGCCACGCCTGCGGGTCAGTCTTGAGACGCCTTACCGGCGCAGGCCGGGCCGACCGGAACTGGCCAGGGCTTCACTGATCTGCAGTGATGACGGGCGGCTGCTCGCCCGAATCAGTGGATCCCAGGCCTCCTCACGGATCGGCTCACTGATGAGCGCGGATCTGCTCTTGGAGATCCCTGCAGAGTCGGGGGCACTGGAATGCGGAGATCAGCTGTGGGCCCAACTGTTGCGACGGCGCATGCTCTGAGACACCCTTCAGGATCCCAGCGGTGTGTTCTCCGACAGCCAGGTCCCTACACCGTGGCTCCATTCCCGCTTCCAGAAAGGAGCGTCATGCTTGAGAGCTTCCAGCAACGCTGCACAGCAGCGTTGGGCAGGCCCACGCCGATCAGCGCTGACAGCCACCAGAACGATCAACTCGCCAGGAAGCAAGCGTCCAACACGGTGCAACACAAGAGCGGAACAGGCTCCGTGTTGCTCCAGCAACCGACGGGTGAACGTCTCAATCCGTCGTTCGCACAGTCCCGGATAGTGATCGAGCTCAAGGGCATCCAGCGTTTGTCCATCCATGGCCAACTCACGCACACGGCCCATAAAAACGGCTGTGGCGGCATCCGAAGCGGCCCGCGAGCGCAGCCAGGTGTCGAGCTGCAAGCCACCTGAGGTGGGTTGATCGAGAATCTGAATCTCCAAATCCGCCGGTTGCGATCCCACGATCAACCTCCGGTGAACGGTGGCAGGAACGCCAGTTCATCACCCGCATGCACAGGATGATCAGCACTGACGATCTCCTGGTTGATGGCGACCAGCACCACCTGGGGCAGATCACCAAGTTCGAGACGGTCCCAGATCTCTCTGGCTGAACTGACAGCCACAGCATTCAGTGGAATGCGGCGATCAGACCAACCTGCCTGCTCACGCAATGAGGCAAACAACAACACCTTCACCGTCTGAGCGGAATCAGGCTGCCACGCATTCATCCCTGCACTGAGAAACCATCACGGTTCTAGCGTTGCCGATCAAACCTCCCATCAACGCTGCGTGCTGTCCATTGCCCTGCTGACGATTTCCGACAGTCGAACCCTGGACACCGATCCAAGTGGAGACCTGCTGCAGGAACGCTTGCTGGGAGCTGGTCATCACTTGCACAGCCGCGCAATCTGTCCGGACGACCGCTATCGGATCCGAGCAGCGGTGAGCCAGTGGATCGTCGATCCCACCGTTGACGTGGTGATCACCAGTGGCGGAACAGGCCTCACTGGACGCGACGGCAGCCCTGAAGCCATCAGCCCCTTGCTGGACAAGACCATCGATGGGTTCGGTGAACTGTTCCGGGTGCTCTCCTTCCAGACCATCGGCACCAGCAGCCTGCAGAGTCGCTGCCTCGCAGGCGTGGCCAACGGCACGTTCCTCTTTGTGCTGCCGGGATCTCAGGATGCCGTCACCACAGCCTGGGATCGGCTGATCGCAGACCAGCTGAACAGCGAAACCCAGCCCTGCAACCTGGCACAACTCAGATCCCGGCTGAAGGAGTCTCAAGACAAACGAGCCAACTGACCATCAGAACGGGATCGGCATCGTGACATCCGCCGGCCTGGGGGCACAGGAGTCCACCTGTTCGTTGACCACATCCCCCACAACAATCACTGAAGGCGAGGCAAAGCCCTCACTGCGGGTCCTGGCGGCCACATCTGAGAGTGTGGCCTTCAGGCAGCGCTGACCCGCCACGGTCCCCTGCTGAATCACAGCCACCGGGGTCTCGGCACTGAGACCGCCTGCCTCCAGCTCGGCAGCGATCCGCGGCAGGTTGTGGAGACCCATGTAAATCACCAGGCCATCACTGGCTGTCGCCAGAGACCGCCAATTCACCGAGGGCCGGCGCTTGTCAATCTCCTCATGACCGGTCACGAAGGTGACGGAAGAGCCTGCACGACGATGGGTCACGGGAATGCCCGCGTAAGCGGGTGCTGCGATTCCAGCGGTGACACCAGGCACCACCTGAACCGTCACGCCATGTTTCACCAGATGCGCAGCTTCTTCACCACCCCGTCCAAACAGAAAAGGATCACCGCCCTTGAGTCGCACAATGCAGCGGTGACGGGCAGCCAGCTTCACCAACACCGCATTGGTGCTTGGTTGCGGCACGGAATGATGTCCGCGGCGCTTACCGACGAAATGACGCTCACAACTCTCGGGCACCAGATCAAGAACCTCTCGAGGAACCAGAGAGTCGTAAACAAGGGCATCGCACTTCCCGAGAAGGCGATGGGCCTTCACCGTGAGTAGATCGGGATCACCAGGGCCTGCACCGACGAGATAAACGGTTCCGGTGAGTTCAGCAGTCGTCACGGCAGAGCGGCAAGCAGATCGATCAGGCCCTGACGGATCAGGGAATGGTCAAGAAGCGGTGGAAGACTTCCAGCCTCGCTCAGTGCCTCCGTCATGCGATTGGGAGCGAGGGCAAGCATCAGCGGACGAGCCTGCGGATGGGTCTGCTGATAGTCAGACCAGTGGTCAAACGACAGCAGCGGAAGCCCCATCCGGTCAGACAACTGCAGGAGGAAACGATCCGCCTCATCGGAACTCAACGGGTGATGCACCAGCACAGAATCCTGGACTGCAAACGGCTGCAACGCTTCGGCGACCAGAGTCCACCAGCGTTGCCAGGAGCCAAGAAAGGGGAGCAACGAGACCTCGGCACCTTCACGCTGCATGCGATTTCTGATCTCCGGCACATCCTCACGTGCATGGGAACCCGGCCAGAGCAACAGAGGGACCAACCAACTCGCTTCTTTGGGACAAACAGGTGCGGACTCGGCGGTGAGCACCTCAAGTTGCACAGGCGCGGAGCGTCTCCGCTGCAGTGACTGGCTCAATTCGATCAGGGATTCGGGGACAACACCACCCGAGCGGCCATGAACGACCAGCCTGATGGCTCGCTGAGAACGCAATTCGCTGTTCCGTAGCAATGGCCACGGATCGATGGCCGAACCGACTGTTGTCATCGATGGATCATCATTTCCTCTGCTGCCATGTCCCGCCGTCGATACACCGATCGGTCGTTCCGTGAAGGTCGTTCCGAGCGAGATTTCACCGTTCAAAGCTATCGCTCGGAAAGGGTTCGCGGTCAGCGGCCCTACGACAGCAGACGACGCTCTGGCGATGGAAACACCCAGTTCAGAAGCGAGCTGGATCGAGATTTCGCCGCAATGAAACGTGTCTGGCAGATGCTCCGCTACGGGGCCGTCCGAATGATCGGCGAAGTTGGACGTCAATACTGAGTCCGCGAAAGGCAGCCTTCTACGGCCCCGTCAGCCGGGTCAGATGTAGCCACAGGCACCAATTCCGCTATCGGCAGTCTTTTAAAGAGCCAACTGTCGAAACTGTTCGAACCACTACGGACAGGTCCATCACGGGCTTGTTGACTACCGCGAAAGCGCTCCCTTCTTTTTGAAGCGCCGGTCTTCTGGCCATTTTGATTGATCAGCAACATCTAAGACCAATCATTCCGCCCTTTGCTTACCAGGAACATGACCATTAGCTCTCCTTCCAGGCCTTATCTGGATGGTAAGAAGCTGAATAAGATCGAGCAAAATAAAGCTGCCAAAGATGGTCTGCTTGTTGGTAGCGAAATAGAGAAATTTGCGGAGATGGGTTGGGAGCAGGTTGATGAAACCGACCTTCAACTTCGACTGAAGTGGTACGGCATGTTCTGGCGGCCGAAAACACCAGGAAAGTTCATGCTGCGCTTGCGTGTACCCAACGGTGTGCTCTCAGCACAGCAGCTTCGCGTCGTTGGTTCGATCGTTGAACGCTATGGCGACAATGGCAGCTGCGACATCACCACACGTCAGAACCTTCAGCTCAGAGGTGTTCTCCTGGGCGACTTACCTGAGATTCTCAAACGGCTGGAAGAAGCTGACTTGAGCACCATCCAGTCGGGGTTTGACAATCCTCGTAATGTCACTGGAAATCCACTGGCTGGAATCGATCCAAACGAAATTGTCGACACCAGACCTTACACAGATGAACTGGAAAGATTTTTAACCAATAACCGCAAAGGGAATCCTGAATATTCCAATCTTCCACGCAAGTGGAATACCGCTGTCGCCGGAGCCAAGGACAACTTCCTTCTGCACAACGACATCGCCTTCCACCCTGTTGAGAAAGATGGTGTGATGGGATTCGGTGTCTGGATTGGCGGCGTTCTGTCTTCGCAGATGAATGCCTATGCCATTCCTCTGAACGCCTGGGTCAAGCCCGATGAAATCTGTCGGATGACCGACGCGGTCGTCCGTCTGTGGAGAGACAACGGAGAACGCAACAAACGCCCGAAAGGGCGATTCCGGATGTATCTGGACGAGGTTGGCCACGACAATTTCCGCAGACAGGTTGAAGAGGTTTTCGGACCACTGACAGCTGACCCTGGCTCAGTCTTCGACACAACACCGCGATCCCACTACGGCATCCACCCGCAAAAGCAGGACGGTCTGTCGTTCGCCGGACTTCACGTCCCGGTTGGTCGGTTGACAGCACAGGATCTCCACGATCTGGCCACAGCGAGCGTCAACTACGGAAGTGGCGAAGTGCGACTCACCGAAGATCAGAACGTGATCATCGTTGGATTGCCACAGGATCAGGTTGAAGCGTTCAAAAACGATCCACTGGTTGCAAGATTTCCACTGAAGCCTGGTGCCATCTCAGCCGGAACGGTGTCATGCACGGGAAGTACCTACTGCGGCTTTGCTCTGACCAACACCAAGGACCAGGCTCTGGCCGCAGCGAAGGAACTTGATCAGGAGCTTGAGCTACCTGAGGAATTAAAGATTCACTGGACTGGCTGTCCGAACAGTTGCGGGCAGGCCTACATGGGTGCAATCGGCTTGACAGGCGCCAAGGCCAAAAACAGTGAAGGCAAAACAGACGATGGCTACACGATGACCCTCGGTGGATCCCAGGGACCCAATCCAACAGTTGGTGAGTTGCATCAGAAAGCAATTCCAGCAGAAAACATCAAGGAGGTTCTGCGGGAAGTTCTCATCGAGCGCTTCGGTGCAAAACCCAAGTCCGAAATGTTGACCCCCTGAGCCAATCAAAACCAAGTGTTGGTGCTGACTTTTTGAGACCATCACAAAGACTGACCTGATTGGACTACAACTCTCCACGAGATTTCCTATGTCTGGCAACAACGATTTCTTTTCAAGAATGGTCAACTGGTTCACCAGAACCGGACAAGACAAGCAACCCATTTCGCGTGCTCCTCATCAACAGGATGCATTTTCCAAATTGATGAACAAAATCAGCGGTTAACTGCTGATTTCGGAATTCCATTCCACCCATTTCATCTCCTATCAACAGCATTGAAATTATGAGTGTCACTGCTTCGCAGATGGACTACGTCCTGCCCAATGAACTTGTCGACGGCATGATCGGTGCCGGAGGCAAGAAATCCACAGTCAGTGTCAAAAACCTGCTGCTGAGAGGTTTCTATTCCGGTGCCATTCTCGGCTTGGCCGTCATCCTTGCACTGACTGTTGGCCTTAAAAGTGGTCAGCCCTGGCTTGGATCTCTGCTTTTCCCATTTGGTTTTGCCAGCATCGTGCTGTTCGGCATGGAGCTGGTCACAGGCAACTTTGCCCTTCTGCCAATGGCGACCTGGGCAGGGAAAAGCACCTGGAGCGCAACCTTCCGGAACTGGACCTGGGTATGGCTCGGCAACTGGATCGGAACCGCTGTTGTCGCCCTCCTGATGGCGATCAGTCTCACAAGTGGAGGAACCGTCGAGCCAGCTTCAGCTGCTGATGGAGGCGGAATGTGGCAGCAGGTTGCTGCGAAGATCATCGCTTTGAATAAAACGAACGTTGTCGCCAAATATGAGAACCTTCAAACCCTTGGATTCTTTCTGGCAATCATCAGAGGTTTGATCGCAAACTGGCTGGTTTGCCTGGGTGTCACCATGGCACTTGTTAGCAAGAGTGTTCCAGGGAAGATCCTGGCCTGCTGGTTGCCGATCACGGCGTTCCAATCGATGGGCATGGAGCACATTGTGGTCAACCAGTTTCTGCACACTGCCGGACCTATTCTTGGTTCCGGAGTTCCTTTCTGGAAATGCATCTTCTGGAACTTCCTGCCTGTCACCATCGGCAACATCATTGGTGGAATGGTCTTTATCGGGATGCTCTTCTACAGCACTCACCGAACCAACATCGGTAACGTGCTGCCCAGCGAACACGATGACAAACTGGAACGTGAACTGGCCGCTGAACTGGGCGCCCGCTGATTGACGTTCTGTGTCACTACCCGTGAATGAAGCCGTTCTCTGGGAACGGCTTTCCAAATCACGCCGTGCTCCATTGGAGCCCGAATGGCTGGGGGAGGTTTACTCTCCCGGCCTTTCTGTTGAGCTGCGACGAGCTCTCTGCGAAAAACTTGGCATGCTGGCCGAACAGGGCTGGTCTGTGATCGAACAGTTGATTCAGCGCCATGGAGCACTGCCGGATCTCGTTATGGCAGCAGGACTCTGCCACCAACCGGAAGCGAGGGACTGGCTGCTTGATCAACTGAGGAACAACTCCGAACTGGCTGAGGTCAACCTCTGCCTGCTTGAGGCTTTGTCATGCTGGGGAGCGGATGTTCCGGAAACTGTGGTGCAGGAGTGTTTGCATCATCCCGGTCAGCATCATCGTCTGGCGGGATTGCAATTACTCGGTTTTCGATCTCACAGTTTGAGTGACGATGAACTGCTGCTGTTCTGCAGTGAACCGCTGAACGATTTTCGTGATCCAGTGGTGATTGCCGCCATTCGGGTGTTGCAACGCCGGGATGGCTCGGCAATCAGCGAGCGCTTGTCTGAGCTCTGCAAAACCGGATCCGACGTGGTGGCTGGCGCAGCTTTCAGGGCGCTCGGATGCATTGCAACTCCAGTCAGTCAACGCTGTCTGCTGGAACTCAGTCAGAACCTCAGCGATGCGTCGCGACAACAACTGGCCCGACAACAGCTGCAACAACAGTTTCGATCCTGAGCAAACAAAAAGCCCGACCAAAGTCGGGCTTGAGAACTGGGCAACTCCGTTCAATCAAAGCTGACTACAGGAGTCACCATTTCTTGTACGGCAGGAATTTGCCGCACATCGTGATCTTGACACGATCACCCTTGGGATCTTCAACTTTATCCACATCCAGAGTGAAATCGATGGCGCTCATGATTCCATCACCAAACTTTTCCTGGATCACATCTTTGAGTGGCATTCCATACACCTGCATGATCTCGTAAAAACGATAGATCAGAGGATCAGTTGGAATGACTGGCTCCAGGCTGCCTTTGGTTGGAAACTCCTGAATCGCAGCAGTGATTGCAGGATCCAGCGAAAGCAAGGATGCAAGCTTCTCCGCCTCCTCGGCCGAAGCTGTGGCCTGTCCATAAAACAGCGAAGCAATCCACACTTCGTCGAGCCCAAGAGCCGCCTCGAGATCTGCAAAACTCATCCCCTTGGCTTTTTTGGCAGCCATCAATGAGGCTGTCAATGTGGTCTGGGATGGTGCTGCCAGAGATGGAGCAGACATGGACGAAACAGTCATAAAAAATACTGAAATCGAGGAAAAGACTGTCGCGCCTCACGTCAGAAAACAGCAACAAAGACAACCAAAATCAAAACCCATTTTGGATTCATTGACTACATCTTTGCAGATACAGAACTGCTCTATTGAATGCATTGATCCTGCACTCGATGAGCACACTCTTCCGCAGACTCACGTCAATGCTGAACAGCCAGCATCTCGATTCCAGTGCCAGTACGAGTCTGGTGCTTGAACGTCTCTATTACGCCGATGGTCGTCACAACCCCAGCCACCCTCAGCATGGAAGTTTCCATGGGCTTTCCTTTCTTGGGTGAAGCGATCGGTAGCAATCGCTACGCCTCAGGGTGACCCCACTGCAGAACACTGCCTGAAGCGATGGTACGGCCCTTGACAAGCACTGTCTGCAGCGGTCGTGAACGCTTCAAGCAGCACCTTCGCAAGGTGGGAAGCGGGGAGCACACCAGCAAAGGCTTGACTCGGGATGAAGCTGCCGATGCGTTGGCACTCATGCTCAAGCAGGAAGCCACGCCAGCGCAGATCGGCGCGTTCCTGATCGCGCATCGCATCCGCCGTCCGGAGCCTCAGGAGCTCACCGGCATGCTTGACACCTACAGAGCGATGGGCCCCGTTCTGGAGAGTCCTGCAGACCAGCGCATGCCGATGTGCTTCGGCATGCCGTTTGACGGTCGAACACGAACCTCACCGATCTACCCGCTGACCAGCCTTGTACTGGTGGCCTGTGGTCAACCGGTTGTTTTGCAGGGCGGTGACCGCATGCCGATCAAATACGGCATCACAGCCCTCGATCTGTTCCGCCTGCTGGATCTCAATCTGGGTGGACTGCCCCTGAGCAGTGTTCAGGAGGGTTTCAACCAGCATGGTTTCGCGCTGATCCACCAGCCTGACCATTTCCGCATCGCCGAAACACTGATTGATTACCGGGAAGAGCTGGGAAAACGGCCTCCCGTGGCAAGCCTTGAGCTTCTGTGGACCGCTCATCAGGGAGCCCACCTTCTGGTCAGTGGATTCGTGCACCCTCCAACCGAAAGTCGTGCCTGGGAAGCCCTCAGACTCGCCGGCGAAACCAACCTGCTCACCGTGAAAGGGCTCGAGGGTGGAACAGACCTTCCCATCGGCCGCGCCTGCATCACAGCCCGAGTGCGCCATGGTCAGGCTGAACGCCTGATCCTTCATCCCCGCGATCACGGCTGTCACGACGCAGATCGGGAATGGTCATCAGACAGTGCCTGGCAGAGCGAGGCCTTCGAAGCGCTCAAAAACCGTGGACCGCTGAGTGATGCTCTGCGCTGGAATGCCGGTGCCTATCTCTGGATCGCCGGTCTGAGCGACAGTCTTGACGCAGGGATTGAAAAAGCCACCGCAGTGCTGGAGGAGGGCAGAGCCCTGGACCAGCTTGATCAGCTCCGCAGCTTGCAAAGTGCTTTGTGCATCCGGTAACGCTCGAACGGCACGCCGGCGATTGTGATGGTTTCCGGAGCAACCAGCCTCCAGCCACGCCGTTCAAACAACGGGCGGCTGAACTGACTGGCTTCAGTGCGCAGACGGGTCACACCATCCGCAATGGCATCGGCTTCAATCCTGTCCAGGAGGGCCTTTCCATGGCCCTGGCGAGCAGCTCGACCGCGACAGTAAAGAAGAGCAAGGCGATCGCGCGGATGTCGGACAGCAAAGGCTGCATCCTCACCGCTGATCCAGCCGGAGCCCTGCTTCAGGGTCTGATCCAGCACACCCGGCAACCAGGCGAGCGCTGCCCAGGACGCCACCTGCTGATCGGAATAAAGCTGGGGTGCCTGACTCTCAATGGCATCGGCATAGATCTCCCGGAGGAGAGCCGCATCCGCTGGAACGATCAAACGCAGGACCATGGACGCTGCCTATGGGAATGTGAGTCTCACCTGCTCAGCGGCTGCCTTGCAGCGACCACGCGTCCCAACTCTGCTCAGCGCCTTTCTGACGCTGCTCAATGACCGACTGAGCGAGAGCATTTTTCTGCCCCTGCTGCCCTTCCTGCTGGAAGACTTCAGCAGCGATGGCAGCACCGTCGGACTGCTCTCAGGCACCTACGCACTCTCCCAGTTCGCAGTGGCTCCGTTAATTGGCGCCCTGAGTGACCGCTTCGGACGAAAACCCGTCATCAGTCTCTGCGTGCTTGGCTCGGTCATCGGCATGGGCCTGTTCGCCACCACCTTGACCTTGCCATGGCAACAAGTGTGGCCAGGTGCTGCTGCAGCAGGACTGCCACTCGCCATGTTGTTTCTGGCGCGAATCATCGATGGGGCAAGCGGGGGAACTGCAGCCACAGCCACAGCTGTCTTGGCCGACATCACCACACCGGAAAACAGGGCCAAAGCCTTTGGCCTGATTGGCGTGGCCTTCGGCCTCGGGTTCGTCCTGGGTCCTGGCCTTGGTGGCGTGCTGGGTGATGTCAACCGCATCCTTCCCGCCTGGGCTGCAACAGCCTTCGCCCTGGCGAACCTGATCGTGGTGCTGGGCCTCCTCACGGAGACTCATCCGATAGAGGCTCGAAAGCAACTGCCCCGCAGACGCGAACTCAATCCATTCACCCTCTTGGCACGCGTGTTTGCGAAGCCGGACGTGCGTCGTCTCTCAATCGCTTTCTTCGGCTTCTTTATGGCCTTCAACGGTTTCACCACCGTTTTAGTGCTGTACCTGCGCAACAGTTTCAGCTGGACTGAAGGCATGGCAGGAGCCGCGTTCGCCCTGGTCGGGGTCATCGCGATGGTGGTCCAGGGAGGATTGATCGGCCCGCTGGTGAAGCGTTTCGGTGAACTGCGCTTGACGCTCGCCGGCCTTGGACTTCTGACATCCGGATGCCTGTTAGTGCCGTTGGCTACGCCGAACAACTCCGTTCCAGTGGTGTACACCGCCGTGTCTTTGCTGGCACTGGGCACAGGTCTTGTGACCCCCTGCTTGCGTGCCCTGGTCTCCCGTCGTCTTGGCAGCGATGGCCAGGGATCAGCACTGGGCGGTCTGCAGGGTCTGCAAAGCCTTGGCACCTTCCTTGGCGCCTCCGCCGCTGGCTTCAGCTATGACCGAATTGGAGTCACGAGTCCCTTCTGGTTCGGCAGCATGATGTTGATGGGAGTTGCCTTGCTCGTGGCTGGCAGCATCCGGAATCGGCCTCAGGTCAACCAGGTCTGAACAGACATCCAGAGGCCCGTGCAGTGGCAAGGTGATTGCTACCTTGCGACCAACAGCCTTCGCACCCGCTTTTCTTCTGTGATAGCAGAGCGTTCCCTGGATCCTGATCTCTACATCAACCGGGAGCTCAGCTGGATCGCGTTCAACGAGCGAGTGCTGGTGCAGGCACTGGATGAGCGCACCCCACTGCTGGAACAGGCCAAGTTCAGCGCCATCTTCAGCAACAACCTCGACGAATTTTTCATGGTGCGGGTGGCCTCCCTCAAGGCCCAGGTGGAAGCGGACATTGATAAGCGCAGTGAGGATGGCCGCACACCACTTGAACAGCTGAATGCCATACGAGAACACCTGGCACCTCTGCTGGAAAGGCAGCAGCGGCATTACCGCAGTCAGCTGAAGTGTCAGCTCCACAACCATGGCGCCCATCTGCTCGATTACGAACAGCTGAACGAACGCCAGCGACTCTGGGTCGACAACTACTTCCGGACAGCGATCTTTCCGGTGCTGACCCCCCTGGCGGTGGATCCCGCTCATCCCTTTCCCTTTGTGAGCAACCTCAGCCTGAATGTGGCGGCTCTGATCGATGATCCTGAGACCGGCCAGCGCCTGCTCGCACGCGTGAAGGTGCCTCAGACGATCCTGCCCAGGTTCGTCGCGATCCCAACCGACCTGGCGGGTGAACATTCAGAACCGGTTCACACCGCCGTTCCACTGGAGCAGGTCGTGGCCTTCAATCTCGGCCTTCTGTTTCCTGGCATGAGCATCGAAGGGCACTACTTCTTCCGGGTCACCAGAGATGCGGATCTGGAACTGCGCGACCTGGAAGCCGACGATCTGATGATCGCCATTGAGCAGGGCCTGCGAAAGCGACGCATGGGTGGTGAGGTCGTACGGCTCGAGGTCGCCGATGGAATGCCTCAGGACGTCGTCGAGATGCTGATGGATGGCATGTCGGTTGAGGAAGCTGATCTCTACAGGGTGAACGGTCCGCTGGGCCTCGACGATCTGTTCGGTCTGATGGGAATTCCATTGCCGGATCTCAAGAACGGTTCGCACTCGGGGCAGACACCCTCGGTGCTCTGTCGTGCGCAGCGCAACATGCTCGAAGACGGCTCCATCAAGGAGGAGGAGTTCGAGAGCATTTTCTCAGTGGTGCGACGCCGCGACGTTCTGCTGCATCACCCCTATGACCTCTTCTCGACGTCAGTGGAGGAATTCATCAACCAGGCCGCCGATGATCCACTGGTGATGGGGATCAAGATGACCCTCTACCGCACCTCCAAGGATTCACCAATCATTGCCGCTTTGATCCGTGCTGCGGAAAACGGCAAGCAGGTGATGGCGCTGGTGGAACTCAAGGCACGCTTCGATGAGGACAACAACATTCAGTGGGCCAAACACCTGGAAAGCTCGGGTGTGCATGTCGTCTACGGGGTGCTGGGCCTGAAAACCCACACAAAAATCGTGCTGGTGGTGCGCAAGGAGAAGGAACGTCTCCGCAGTT
>CAJXFG010000027.1 GCA_913052185.1 uncultured Synechococcus sp. | reverse complement strand
AGAAACAGGGCCACGTGCGTGTGGATGTGCTGCAGAGCCGCTGGTCACCACGCCGGCGCAACCGTCAGGAGCTGAACAGCATCCTGCTGTTGTTGCTGCCCTTCGCCTTTGGGGTGATGGCAATCTCGATCGCACCGGCCCTGCGCTCCTGGAGCATCGCCGAGATGTCACCGGATCCGGGCGGGCTGCCGCGCACCTGGGTGAAATCCCTGATCCCGCTTGGTTTTCTGTTGCTGGGGCTGCAGGGAATTGCCGAAGCGCTGCGTCTGCGACTGGCTCTCAGCGATCCCGAAGCGACCCAGGCGGCCGATGAGCAGCACCAGAACGGAGGCACCACGCTGTGATCGAGATCGAAGCCCTTGGCTGGGTGATCAGCTTCGACCCCTCCGCGGTGCTGGCTCCCGGAATGTTTTTGGCGCTGATCGTGGCGTTGCTGAGCGGATTTCCCGTCGCGTTCTGTCTGGGTGGTGTGGGGGTGATCTTCGCCCTGCTGGGCATGCTCAGCGGTGAAATCGAACCGCAGTTCGTCACCGCCCTACCCCAGCGGATCCTGGGAATCATGGCCAACTTCACCCTGCTGGCCATCCCCGCATTTGTGTTCATGGGTTCGATGCTGGAAAGCTCCGGCATCGCCGAACGGCTGCTGGAAACGATGGGCAGGCTGCTGGGGCGATTGCGCGGCGGCCTGGCACTGGCTGTGGTTCTGGTGGGCTCCCTGCTGGCGGCGACCACCGGCGTGGTGGCCGCCACCGTGACCACCATGGGATTGATCTCTCTGCCCGCCATGCTGCGGGCGGGTTACGACAAGAGCCTTGCCACAGGAGTGATTGTGGCCTCAGGCACCCTGGGGCAGATCATCCCCCCCAGCATCGTGCTGGTGGTGCTGGGCGATCAGCTCGGAATTTCAGTCGGCGATCTGTTCATCGGGGCACTGATTCCTGGACTGCTGATGTCGGCGGTCTTCGCCGTTTACGTGCTGGTGATCAGTGCGCTCAAGCCTGAACTCGCCCCCGAACTCAAAGCGGAGCTCACCGGATCCAATCATCCTCTGCAGCTGCTGCAATCGGTGCTTCCACCGATCGCGCTGATCGTGGCGGTGCTGGGGAGCATCTTCTTCGGCATTGCGACACCCACGGAGGCGGGTGTGATCGGCGCGGTTGGCGCCATGGTGCTGGCAGCTCTCAATGGCGGTTTCAGCCGTCAGCAGCTGTCCAATGTCTGCGAAAGCACCATGCGCACCACCGCCATGGTGATGGCCATCCTGATGGGCTCCACCGCATTCAGCCTGGTGTTCCGCGGTGTTGGAGGGGATCAGCTGATCTCCGATCTGCTGCTCAACCTGCCGGGAGGGCGAGTGGGTTTCCTGGTGTTCAGCATGCTGATCATCTTTCTGCTGGGCTTCTTCATCGATTTCTTCGAAATCGCTTTCATCGCCGTGCCGCTGTTGCTGCCTGCCGCACGCCAGCTGCTGGGGCCCGAAGCGATGGTGTGGTTTGGCGTGATCATTGGCGCGAACCTGCAGACCTCCTTCCTCACCCCACCATTTGGCTTTGCGCTGTTCTATCTGCGTGGCGTCGCACCGGATGAAGTGAGCACACGCGACATCTATCGGGGTGCCCTGCCGTTCGTGGGGCTTCAGGTTGCGGTGCTGGCCCTGATCATCGCGGTGCCGGGATTGGTGGATTGGTTACCGCGCCTGGCTGGGGCCCTGAGCGCGGGGCCGATGACCTGAAGATCTCCGTAAAGTTGGTTACATCGCGCATTCAGTCATGGTCACGGCAAGCCTGAACAGCACGGACTCCTCGGCTGTGACCACCCGACTTTCACTGCAATGTGAGCCGATCGCGCCTGACAGCACCGCCATTCGTTCCCTGGACTGGGAGCGCAGCCGATTCGACATCGAATTCGGCCTGCGCAACGGCACCACCTACAACGCATTCCTGGTGCGCGGTGAGCGCACCGCCCTGATCGACACCAGCCACGCCAAATTCCGCGACACCTGGGTGCCACTGCTGAAGGAACAGATCGATCCGATGGCCATCGACCATCTGATCGTGAGCCACACCGAACCCGATCACTCAGGCCTGATCGGCGATCTGATCGATCTGAATCCCGAAATCGAGATTGTGGGGTCCAAGGTGGCGATCCAGTTCCTCAAAGATCAGGTTCACCGCCCCTTCAAATCGCGTGCCGTGAAAAGTGGCGACGAGCTGGATCTCGGCACCAGTGCTGACAGCGGCGTGCAGCATCGCTTCGAATTCCTGAGTGCCCCGAACCTGCACTGGCCCGACACGATCTTCTCGTTCGATCACGGCAGCGGCATCCTCTACACCTGCGATGCCTTCGGATTGCATTACTGCTCCGACGAGCTGTTCGACACGGACCCCGGCGCCATCGCCCCGGACTTCCGCTTCTACTACGACTGCCTGATGGGCCCCAATGCCCGCAGCGTGCTGCAGGCGCTGAAGCGAATGGATGCACTGCCGGACATCAACACCATCGCCGTTGGACACGGCCCTCTGCTGCGCCAACACCTGAGCCACTGGGTCAACGACTACCGGGAGTGGAGCAGCCAACGCAGCAAAGGCGACAGCTATGCAGCCGTCTGTTACCTCAGCCAGTACGGCTTCTCAGACCGACTGAGCCAGGCCATCGCCCACGGCATCGGCAAAGCGGATGCACAGGTTCAGCTGGTGGATCTGAGGGCCACCGACCCGCAGGAGCTGACCGCACTGGTCGGTGAAGCCAAGGCGGTGGTGGTCCCCACTTGGCCGGCGGAACCGGATGGTGAACTGCAGGCGTCAATCGGCACCCTGCTGGCCGCTCTCAAGCCCAAACAATTGGTGGGTGTCTATGACGCCTTCGGCGGCAATGACGAGCCCATCGATGCCGTCGCAGACCAGCTTCGCAGTCAAGGTCTGAAACCGGCCTTTGAACCGCTGCGCATCCGTCAGTTGCCCCAGGGCGGTGATTACCAACGCTGCGAGGAATCAGGAACCGACCTTGGGCAGATTCTGACCCGAAAGAAATCGATCGAAGCGCTGCGCAGCATCGACGCCAACCTCGACAAAGCGCTGGGTCGCCTCACCGGTGGTTTGTACATCGTGACGGCGAGCCAGGGCGAGGGTGATGCGCGCCGCAGTGGCGCGATGGTGGCCAGCTGGGTGGCCCAGGCGAGTTTCCGGCCTCCCGGCCTGAGTGTCGCCGTCGCCAAGGATCGAGCGATTGAAGCGCTGATGCAGGTGGGCGACAGATTTGTGATCAATGTGCTGCGTCAGGACCGCTACAAGCCCTTGATGCAGCATTTTCTCAAGCGCTTCCCCCCTGGAGCCGATCGGTTCGAAGGGGTGAGCGTGCTGAACGGTGCCGCTGAAGGAGGCCCAGTGCTCACGGACGCGCTGGCCTACCTGAGCTGCCGAGTGGAACAGCGGATGGAAGGTCCGGACCACTGGATCATCTACGCGCTGGTGGAGCAGGGCAACGTGGCCGACATCGACGGACGAACGGCCGTTCATCACCGCAAAACGGGCAATCACTACTGATGGTCACGAGCGTCGCTGCCACCTCGGCGTCCGCTGACCGGCAGGTGATCAGCCTGCCGATCGATGAGGGCCTGATCTGCCTGCGGGGACTCAGTCCCCAGCGACTGCGCTTTGAGCTGGAATACGCGCTCGAGCGCGGCAGCACGGCCAACAGTTTTCTGTTCAACGCAGGCCCTGATGCAACAGGGGTTGAACAACCGGCCGTTCTGGTGCATCCACCGGGGATGGCCTACAGCAGCGTTTTCCTGCCCGCACTGCTGGAGGCTCTGCCGGCCACGGATCAGCCCCTGCTGGTTGTGGTGGGGCATGTGAATCCCAACCGTGTGGCATTGCTCCAGGAACTGGCCAGGATCTATCCAGGCCTGGAGCTGATTGCCTCCAACCCAGGGGCCAAGCTGCTGGAGGAGCTCTGGACTCAGCGCAAACCCTTGCCTCCTGGCGCTGATGAAGAGCAACCGCCTCTGCCGCCGTTCCCACCACTCCGGGTGATTCGCCGCGAGCAGACACAGGCGCTGAGCCATGGACGCAATTTGCTGCTGCTGCCGGCACCAACGCCGCGTTGGCCAGGTGGACTGATGGCCTTTGAAGAGAGCCTCGGACTGTTGATGAGCGACAAGTTCTTCAGTGCCCATCTGTGCACCAATGCCTGGGCGGAAGCCAACCGCAGCAGCACCGAAGAGGAGCGTCGGCATTTCTACGACTGCCTGATGGCACCGATGGCCCGCAAGGTTGACCTTCTGGTTGAGCGTCTGGAAGAACTGGGCATCCGCACGATTGCGCCGGCCCATGGACCCGCCATCGATGCCAGCTGGCGCAGCCTGCTGAATGACTACCGCCGCTGGGGTGAAAGCCACCAGCAATCGAGCCTCAATGTGGTTCTGCTGTTCGCCAGTGCTTACGGCAACACCTCAGCGATCGCGGATGCCCTCGCACGGGGCGTGAGTCGCACCGACATCCGGGTCACCAGCCTCAACTGCGAGTTCACACCCTCGGAAGAACTCGTTGCCGCCATCCAGTCTGCAGATGGAATCCTGATCGGCTCCCCCACCCTCGGCGGCCACGCACCCACCCCCGTGGTCTCGGCCCTGGGCACCCTTTTGGCGGAGGGTGATCGCAGCAAACCAGTGGGCGTGTTCGGCAGCTTTGGCTGGAGCGGTGAAGCCGTCGACCTGCTGGAAACAAAGCTGCGCGACGGCGGCTTCAGCTTCGGTTTCGAACCGATCCGGGTCAAATTCAGCCCTGATCGCGCCAAGGTGAAAGAGCTGGAGGAAACCGGCACCCGTTTTGCCCGCAAACTTCTGCAGGCGGAGAAGCGCGCTCAGCGCCGCAATGCAGGAAGCATGAGCGAAAGCCGCAGTGATCCAGCGGTTCTGGCCCTTGGACGCGTGGTGGGATCGCTTTGCATTCTCACCACGCGCAAAGGCGAACTCAGCGGCGCCATGGTGGCGAGCTGGGTCAGTCAGGCGAGCTTCACGCCTCCTGGACTGACCGTGGCCGTGGCCAAGGATCGTGCCGTGGAAGCGCTTCTGCAGAAAGGCGATCGCTTCGCTCTGAACGTGCTGGCTGAAGGCCGCGAAAGCGGTCCGATGAAGCAGTTCCTGCAACCGTTCGAACCCGGAGCCGATCGGTTCAGTGGACTGGAACTGGACGCCAGCCCCAATGAACAACCGTTGTTACCTGAAGCGCTCGCCTGGCTGGAAGGGCGGGTGAGCCAGAGGATGGAATGCGGAGACCACTGGCTGATCTATGCCGAACTGGATCACGGTGGAGTGCTGGATCAGGAAGCCTCAACAGCGGTCCACCATCGGCGCAGCGGCGCCAATTACTGAAGAACACCCTCCATCACTCACGAGGGCCCTGCGAGAAGCACAGGCCTGAAAAAGTCGTCAGACTTCAGGTCCTGCAGCAACGCTGATCATGAGCAGGGCGAACAGTCCTGATGTGCTGGTGATCGCCGCCAGCAACGGCGAAAACCTCAAACTGGCCCAACGCTTCGTGGAGGAGATCCGCGCTCAGGGCAGCAGCGCTGATCTGCTCGACCTCACGACCCTTGAACTGCCGGTGTTCACGCCACGCGCCCAAGAGCAGGGGGTGCCGGATGGTCTTCAGCCGCTGCAGAAACAACTGATCACAGCCCCACGCTGGGTGATCTGCGCTCCGGAATACAACGGTTCGATTCCACCGGTCCTGACCAACGCCATTGCCTGGCTGTCTGTGCAGGGAGACGACTTCCGGGCCCTGTTCAACGGACGACCGATTGCCATGGCCAGCTTCTCCGGAGGCGGTGGAATGGAACTGCTGATGTCGCTGCGGATCCAGCTCACCCATCTCGGCGCTCAGGTGGTGGGGCGCCAGCTGCTCAGCAACTACTCGAAACCGGCGAAAGACGAAAGCATTGCCGATCTGATCCAACGCCTGCTGCAGATGAGCCCGCTGCAGCTGTGATTCAGTGCATCAGAGGAGGCAATCACAGCGACCACTGACATCAATTCAAAAGAGAATCAAGAGTTCGCGCACACACCACATCTAGCGTCCTGAAATAGCGAAGTCACCACACAATCTCCATTCAACGAATGGGAATCATCCAGGATCCTCAGTACGCGGTTCGCTACCGCGGCTTTGTTCTGCTGCAGCAACAAAACCAGAGCTGGCTGGTGAGACCGGAACGCAGTCCGATGCGTCTTCTGCCGTTTCGCACACCCGCCTGCTCGCTGGCGGATGTGAAAGCACTGGTGGACTGGCGGCTTGAACAGAAGTCAAACCTGATCTCCGTTGCCTGAAGGATCAGGCTGCCTGGGGCGGTGGCGTGGGTGATCCCTGAGACTGAATGGGGATCACCAGAGTTGCCCAGCGCTCGGGACGCTCGGGACGCTGACGTCTGGCCTGACGAATTCCAAAAGGAACTCTGAGCACATTGGTGCCTTCAATCGGCAGGGTGTGACCACGACCAAGAGCAGCCTGAAGGCACTCAGGAATGTCGGGGAGTTGCAGAGCATCCGAGGTTTGCTCGGTCGATTCAGTTCGATCCTTGATGTCGCGACTCATTGATTCCACTTCTGCGACGGTGAATGCTGTGCAGTGTGAACAATGTTTCCATTGCACAAATAAAAATCGAAGATTAATTTTCGATTTCGGTGAAAATTTACCGCATCGGTTGAGAAGAAGCCACGTCTTCCACGCTGGGGCAGGTGCAGATCAGATTGCGATCGCCGTAGGCGTTGTCAATCCGGGCCACGGCGGGCCAGAACTTGCTCTGCCGCTGATCCGGCAACGGAAAGGCGGCCTGGTCGCGTGAATAGGGACGATCCCAGTGATCGGCCGTGACGGCGGTCAGGGTATGGGGAGCGCGACGCAGGGGGTTGTTCTCGCGATCGCTGTCACCGTTTTCAATCGCAGCCACCTCTGCGCGGATCGCGATCATGGCGTCGCAGAAACGATCCAGCTCTTCAAGGCTTTCACTTTCCGTGGGTTCCACCATCACGGTGCCGGCCACCGGCCAGCTCACCGTTGGGGCATGGAAGCCGTAATCCATCAGCCGCTTCGCCAGGTCATCAACCTCAAGACCGGCGCTGCGGCGCAGGTCGCGCAGATCAAGGATGCATTCATGGGCCACGAGCCCGCCCTCTCCACGGAACAGAACCGGGTAATGGGCATCGAGGCGATGGGCCAGATAGTTGGCGGAGAGCAAGGCCACGGCGGTTGCCTGGCGCAGACCAGCGGGGCCCATCAGGCGCAGATACATCCAGCTGATCGGCAGGATGCCTGCACTGCCCAGGGGGGCTGCAGAAACGGCTGAGATGGCCTGATCACCGCCGCAGCTCATCAGTGGATGACCAGGGAGGAAGGGCAACAGATGCTCTCCCACAGCAATGGGACCAACGCCAGGGCCACCCCCGCCATGGGGAATGCAGAACGTCTTGTGCAGGTTGAGGTGGCAGACATCCGCTCCGAAGGCACCAGGCCTGCAGACACCGACCTGGGCGTTGAGATTGGCGCCATCGAGGTACACCTGGCCGCCATGCTCATGCACGAGGCTGCAGATCTCACGGATACGGGTCTCGAACACCCCATGGGTTGAGGGATAGGTGACCATCAGCGCCGCCAGGGACTCGGCGTTCTCGGAGAGCTTGCCGCGCAGATCCTCCACATCGACATTGCCCTGCTGATCACAGGCCACAGGCACCACGCGCATACCGGCCATCACCGCACTGGCTGGATTGGTGCCGTGGGCGCTGGTGGGAATCAGGCAGACATCGCGATGGCCCTCGCCACGGGCACGATGCCAGGCGCGAATCACCAGCAGACCAGCGAACTCACCCTGGGAGCCGGCATTGGGCTGCAGGGAAACACCGGCAAACCCGGTGAGCTCAGCCAACCAGCGCTCCAGGTCCTGAGCCATCCGCTGATTGCCCTTCAACTGATCCGCGGGAGCAAAGGGATGGATGCTTGCAAACTCCCTCCAACTCACCGGCGCCAGCTCCGCTGCCGCATTGAGCTTCATGGTGCAGCTGCCGAGGGGGATCATCCCGTGCACCAGCGAAAGATCTTTGCTGACCAAACGCTGGATGTACCGCAAGAGTTCGGTCTCACTGCGGTAACGGTGAAACACGGACTGCTGCAGCCAGGGATCGGTGCGCAGCGGCAAGCCGGCGAGAGCCTCCGCTTCATCGCAGCTGTCAGACAGCTGAGGCACGTTGGCTCCGGTGGCTTCAGCCACCAGGGACAGGAGCTGGCACACCTCCCTGGAATCGCTGAGCTCATCCAGGCTGATGCCGAATCCTTCCGCCTGTTCGATCGACGCACCATCGGGAAGGACACGCAGATTGAAACCGGCTCTGGCCGCCAGCTGATGCACCTGCGAAGCCTGGTGGCAGAGCACATCGACGCTGTCGAAACGAGCCCCCTGCGGAAGAGCCACGTCAAGCGATCGCAGTCCCTGCTCGAGCTGACAGCGCAGCTTCAGCACGCGGCGGGCAATCACCGCGAGACCCTCCGGCCCATGGTGAACGGCATAGAACGACGCCATCACCGCAAGCAGCACCTGGGCCGTGCAGATGTTGCTGGTGGCTTTGTCGCGGCGGATGTGCTGCTCACGGGTCTGCAAGGCCAGACGCAGGGCGACATTCCCTTCGCAATCCTTGGACTGCCCGACGATGCGCCCAGGCACCTGCCGGCGGTAGGCATCGCGGGTGGCAAAGAAGGCCGCATGAGGGCCACCGCCACCCATCGGCACGCCGAAACGTTGAGCACTGCCGACGGCAATATCCGCACCGAGAGCACCCACCGGCTTCAGCAGCACCTGAGCCAGTGGATCAATGGCCACCGTCACCAGTGCCTCATGCTCATGGGCCCTGGCGATACAGGCCTGAGGGTCCCAGAGCCGACCGCAGCGACCAGGCAGCTGCAGCAGCACACCGAACACGTCATCACCCCAGGAGAACTGCTCGGGATGAGCCACATCAATCTGCACACCGATGGGCTGGGCTCTGGTGCGTAGCACCGCGAGGGTCTGAGGCAGCACGGCGGCGTCGACCAAAAACCGGCATGCTTCCGCTCGCTTGCAGACACCGAAGCTCATTGACATGGCCTCGGCTGCCGCGGTGGCCTCATCCAGAAGAGACGCATTGGCGATCGGCAGGCCGGTCAGCTCACTGATCAAGGTCTGAAAATTGAGGAGTGCCTCGAGACGTCCCTGGGCAATTTCCGCCTGATAGGGGGTGTAGGCGGTGTACCAGGAGGGGTTCTCCAGCACCTGCCGCTGAATCAGAGCGGGTGTGACCGTGCCGAAGTAACCGAGGCCGATCAACGAGCGCGTCACCCGATTCAGCCCTGCAAGCTGACGCAGTTCCGCCAGGGCTTGCTCCTCTCCGACTCCCTGCGGAAGCTTCCCCTGCGGCGGCGTTGCATCCAGGATGTCCTGGGGCACAACAGCCCGCAGGAAATGCTCAAGGTCGTTGAAGCCGAGGCGCGCAAGCATCCTCTGGTTGGCTGCGGAACCAGGCCCGATGTGGCGCTGCGCGAAGGGAGGGAGTTTCTGCTCTGCAGCCGTCTCCACCATGCGCTTGTCCAGCAGGGTCATGGTGCAGCGACAGAAGGCGCTGACTTTAGGCAACTTGCGCCAGGCGACGATGTGATATCAGGTCGCGGCAACCTTGGCGGCGTAGGTGGCGGCATCCATCAGCTGCTCGAGCTGCGTCACATCACCAGGACGGATCACCAGCAACCAGCCCTCGCCATGGGGATCCTTCTGGAGTTCTTCGGGATTGGCCAGCAGCGCCTCATTGCGCTGCAGCACCTCACCACTGATCGGGGCGTACATCTCTTCAACGGCTTTCACCGACTCAACGGTGCCGAAACTGCTGCCACGGTTGAGAGCAGAACCCACCTCGGGAAGATCCACGAAAACGATGTCGCCGAGTTGATCCACGGCATAGGCACTCAGGCCAATGCGGATCGTGTCGGCCTCCTGCCAGGCGTATTCATGGCTGTCGGCATAGCGGTAGGAGGCAGGGAAGTCGAAGGCCATCGGGCCGCACCAGCGTCTCTCAATCAGTGTGCGCCAGATTCAGATGTCCTGCCGCGGCAAGGGCTTCCAGTGCCTGAATCAGCGCCAACTCGACGTGAGCGCGATGGGTGCCGCCCTGTACATAGAGATTGAAGGGCTCGCGCAGCGGCGCGTCTGCGGACAATTCGCTGGTGCTGCCATCGATGAACGTGCCTCCCGCCATCACCAGATCACTGGCGTAACCGGGCATCGCCGCCGGCACCGGATCCAGATAGGAACCCACTGGGGAACAGGCCTGAAAAGCTCGGCAGATCACCTTGAGAGCATCAGGATTGCCCAGTTGCACGGCCTGAATCAGATCACTGCGGGGCGCCCCAGCAACGGGCTGAACCGGAAAGCCAAGATCGGCAAACACTCCAGCCACCAGATCGGCGCCGATCAACGCTTCCGCAACCATCTGCGGAGCCAGAAACAGACCCTGCAGCAACAGTCGGTGCAGATCAAACCCTGTGCCCCCTTCTCTGCCGATCCCCGGTGCTGTGAGACGGCAACAGGCCTGTTCCACCAGATCAGTGCGTCCGGCGACGTAGCCGCCGGCGGGGGCGATCGTTCCCCCCAGATTTTTGATCAATGAGCCGGCCACCAGATCCGCACCCACCTCAGGGGGCTCCTGTGCCTCAACCAGCTCTCCATAACAGTTGTCCACGAAGCAGATGCAATCGGGCTGTCGTTCGTGAATGCGGGCGCAGAGGCGCCCGATGGCCTCCACGCTGAGCGATGGGCGCCAGCTGTAACCGCAGCTGCGCTGAATCAGAATCAACTGGCGGCTGACATCCAGTGCCTGCTCAAGGGCCTGCGCGTCCACATCCCCCGCATCGGTGAGCTGCAGCTCGTCGTAGCTGATGCCGAAGTCCTTGAGGGATCCCTGCCCCTCCCCACGCAAACCGATGACCTCTTCGAGCGTGTCGTAGGGACGACCAGTGATGGAGAGCATGCGGTCGCCTGGCCGCAGCACGCCGAAGAGAGCAGCAGCAATGGCGTGGGTGCCGCTCACGAACTGAAGTCGCACAGCGGCCGCCTCTGCACCCAGCACCCGTGCGAAGACGCGATCGATCACCTCCCGGCCCTGATCACCGTGCCCGTAGCCACTCACGGAGGCGAAATGCTGAGTACCAACCCGTTCAGCCTCAAACGCCGCCAGAACCTTGCGCAGCCGATCGGCCACAACCGCGGTGCGCTGACGGGCAAGCGGCTGCTGACGCTCGCGCACCGCCGCGACCTTGTGACGGGCAAATGCCCTGGCCTCACTGAGCTCCATACCCTGCGCACCGGTGTTCACTCCGTAGCGATTTGAACCCAGTGCCATGGGCAAACCGCTGAATGCCTACGGTTTTCTTTTACATTCACATTTCCAACCAACTGTTTCGGTCGCGGCTGTAGCCGTTCCAACCGCAACAGAACTGGTTCAAGGAGACACTTCTTGGTTACCACCACTCCGGCCGATATCCGCTCCAACCGCGAATTGCGTATGCGCGCAGCGGTGATGGCGCCTCGAGAACGGCTGCCCCGCAAGCAACGCAAACTCAAGAGCGGCACCACATCCTTCATGGTGGCGATGCACGTGCTGGCCACGGTGGCCCTGCTGCCACGGTTCTGGAGCTGGCAGGGAATCGTGGCCTTCGCTGTTCTCTACTGGGCCACGGTGCTTGGCGTGACCCTCGGTCTGCACCGCCTCGTGGCACACCGAAGCTTTGAAGTGCCTCGCTGGCTTGAGCGGGTGCTGGTGATCATGGGCACCCTGGCAGCTCAAAGCGGCCCCATCGACTGGGTGGCACTGCACCGCCACCACCACAAATTCTCTGATCAGCCGAACGATCACCACGATGCAGGCCGGGGGCTCTGGTGGAGCCACAGCGAATGGATGCTGCATGAGATTCCCGCCCTTGAACACAAGGAGCGCTTCAGCGGCGATCTGATGAGGGATCCCTTCTACGTGTGGCTGGATCGCTGGTTCCTGCTGCTGCAGATTCCACTGGGTCTGGCCCTCTACTGGTACGGCAACGCGGCCCAGGTGCACGGAGGCGGTGTTGGCCTGGTCCTGTGGGCCATTCCCTTGAGGCTGGTGGTCGTGTATCACGTCACCTGGCTCGTCAACTCGGCGACCCATGCCTTCGGCTACCGCAATTTCGACTGTCCGGATCTCTCACGCAACTGCTGGTGGGTGGCGGTTCTGTCCTTCGGAGAGGGCTGGCACAACAATCACCACGCTCATCCGGGCAGCGCACGTCACGGTCTGCGCTGGTTTGAGTTCGACATCACCTGGATGCACATCCGGTTATTGCAGAAACTCGGCCTGACACGACGGGTGCGCCAGGCCCGCTACCCCGGCTGAGCAGCCGCCCGCAACTCGGCCAGAAACGCTTCAGCACTCTGGCCCTTGCTGCCTTCAAGGGCCATGTGGGTGGCATGCAGATCGAGAAATTCCCCATCGAGCTCTTCAGCGCTGTATTCCCGTAAGCCAGCCATCACTTCGGCGAACCGGTCGCGCCGTTGATTTTTGGTGACCGGATAGGCCTCCATCACCGCATCACGACACTGACGCCAGGCCTGACCGCGGCAGAGGCTGTCGGCAATCGCAGCACTCAGCGCAGCGGCCTCAGCAGAGTCAATCCGCCAATCAAAGCCCGGCGGCAAAGGACCCAGACCCACAAAGATTTCCAGCAGCTCACCGGCACCTAAGGGCTCTCCATCGGCGGCGAGCAGGGGAACGGCACTGTCACTCAGCACCCTGAGCAGGTCGGGGTGGACTTCTGCAAGCTGATCACGGATCGGCTCGAGCCCCTGATGCAACACCGCATTGGCCTGGCCAAGAGCGAGAAACACCTCCGGCCCCGGAGACGAAAGCTTGCCGTTGCGAAGGTTGGAAATCTGGGAGTTGTGCACACGGCCGAGGTCCAGCGCATCGGCCAGCGCTGGCAGCACCTTGTGGGACCAGCCGTTGCGCTCATGCCACACATGGATCAAGTGGGCCATGGCCTGGCGCCCTTCCTCAAGACGCTGGCGGTAACCCTTGGTCACATGATCAGAACCGCTTGCCTTTTCCATTCCTTGATACGTATCCGTATCGCGTGTAGTGTGCAGAAATCAACCGGGATCAAGTCATGGCACAAAGCGCAGTGAGAACGCCTTCGCCACCCAGTCGAAAAACAGTTTCGCACCGTGGTCCCAGGCTGGCAATCCAGCCCTATCAAAGGCCTAGGAGCAAGCAGCGCGTCACGGCCAAACGCGAAAAAAGCTGGACAACGATCGGATTCATGATCGTGATCCATGCCCTGGGCCTGGTGGCCCTTGCGCCTGCCTTCTGGAGCTGGGAGGCCGTCACCAGCCTGCTGGTGCTGTATTGGGTCACCGCCTGCCTGGGCGTGACCATCGGCTACCACCGCCTGCTCTCACATCGCTCCTTCAGGGTGCCTCTCTGGCTGGAGCATTTCTTTGCCACCTGCGGAGCTCTGAGCTGCCAGCACGGACCGATCGACTGGGTGGGACTGCATCGGCATCACCACAAGCATTCCGATACGGATGCGGATCACCACAACAGCCACCGAGGCTTCTGGTGGAGCCACATGGGCTGGATGTTCGATGCGATCCCGGCCATGAAGGAGGTGCCCCGCATGACCGGAGATCTGGCCAAGGACCCTTACTACCGCTGGCTGAACAATTGGTTCCTGGTGCTGCAGCTGCCCCTGGCCGGCCTGCTGTTCTGGATCGGCAGCGCAACCGGTGCCGGCGGCTGGGCCTTGGTGCTCTGGGGCATTCCCCTCCGCCTGGTGCTGGTGTATCACGTCACCTGGCTGGTGAATTCCGCCACCCACACCTGGGGCACGGTGGCCTTTGAGAGCGGCGACGCCTCCCGCAACAACAAGTGGGTTGCAGCAGTCACCTTCGGCGAGGGCTGGCACAACAATCACCATGCCTTTCCGCACTCGGCACGCCACGGCCTCCAGCCGGGCCAGGTCGATCTCACCTGGGAGCACATCCGCCTGATGCGCGCCCTTGGCCTTGCCACCAAGGTGCGCCTCCCCGTGGCGTCGTAAAGTTGCCGATCGCTAAACAGACGTCGTCAGGATCGTTCTCCCATGGCCAAGCGCGTACAAGTCGTACTGAACGAGGACGTTCTCAGCCTCGGCCGGGACGGAGATCTGGTGGAGGTTGCGCCTGGTTATGCCCGCAACTTCCTGCTTCCCTTTGGCAAAGCTGTTCCTGTCACCCCTGCGGTGATGAAACAGGTGGAGCACCGCCGTGCCAAGGAAGCCGAACGCCAGGCGGCTCTCAAGGAGGAGGCGATCGCTTTCCGCACCGCCCTCGACACCATCGGCCGCTTCACGGTGAAGAAGCAAACCGGTGAAGACGACGTGCTGTTCGGCACCGTCACCAACGGTGATGTGGCCGAGGTGATCGAAGAGGCCACCAAGAAGGAAGTCGATCGCCGTGACATCACGGTGCCCGACATCCACCGGACAGGTAATTACAAGGTGCAGGTCAAGCTGCACAGCGAAGTCACCGCTGAGATCAACCTGGAAGTCGTCAGCTACTGAGCACAGACCACGAATGACTCTGATGGACCCGGCAAGGTGCGTCAGAGTGGTCGTCCCTTCCTGAGCAGCTGCCGCCATGGTGAGCGTTCCCGTGTCAGATCCTGGTGGCGAGTCCACCGAGGGGGAACGCCGTGGCTTCGGTAAAGGTCGCAGGCGTGATGAACCCAGCTTCGAGGCCCTGCCCGATTCGATTCCGCCCCAGAACCTTGAGGCGGAGGAAGCCGTACTGGGCGGCATCCTGCTCGACCCCGACGCCATCGGCCGTGTGGCCGACGTGCTGCAACCGGAAGCCTTCTATCTGAATGCCCATCGGGAGATCTTCCGCACGGCGGTGATGCTCCACAGCCAGGGAAAACCGACCGACCTCACCGCCATGACCGCCTGGCTGGCGGACACTGGCGCCCTTGAGAAAGTGGGTGGCAGCAGCAGGCTCGTGGAGCTTGTGGAACGCGTGGCCTCCACCGCGTCGATCGAACAGGTGGCGCGCCTGGTGATGGACAAATACCTGCGCCGTCAGCTGATCCGCTCAGGCAATGAAGTGATTCAGCTGGGCTTTGATCAGGGCCTGCCGATGGAGCAGGTGCTGGACAAGGCCGAGCAGACCATTTTCGCCATCAGCCAGGAGAAGCCATCGCAGGGGCTGACGCCCACCGCCGAAATCCTCACCAGCACCTTCAACGAGATCGAGAGCCGCTCCCTGGGCACATCCGTGGCAGGGATCCCGGTGAATTTCTACGACCTGGATGCCATGACC
Organism: uncultured Synechococcus sp.; assembly: GCA_913052185.1. GTDB lineage: Bacteria > Cyanobacteriota > Cyanobacteriia > PCC-6307 > Cyanobiaceae > Synechococcus_C. The sequence continues at coordinate 619 of CAJXFG010000027.1, read as the reverse complement.
CAGGGGCTGCAACGCAGTGATCTGATCATCGTGGCCGGACGTCCGGCCATGGGAAAAACCTCGATCGTGCTCAACCTGGCCAAGAACGTGGCCCAGCTGCACGACCTGCCGGTTTGCGTGTTCTCCCTGGAGATGAGCAAGGAGCAGCTCACCTACAGGCTGCTGTCGATGGAAGTGGGCATCGAAGCAGGGCGCCTGAGGACCGGCCGGCTCCAACAGGAGGAATGGCCGCTGCTCGGCCAGGGCATCAACACCCTCGGCCAGCTGCCGATCTACATCGACGACAAACCCAACTCCGGTGTTCTGGAGATGCGCTCCCTCTGCCGTCGACTGATGGCGGAACAGGGCAAGGAACTGGGACTGATCGTGATCGACTATCTGCAGCTGATGGAAGGGTCCAGTCCCGACAACCGCGTGCAGGAGATTTCACGCATCACAAGGGCTCTCAAGGGCATGGCGCGGGAGCTGAACGTGCCGGTGATTGCCCTTTCGCAGCTCAGCCGTGGCGTGGAGTCACGCACCAACAAACGACCGATGCTCAGCGACCTGCGGGAATCGGGCTCAATTGAGCAGGACGCCGATCTGGTGCTGATGATCTACCGCGATGAGTACTACAACC
>CAJXFG010000026.1 GCA_913052185.1 uncultured Synechococcus sp. | reverse complement strand
CGATCGCCACCCGCTTGGCTTTGTATTTACGGATGGCGTAGTTGATCCGCTCGATCAGACCGGACAGGTCGAAGCTTCCGGCCACATCCTGACCATCCGGATCAGGAGAGGCATCGAGAATGAACAGTTTGTCCTGCTCAACCATCTCCTGCAGATTCCAACCGAAACTGGCGGCGTTGCGGAGGATGTCGAGCGGCGACTCTTCGAAGGTGACGAAGATTCCCGGTTCGTCGAAATGAGCGACGCCGTTGTGCAGGAAATGCAGAGAAAAGACTGTTTTGCCGGTGCCGGAGGTGCCGCTGATCAGCGTGCTGCGGCCGATGGGAAGGCCGCCCTGGCAGACGTCATCAAACCCTTCGATCCCTGTCGGAAGCTTCTGGACCTGCATCTGTGGAGAACCACTGGAGCTGGAGATCTGCATAACGACGCTCTTATGGCTGCAAGGTAAGGAAAAAACGAGTCATCACCTGCGGGTGCACGGGCCGGCTTAAGAATCTGCGTCGCCTGTCTCCGCCTCTTCCAGCGCATCCATCAGCGATGAGGTGAGATTGTTGTCGGCGAGTTCGTCATAGAGAAGGTCCAGACCGATCAGCACCCGCTCCCGGTCGGACAGATCGCCGATGATCCTCCGCACCGGAGGAGGCAGGATCTTGGAGAGAGTCGGTGTGGCGAGAATCTTGTCCTCCTCAGCAAGCTGCGGATTCTTGAGCACATCGATCACTTTGAGGGCATAGACGCCCTTGAACTCCGTCTCAAGGATGTTGCGCAGAGTCTTGAGAGCCCTCATGGAGTTCGGCGTATTGCCTGCCACGTAGAGCTTGAGGATGTAAGTCTTTCGTGGGCTCATGGGGCCACCTCCGGATCGTTGAGAACGCGACGTTCCCCGGACGCGGGTGTCAGGGAGACCTCAGGAGGGATCGAACGCCGATACATCTCGCAGAGGTGAGCCATGACATCGAGCAGGGCGAGGCGATAGTCCTGAAGAAAATCGTTTTTATGCCCTTCAAGTCTGAGCTGCTTCCAGAAGTCGTCAATGAGATTCATGTGGATCTCCACAGCACGGGTGATCGGCAGATCACCGAAGAAGGCTGTGTTCACGAAACTCTCCAGCGCCTGGTTGGCCGCGGCCGGATCCCTGAAATAGCTGATCAGCAGATCCCGGTAGGTGCGCTGGAGAGACTGGACGAGGTCCCGCTGCTCATCAGGGGGCAGGTTGGCGAGGAAGCGGGAGGGGTCCCGCTTGTAGAACACCCCCAGATAACCGAGTCGCTCCTGCAGACGACTGGACAGTTTCCAGGCACTGCCCTCCACCGCCGGCATGGCGTTTTGTTCAGCGCCGTCTTCAGGCCTGGCATCCTTCTGCCCCTGGCGCAGGAAACGTGAAATAGCGGCATCAACGTTGTAGCCGAGCTGCTCCAGCTGATCTCCCGGCAGGTGAACCTCTTCGGGGTGGTAATCGACCCGCCCCATCAACTCGCCCACCACCACCGCGGGGAACAACAGCCCCTCTCCGGCGAGGGCCTGACGGGTCTCGTCATCGAGCAACGCCTGCTCGATGACGATGGCATCCACAGCTTCGCGCTGGCGAGACAGCAGTTTCACAACTCCCTGACCGGACTCAACCGCACCGAGATCAACGGGCGAATAGCGGTTCACTGGCAACCATTGACGGCAGACATCCACGAGCTCTCTGGTCTGGAGCAGCAAAGCGATCGTGAGTGCCGGACGAGCCATCCACCGCGACAGGGTCCTGAGCTGAATCTTGACGAAAGGGACTGAGAAGGACGAAGATCTTTGTTTGTCTTTCGATTGCGGTTCAGGCCGAATCGGCTTGCCCGAGCCTGACCGCGTCTTTCAGCACATGGCCGAAACCAGCTCAAAAGCCTCTGCAGCTCCTGAAACCGGGACCTACGCAATCGTTGAGGCATCCGGTCAGCAGTTCTGGCTGCAGCCCGATCGTTATTACGACCTTGATCGACTGAATGCCGAGGTTGATAGCACCGTCACCCTCGACAACGTTCTTCTGGTCAAGGACGCCAAGGGCACAACCCTGGGCAAGCCCTATGTGAAGGATGCCAGTGTTGAGCTGAAGGTGATGGCGCACCGACGCGGTCCCAAGGTGATCGTGTACAAAATGCGTCCCAAGAAGAAGACCCGACGCAAGAACGGTCATCGCCAGGAGCTGACCAGGGTGATGGTTCAGTCGATTTCCGTCGGTGGAAAAGCCATCAGCTGATCAACAGGATCACCCCCAGCCAAATTTTCCCTATCTCCTCAAATCCTCCCCATGGCACATAAGAAAGGCACAGGTTCAACACGTAACGGTCGCGATTCCAATTCCAAGCGTCTGGGCGTCAAGGCCTACGGCGGCGAATCCGTCACAGCCGGCTCCATCCTGATTCGCCAGCGCGGCACCTCAGTGTTGCCCGGAGTCAATGTGGGTCATGGCAAGGACGACACCCTCTTTGCTCTGACCGACGGTGTGGTGAAGTTCGAGACCATTCGTCGTGGCCTTCGCAACCGCAAGCGCATCAACATCACGGCTGCCGTCTGAACAGATTGATGTCACCCGTCACTGGCGGCGCTCCGAACTGAGCGCCAGACGGGTTGTCAACACCAGGCCAATCACTGTGAGCCCCAGAACAACCCATGTTCTGGGGCTTTGTTCATGCAGGGCATGCTCGAGTTCCAGAGGCAGCGCAAGACCCAGAACGCCCACCAGCAACCACTCGCCCCAGCGGCGACCCACCCAGGTGGCCCAGGCCGCAATCATGATCATGGCGGCATAGAGCCCAGACACAAAAGCCAGACGCATCAGGCGGGTTGGACCCAGCAGAGTCCCCTTTTCTGCCAGCGACGAGAGGAACTGACGATCCGCCTTCCCCCAGGTTTCAGCAAAATCCGACAACTCGGCGTAGTGAACATCCCCAAACACGGCAGCCAGGCTGATCGTGAGCAGAACGCCGGCCAGAAGGAGCTTCTTGACCACAATCAGGCGAATCAGCCAGCGACCCTGTCCTGAGATCTGGGCCATCGATCGTTCAGCTCAGCTGTCCTCAATCGGACGGTAGACCCTGGTTGTGATCAGCAGTGGATGAAACAACTCCAGAAAACGGCTCTGCAGGCAGCGGAAGAAGTCTTCCACCAGCGCCGGGTCATCGAAATGGAAGGGGTATTCACCGTCATACCCTTTGAAGAAATACCAGTTGAGCAGGGCCCGACCGCCTGGGGCGAGACGGCGATGGAACTCCAGCAGCTGCGCGGAGGGATCGGGAAGGTGCTCCAGCACATCGAGGCAGACCACCGTGTCGAAACGCCGACCGGGAAGGCTGTCGAGGTCGCGATGAACACTCACACGGTCAGCCAGTCCCAGACGTGCCGCACGATCCTGCACAAATGCTCGGTTCTGAGGATTGAGATCCACAAACCAGACGTGTCGAACGCTCTCGAGACCGGCAGCTGCCAAGGCATGGGTGCCGATTCCACCACCGAAATCAAGCACGTCCCCGTGGGCAAACTGCTGCTGCAGGCGCAGGGTGTCTGCGATGTAGTCGGCACTGCTGAGATGCCAGGCCGCCAACTCGAACAGATGCCCCGTCCCCACGGTGTCCTCATAGAAATCAGCGGCTCGTTCGGGATCGAAGGCTCCCGGATGCATCGCAGCCAGATCCTCCGTGCTCTGCGGCAGACGCTCGGCGACCTCCGCTGTTGAGAGCGACAGATAGGAGGCCAGGTGTTCCTTGACCGAAAAACCGCTGTCGAGAAAATCCTGAATGTCCACACCAGCGGGGGCATTGATTGACTGCATGGACCGTCAGGAACTGATCGGGCAAACCTACGTGTGTGCCCACTGAGGGCAACGGCAGGGTGCCACAGTCGACAGCTGGACATGGCTTGCACCGTGACTGCGCCCATCGGCTTCGCCGTGATCGACAAGCCGGCGGGCATCACCTCCCACGCATGCGTGGCCCGCATCAGGCGGGTGCTGGGCATCCGCAGGGTCGGCCATGGTGGAACGCTTGATCCAGCGGTGACTGGCGTCCTGCCGATTGCGGTCGGACAGGCGACCAGGTTGTTGCCTTATCTGCCTGGTGAGAAGACCTATCGGGGGGTGATTCAGCTGGGAGTCACCACCAACACCGACGACATGGAAGGCGAGGAACTGTCCAGACAGGTCGTTCCCGAGCTCTGCCCAGAGGGGTTGGAACAGGCACTCGATCAGTTCCGCGGCCCGATTGCCCAACATCCTCCTCAGGTCTCTGCTGTGCACGTGGATGGTGAGCGAGCCCACGCCAGGGCCCGTCGCGGCGAAGTGATGCAGCTGCAGGCAAGGCCTGTGACCATCCACCAGCTGCATCTGCTGGGGTGGGATGCATCGCGCGCACAGTTGCGCCTGGAGGTGCACTGCTCAGCAGGCACCTACATCCGTTCACTGGCGAGAGATCTGGGCAAAGCACTCGGATGTGGCGGCTGCCTGGCCAGCCTGCGGCGAACCCAGGCGCTGGGTTTCCATGACGACCAGGCGGTGCCGCTGCCGGATGCTCCCGAGGCTGTCGGCAAAGGGGCGATCACCTTGCTGCGACCCGAACTGGCTCTGGCTCATCTGCCGAAGCGCACGCTCAGTTCCAGTGAGCAGGATGACTGGAGCTTTGGGCGCAGAATCACTCCTGGGGTCGACGGCTCCGCTGATGCCGTGATCGTGCTCAGTGAGAGTGGGCGCATGCTCGGCCTGGGTCTACCCGATGCGGAGGGTGGCGTGAAACCGAAGGTGGTGTTCGAGGCGAGGGGCTGATGCTGCGAGCTCGGTAATTTGCTTGGGAACAGACGGACGCTGAAGCATCCGATGGCCGGCCACAGCAAATGGTCCCAGATCAAACGCACCAAGGCGGTGGTGGATGCCAGGCGCGGTGCTGTGTTCACCCGGATCGGGCGGGAAATCACTGTGGCTGCCCGCCAGGGCAGTGACCCCGATGGCAATTTCCAGCTGCGCACGGCGATCGCCAAGGCCAAGGCGGCGGGAGTCCCTGCGGGCAATATCGAACGAGCCATCGCGAAGGGCTCCGGACAAGGTGGTGCTGCAGAACACCTCGAAGCGATCCGCTACGAGGGTTACGGCCCCGGCGGAGTGGCCGTGCTGGTGGAGGCACTCAGCAACAACCGCAATCGCACCGCAGCCGATGTGCGCCTGGCCTTCAGCAAACACGGTGGCAACCTTGGTGAAAGCGGGTGCGTGAGTTACCTCTTCCAGCACCGCAGTGAAGTGCGCATCCAGCACACGACCATCAACGAGGAGGCTCTGCTGGAGAGCCTCCTCAATCTGGAAGCGGACGGTTATGAGCTCACAAGCCCGGAGGAGGCCCTGGTGCATGGACCCTTCGAAGCGCTCGAATCTCTGCAGAAAGGGCTTCACGATCAGGGTTGGACAGTCGCTGAATGGGCGCACTGCTGGCAGCCGCTCACGCAGGTGACACCCCACGATGAAGAGAGCATCCAGCAGTGCCTGAAGTTGCTTGAATCGCTTGAAGAGCTTGATGACATCTGCAGTGTCAGTGCCAACCTCACGCTGACCAGCGCGCCACGCGATGACCTGAGCAAGTGAACGGATCAACCTCCCAGGCGATCAGTTCTCGGCTCCGGGGGAGCTCCACCCCCCGCCTCCGGGCGTGGCGATCAACAGTCGATCGCCTCCATTCACCTGAAGCTCCACACAGCCATCCAGCTCAAGCTTTGTGCCATCGGCCCTGGTCAGCAGGGCTGTTCCCGTTTTGCCGGGTTCTCCGCCTTCCAGACCGAAGGGCGCAACGATCCTGGAACCGGACAAAAGGGCTGCCGTCATCGGTTCTAGGAAGCGGAACTCCCGCACCAGCCCATCTCCACCGCACCAGCGACCGGCGCCACCGCTTCCCCGACGGAAGCCGAAGCGCTCCAGCCTCACAGGGAAACGCTCTTCCAGAATCTCAGGATCAGTGAGTCTGGAATTGGTCATGTGGGTCTGCACACCACTGGAACCAGGAAATCCGTCACCTGCCCCTCCTCCACCGGCGATGGTCTCGTAGTACTGACTGCGACCGTCCCCGAAGGTGAGGTTGTTCATCGTGCCCTGAGCCGCGGCCATCACACCGAGCGCGGCAAACAGGAGATTGCAGAGGGCCTGCGAGGTTTCCACATTGCCGGCGACCACGGCAGCCGGTGCGCGGGGATTCAGCAGGGAACCCTCCGGAACGATCAGGGTCAGCGGCCGGAAACAGCCCGCATTCAGAGGAATCGGCTCCTCAACCAGGCAGCGGATCACATAGAGCACCACAGCCTTGGTCACCGCCAGCGGTGCATGGAAGTTGTGCTGGGCCTGCGCACTGGTTCCACTGAAATCAAGCACGACCTGTCGCCGTGTCCGGTCCACCTGCACCGCCAGCTGGAGCTGTGCACCGTTGTCCAGCTGCACCTGGAAGGTTTTGTCCTGAAAACGGCCGATCAACCGACTGACGGTGTCGGCCGCATGGTCCTGAACATGCCGCAAATAGCGCCGCACACGCTGCCGGCCTTCAAGTTGCAGAAGCTGATCCAGCAGTTCAACCCCCAGATGATTGGCAGCCGCCTGTGCCTGCAGGTCAGCCCACAGCAGCTCAGGATCTCTGGGAGGGAATCGCAGCCCCTGCAGACACTGATCCCAGCCCTGTCGATCCGGCTCGCCCCTTACGCACAACCAGTGGTTGCGCAACAGAAGGCCTTCCTCCTCGATGCTGGAGCTGAAAGGCGGCATGGAACCAGGCGTCAGACCGCCCACATCCGCGTGGTGCCCGCGACAGGCCACAAAAGCGAAGGGAGCCTGATCTCCCTCAACACAACAAGGTGTGATCGCAGTGATATCGGGCAAGTGGGTGCCGCCATGGAACGGATCGTTGCTGATCACCGTGTCCCCAGCCGCCAGCATCGGCCGCTCTCCACGACGGATCTGCCCCAAGAGATCCTCAACCGCATCACCCATCGACCCCAGGTGCACAGGAATGTGAGGCGCATTGGCAACCAGCGCGCCCTGCGAGTCGAACAGCGCACAGGAGAAATCAAGCCGCTCGCGGATGTTCACGGAACGACTGGTCTGACGCAGCCGCTCTCCCATGCGTTCAGCAATTTGCATGAAACGGTGATGGAAGAGGCTGAGATCCACCGGGTCGGGGGCCGAAGCCTGCTCGGCTCCGGCATGCGAGCTCACAGCGACAGCAGTTGAAGGCGCCTCGAGCAGCACACTGCCGTGATCAAGCAGCCCAGCCGTCCAGCCTGGCTCCAGAACAATGGCCGCGGTGGGATCGAGGATCAGTGCAGGGCCCTGCAGATGCTGATCACGCTCCAGCTGCCCGCGCCCGAGCACAGGCACCTCACACCAGCCCTGGTCTCTCCAGTGCACCCGGGCCCGCTGAACCTTTTCCGTCGGTGTGGCAGCCGCACTGTCGTTTTCAGCTGACCACCGGCCGGGGCTCTCCGCCATCGACTCGAGCACCTCCACCTCGAGCCGTTCAACGATCAGAGGAGCTGTGCGCGGCGGCGCATAGCCAAAGCGACGGTGATGGGCCTGATCAAACCAGGCTTGAAGCTGATGCTCGTCCAGCTCTTCAAAATCTGATGGCAAGGAGAGTGTCAGCCCTTGTTCCGACGAGGCATCACGCAGCTCAAGCCTGATCAGATGCTCAGGTGCTGTCGATGAACGAGCCGTGAGTGACTGCAGGGCCAGGCTTGCCTTGCCCAGATCAGACCTGACCATCGCCGGCAGCTGATCCAACAACGCCGCATTCAGCGGGCGACGGATTGAGCGCTGATGCAGCTGACGCTGACGCGCCTGCCCGAGGCCATAAGCCGAGAGCACCCCCGCCAGAGGATGCAGCAACACCTGAGTCAGACCAAGAGCTTCTGCCAGTCGGCAGGCGAGCTGCCCTGCAGCACCGCCATAGGCAATCAGCACCCCACCACGAATGTCATGCCCACGGTGAAGGGAGACCTGACGAATCGCTCCCGCCATCGCCTCAACAGCGAGGTCAAGAGCACCTTCCGCCAGCTGCTCGGGCTGCTGACCCAGTCGTTGCCCAAGCGCCTGAAACTGCTGTTGGGTCGCCAGGGGATCAGGAGGTTGATCGCGGTCCGGTCCGAACACCGCCGGGAAAGCCCCCACCTGTAATCGACCCAGCAGCAGGTGAGCATCCGTGATGGTCAGCGGACCACCACGTCGATAACAGGCAGGGCCTGGTTCAGCACCAGCCGAGCATGGGCCAACCGTCAGGCGACCGCCATCCTCAGCAACGATTGATCCTCCGCCCGCCGCAACGGTGTGAATGGGCAGACGTGACGCGGTGAGCTGCAACCCCGCAATTTCAGTCTCGGCATTGCGTTCCCAGTCGCGGTCGGCGGCACCTGATGGCAGGCAGAACACATCCGTGCTGGTCCCCCCCATGTCAACGCCCACCAGGGCCAAAGCCCCCAGACCGGCCTGTTGAGCGGATGCAACAGCTCCCACCATGCCTCCCGCCGGCCCCGAAAGAATGGTGTCTTTGGCGAGCAGGGAACCGGGGTGCTGCAGAGCTCCGCTGGACGTCATCACCCGCAAGCGAGTTTGCTCACCCAAAGCGGCTTGCACCTGCGCCAGATAGGCGGAGAGAACGGGCTGCACAGCAGCCTCCACAACGGTCGTCTGCCCCCTTGGGACCAGACGCGGCAGTGGAGCTGCTTCATGGGAACAGACCACCGTGCTGAATCCTGCGGCTCGGACCGCCTTCGCCAGCTCCATCTCGTGCCTGGGATCACGCCAGGCATGCATCAGAGCGATCGCACAGGAACGGATGCCGGCCTGGTGATGACCAACAAGCCGCTGCAGAAAATCGCCCTCAAGCCGTAAGGCCTCCAATTCCCGGCCCTCCGCATCCAGACGACCGGGCACCTCCTCCACGGCGGCCACGAGTGAAGGAGCCGCGGAGATGGCCAGCGCGAACAGATCGCGTCGATGCTGGTCACCGATCAACAGCAGATCCGCCAGGCCCCGATTGGTCACCAGCAGGACAGGCTCACCGGCGCCCTCAAGCAGAGCATTGGTGGCAACGGTGGTGCCCAGCCGCAATTCCTCGATCAATCCAGGCTCAATCGGCTGGTTTGGAGCAAGACCCATCAACTCGCGCATGGCCGCCACGGCAGGGTCCCCGGTCACACCCGGCTGCTCGGAAAGAACCTTCCGCACCACCAGCTGACCGGCGGGATGACGCGCCACCAGATCGGTGAACGTGCCGCCACGGTCAATCCAGAACTGCCAGCGGTTCAAGACAACTGCGGGAGGTGGGCACCTGCTGCATCATCCACCCAGAGATGCACTCTGGAATGGCGCTGAAGCCAGCTGGCGGGCACCTGTGCACTGCAGGGATCCAGCAGAGCCGTACGCAGGATCTCGGCCTTGGCGGCGCCGGTCACGATCAGGTGGATCTCATCTGCGGCAAGAATCTCATCCAGCCCGAGGGTGATCGCCCGTTCAGGAACAGCTTCGGGATGTCCCCCGAAAGCGCCTGCGTTCTGAATCCGTGTGGAGTCCAGCAAGGTCACCACCCGGCAGCGACTGCCGGGTGGTGACGGCGGCTCGTTGAAACCCACGTGACCGTTGCCGCCGAGACCCAGCAACTGAAGACCGATCCCTCCCGCATCCCTCAGAGCGGCTCCATAGCGGTGGGCTTCATCAACAGGATCCTCGGCAGCTCCATCCGGCAGCCGCAACTGGCAGGGGCTGAGATCGAGATGGCGGCCGAGATGGGCATGCATGTAGGCAGCGAAGCTGTGGCTGTCACCGGTTGGCAGCCCCACGTATTCATCGAGATTGAAACTCAGCCAGCAGTGCTTCAACTGCTCAAGACGCGCGTCAGGCCATGCCGCAAGACGACGAATCAACGCCGCATACAACGGCTCCATGGTTCGCCCCGTGGCCATCCCCAGCGGCTTGAAACGCCCTTGCTCAAGGGCCTCGGCGAGATGGGCAACGACGTGATCCACGATCGCCTCGGTCAATGCAACCGGATCACGGCGACGCTGAACCACAAGTCTGGACAGAAACTGGGGCACGCAGCGAACGCGTCAGCTCAACCCACCAAGGCTGGCTCCGAACCGGTGCTGAATGCCACTGATGGATCATCCGTCGGTCGGTAGGGCCTGATCGTTGCCCCTCGGTAGTAGTGGCGGAGAATCTCCCGGAAATCGGCCCCTTTGCTGGCCAGACCGTGGGCGCCCCACTGGCTCATACCCACCCCATGCCCATAGCCCTGGCCCTGTGCTTCCAGCACGATCGAACCGCCGGAAGCTTGTCGAGCGCGACCTGTCGGCGAGCGCTGAGGAATCGGCGGCGGCGGCAAGGGAGCCGCGGCAACAGCACGCCCGGCCGAAACAGGGGGCTCTGCTCCGCTGATGCCGCTGGCTGAATCGCGCCAGAGTCCGATCAGCTGCGGCTGTGACTCCGAGAGAGGCTGGGAGGGATCCAGTGGGTCGGCGGCATCTGAATGATCGCTCTGCAGCAGGGAAAAGCTGACCATTGTGCTCTTCAAGCCGAGGCGCTGACGCAGTTGGCGACCTGTCAGCACCAGGGATCCCAGAGGGCCTTGAATCCGCGCTGAACGGACCCTCCCGGTGGAACTTTTGCTGAGAACATTCAACCTGTCCACTCCACCGGTCTCCTGGAAACGACGGCGCAGATCACCGGCCTCGAAGCGCTGGTTCCAGCGATGCACAGGACTGTGCTGGTCATGATCTCTGACACTCACGAGATAGGGCAGCTGGTTTTGCCAGACCTCTCCGCTGGGCTCGGTTGATCCACCCGAACTGCTGTGAAAAACGGCGTTGATCAGACGACCGCCATGCACCAGAACCAGCGAGCGGGTTGTGGCAACCGCTTCCCTGGTTCGTGGAGTCTCGGATTCGATTCCCTTGTAGACCTGGCTGCTCACGGTGGCCTTCACATCGAAATCGCCTTTCCGTCCCCGTTGGCGCAAGGCATAGGTACGAGCGGCGACTGCCTGGGCCTGAAGTGCTGCAAGCGGCCACTTGGCGGGCATCTCACTGCCGACAACACTGGGCAGATAGGTCTCAACGCCCAGCTGATTGATTGCCTGGATCCTGCCGTTGCGGACCAGCAGCAACAGATCTCCGCGATAGCGGCGCTGTCCGAGCCAGATGCCGCGGGGATCGCTGGAGCTGATGCGCAGCGAGGCATGGCCGCCCCCTTCACCGTTCGCGAGCGAAAGGCGACCATGACGCAATCGAACCTGCAGCCTCCGCAGATGACGTTGATTCCTTGCCAGGCCGTGCACCTGCAGAGGCTGATCCCCATCAGCGCGCAGGATCAGTTCCGAGCCTTCGGCCACCAAAACGCGCATCTGCGGCTCCTGAGCTGTCACCGCAGCCCTGGGTTCACTGGCCAGAGTCAGCACGACCAGTGGCAGCCCAAGAGCTGCTCCAGCAGCAGCCCGACCGATGGAGAGGTTTGGAAACACTCTGGAGGCCAATGGTCGCTCAGTGTGCCCCGTCCTGCTGTTTGCAGCCAGGCCTTCATGGCAGATTGACCATTGAGCCCACCATGCAGTGCAGGTCACCTTTCTCGGCACCAGTTCCGGAGTTCCTACCCGGGCCCGCAACGTTTCAGCGGTGGCCGTGCGACTTGCTCAGCGATCGGAACTGTGGCTGTTTGATTGCGGCGAGGGGACCCAGCATCAGTTTCTGCGCAGTGATCTGAGGCTCTCTCAGCTGCGCAGGATCTTCATCACGCACATGCACGGTGATCATGTCTTTGGGCTGCCGGGCCTGCTGGCCAGCCTCGGACTGAGCGGCAGCAGCGGAGGAGTGGATCTGTACGGCCCTGATCCGCTCGAGAGCTATCTCGAAGGGGTGTTGCGCACCAGTTCGACCAGGATCGGCTATCCACTCGACGTGCATCGTGTGCGCAATGCCGCTGAGGCAGATCGCATCGTTTTTGAGGACGCGGATCTCACCGTTCGGGCGACACCACTGCACCATCGCGTTCCGGCCTATGCCTACCGGGTTGAGGAAAAGCCGAAACCTGGTCGTTTCGACATCAACAAGGCTCGGGAGTTGGCGATCCCTCCAGGCCCCGTCTACGCCTCGCTGAAAAGGGGTGAGACCGTGACTCTGGAGGATGGGCGACGCATTGACGGCCGCACGCTGTGTGGACCGCAACAGGCAGGGGCGAGCCTCGTTTACTGCACGGACACCGTGTTCTGCGAAGCAGCCGTGACCCTGGCCATGGGGGCCGATCTTCTGATCCACGAATCGACCTTTTCCCACGCCGAGGCCGACATGGCTTTTCAGCGTCAGCACTCCACCAGCACGATGGCGGCCCAGACAGCGGCTGAGGCGGGTGTCGGTCAACTCGTTCTCACCCACCTCAGCCCCCGCTATGCCCCAGGGAATGCAGTGACTGCAGACGATCTGCTCGAGGAAGCCAGGGCCATTTTCCCGAACACGATCCTGGCCAAGGACTTCCTCTGTCTCGATGTCAGCACTTCATCCCGGACGTCATGCTGCAACAGTTCGTGATCGGTGGAGCCTGAACACCGTCGCTTTGATACCGCAGCGTGATACAAGAGCTTGGTGCGCTGTATCCATCAGTCTCTGGCATCCTTCATGGTCTCTCTTCTCTCCAACCTGCGACAGTCGCTGAGTCGACTGCTGATCGTCCTGCCGGTGCTGGCCGTTCTGCTGATCAGCGCCCCCGTTCAGGCTGCCCAGTGGGATACCGAGACTCTCACCGTTCCCTCTGACTCCGAGGGCACCGCGGTGACCTTCAGCGAACAGCAGGTCAAGGCCGGTCGCAAGGTGTTCAACACCAGCTGCGGCACCTGCCATGCCGGCGGCATCACCAAGACCAATCACAACGTTGGCCTCGATCCTGAGACCCTGGCACTGGCCACCCCATCACGCGACAACATCGCTGCACTGGTGGATTACCTGCAGGATCCCACCTCGTATGACGGGGAATACAGCATTGCCGACCTGCATCCCAGCATGCGCAGCCGTGACCTGTATCCAGCGATGCGCGATCTCACTGACGAGGATCTGGAATTGATGTCGGCCTACATCCTGGTGGCTCCGAAGGTCCTCGGACAGGAATGGGGCGGCGGCAAGATCTACTTCTGATCTGGCTTCATTCATCATCCGCACTCAATCATCTGCTACGTCAGGTGGTTGAGTGCGATCGTCCGACAGTCTTCAAGGCGAAAGATTGCTGGGATCAAAAGACCTGGGGCGACGGCTGTACCACCACTCCTGCATTTCAGGCGTGAACCGGTGTGGGAACAGCGTGAGAACAGTCAGCGTTGGCCTCGATCCAGGCTGAAGCAGTTCAACGGAATACGAGGGACAACGGCGAGACGCCATATCGGCGACAAAACGACGACCCACGCGCCGCCAGCTGGGCTCCTTGCTGCGCCAGGCCAGCCGACAGCAGGGCCAGGGGAGTTCTTCGCGGTCGTAGAGACGGCAACAGGGTCCGATCACACGAAAGCTGTACTGGCCTCCCGGGCTGGTGTGCACAGTGCCATGTTCCAGCAACTGTTCCACTTCAGGTCTCAGCGGGGCAGAGGGAACGGCAGTCATCGGCAGGAGAGCCACGTCGGACCACACTGACAGCAAAAAGCCACCCCTGGGGAGAGGTGGCAACAGACGCTGTCGTCAGAATTCAGGATGAAGATCCTTGCAGCTCAGTAGAGCTCTTCCTCGGCATGCGTCTTGATGGTGCAGTCAGAGGTGGGGTAGGCCACACAGGTCAACACGAAACCGGCTTCGATCTGGTCATCGTCCAGGAAGCTCTGATCTGACTGATCAACGGTTCCGGAAGTGATCTTGCCGGCGCAGGTTGAGCAGGCACCGGCACGGCAGGAATAAGGAAGATCAATGCCCTGCTCTTCAGCGGCATCGAGGATGTACTGATCGTCGGGAACCTCGATGGTCTTGTTGAGACCCTCGCTTTCGGCGACCAGGGTGACCTTGTAAGAAGCCATGGATGAAGTGAATTTGCAGAGGCTCGTAACAAACGAGCCTGCCGGACTGATCATTTCTACATCGTCCAGGCGTCAAGGCACACGCTTTAACGCCTGTTTGCGTGTAAGGCCAATCAAACCAGGGGCATTTATAAGGCCCGCTTATGCAGGCTAGCGCCGAATCTCAAGCAGGCCCCATCGACCTTGCTCGGCAAGCGGCTCGACGATCCATCCCAGGCTCTCCAGCACCTGCGTGAGCCTCGGCGCCTGTTCCACCAGAAGACCGCTGAGCAGCCCCCGTCCGCCGGGACGCAGAACAGATTCAAACTGCGGCGAAAGGGCCTCGATCACCGGGGCCAGGATGTTGCAGAGAAGCAGGTCCGCCGGCTGCCCCTCGAGCAGAGTCGCCAGCACCTCCACAGATCCCAGGGTCACGCTGAGCTGATCAGCAGACAGCCCATTCAGGTCTGCGTTATCGGTCGTCGCCCTGACAGCCAGCGAGTCGGTGTCCACAGACAGCACCTGGCGAGCCCCCAGCGCAAGCGCGGCAACGCCGAGAACCCCGCTTCCGCAACCGAGATCAGCAACTCTCAGACCCGAAGGCGGCGTTTGCTCAAGTGCTTCGAGACAAAGACGGGTTGTGGGGTGACTGCCGGTTCCGAATGCACTGCCTGGGTCCATCTTCAGAACCAGTCGATGAGCATGCTCATCGGGGACCTCAAGCCAGGCCGGCAGGATCAGCAGCCGCTGCCCAACAGGATCCGGCTGCCAGTGCTGTTTCCAGCTGCGGCTCCAGTCTTCATCGGCCAGTTCGTCCCAGACCGGCTGAGCCAGAGTCAGATGGAAGGTTGCAGCCAGGGGCATGAGAGTGAGGAACAGCTCAGATCGCTGATCCTCAGGCCATTCATAAGCAGGCAACCAGGCCAGAAGAGTGCGCTGATCAGGTGTCTCGGGGGCATGCTGAATGGCGACCCGGTGCAGCCCGAGATCGTTGAGCTTCCAGAGAAGAGACTCCTCCAGTTCAGGTTGAACCGGCAGAGACAAGCGCCACCACATCACAGCGTGACGGGATGGGCTTCCTGAATCCCGTTGATGCCGTTGATGGTGGCCAGAAGCGCAGGAGGAATCGGGTCGTCGATACTGAGCACCATCACGGCATCTCCACGCACGATCCTGCGACCAACCTGCATCGACGCGATGTTCACGTTGTGCTCTCCCAGCAGAGAGCCGAGATGGCCGATGATTCCGGGCATATCCCGGTGACGGGTGAACAGCATGTGTCGACTCGGAGGCACGTTCACCGGGAATTCATCAATGGTGGTGACGCGCAGCTCACCATCCGCAAACACCGCGCCCGTCACACTGTGGCCTCCCTGGCCGCCGCGGGTGGTGAGCTGCAGGGAGCCACCGGCGAAATCACGGCTGGCATCATCCTTGACCTCCAGCACATGAATGCCGCGTCCCTTGGCTTCGAGAGAGGCATTGACGTAGTTGATGCGTTCTCCGAGAGCACTCGTCAGCAGTCCCTTCAGGGCTGCCACCACCAGGGGCTGGGAAGGATGGTTGGCGAACTCACCCTGAAGACGCACCTCAAGCTCCTGAACCTGGCCGCCACTGAGCTGACTGACCAGCAGACCGAGGGTTTCCGCAAGCTGCAGATGCGGCTTCAGTCGCTCCATGATCTCCGCGCTCAGGCCGGGAATGTTGACGGCACTGCGAGCGGGGAGGCCCAGCAGGACATCTCGGATCTGCTCCGCCACATCGGTTGCCACGTTTTCCTGGGCTTCCTCGGTGGAGGCTCCGAGATGGGGCGTCAGCACGAGCCCACGCTCGACGGCGCGCAAAGGGGAATCCTGGGCCAGAGGTTCAGAGGCAAATACATCCAGGCCGGCCCCGGCGATCACTCCGTTGTCGATGGCTTCGGCAATGGCGGCCTCATCAACGATCCCACCCCGGGCGCAGTTCACGATCCTGGCCGTTGATTTCATGGTGCGGAGCAGCTCCGCATTGACCAGATTTTCCGTGTCAGGTGTTCTGGGAATGTGCAGCGTGATGTAGTCGGCCTGGCGGAAAAGATCCTCCAGGGTCGTGAGTCGGACCTGCATCTGCTGAGCACGGTCAGCGGAGATGAAGGGATCGAACGCGATCACCTCCATGCCCATGGCTTTGGCGACCTTGGCCACATGGGAGCCGATCT
>CAJXFG010000025.1 GCA_913052185.1 uncultured Synechococcus sp. | reverse complement strand
ACTCTGCCTGACTGTTCAGAACTCTAAGGATGCAAGGGAAAATCAATCACCTTCCGTTAATAGCAATTACAGGTGCAGCGTCAGTAAGGGGTTTAGTCGTCAACCAAAGACGCTGCAGCATACCGTTGCTATGACTACTGAACAGACCTGATACCCATGTCAGAAGAGCAACTCAAAGCGTTCCTAGAGAAGGTCAAGGGCGACACCAGTCTCCAGTAGAAGCTGAAAGCTGCTTCGGATGCTGATGCTGTTGGGCGAGCCCAGTCATGTCATCGAGCGCTTTACGAACTTCGAGGTCATGAATAGCCTGATGTTGACCCATCAAAGTAGTCATGAAAAGGGCACTGGCTCCCCTGCTAGCTGCTTTTGCAGTTGTTGCGGCAGTACTCTCAGCTCCTATGGAATTAAGAGCCGAGGAAATCAGCAAGGAAGGTTTTGAATATATAGGCACTCAAGCTGACGGAACCACTTTCTTGGCAAAGGTGAAAAGACGTATTGACTATATTGTCATCATTGAATCACTGATATTAGATGATCCAGAGCAAGATGGAAAAGAATAT
Source organism: uncultured Synechococcus sp. (assembly GCA_913052185.1). Classification (GTDB taxonomy): domain Bacteria; phylum Cyanobacteriota; class Cyanobacteriia; order PCC-6307; family Cyanobiaceae; genus Synechococcus_C. The sequence goes on along the minus strand of CAJXFG010000025.1, from coordinate 15,731 downwards.
AGCTGGTTTGAAACTATCAACTGTTCAACCAGGCTGAGGCAGCGAAGCAATGGTCAATGGGTACCCTTCCCTTCCGGCTCTATCGGCGAAATTCTCTTGCTTCCCTGGGCTTGCGATCAATAGCCAGGTGCAGTGAGGCAGGCTGTATGACCAATCAGGCTGCAAGGAATGACGACATCACAATCCAGTGTCAGAGTCTTCACAAAAACCAACAAATCTGAACCGCCAGGAACTCTCCGGTTCATCATTAATTGTTCAGACTGAATGTTTTCACAACAGTCCATCCTGCCATGATGGTCTCATCCTGCTTCTGGTTACCGGTCAGATAATTTCCCTGTAAACCCAGAAACATGGTTTGCTCGGAGTTCAACCGGCAACCTCGGTTGTAAAGAGTGGACTGGATACCTGAAACCATCACTTCCTTCCTTGTTTGCTCCTTCCACTGATAACAGAGTTCGTCAGCCTCCGTGGCTTCCACCATTGTTTTCGGAGACATGAAATATTGACACCCCTCCAGACATGCTGCCATGAAAATGAAAGACATCCACCTGATTGATTGTGACATTGCTCCTCTAAAATAAACAATCATCATGACTCAACATTCAAGCGCAAGTGCTCGCGATCAACAGTCGAATTGTGCCTATGGCAGACACCAGAAACCACTGTAGAACCAGTCATCAATGAATTGGTTGAGCTCATGCTCGGACTGACATCCGCTCTCCCTGATCAACTCGTCATCAGAATCCAGTTTGCGAATCTCATAAAAGTCTTCGGGGGTGAAGTCACCTTCATCCAGCTGGTCAGACATGGATGCCCATTCATTCGTTAGCGCGATCAGCAGTTGCTGTCGTGTCTCGGGATTCAATTGCAACGAGCCAGGTCCTGATGAGATGGTTCATGCTTGATGTCATTGCCGCAGTCTTCCGGTGGTTCAGGGACTGAGAACGATGCGCATCAGCTAGCTGATTGACGTGATCAGATGTCTTTGCTGGAGTGCAGGTTGAGATGGCGTTTTTCGATTCAACACCATGGATTCAACGGGCTTTGACCCCAGTTTGCCCGGTATCCGGTTGATCCAGTCCTGGATTCGTGAGCAGCGAGTTCTGGGTCTTGAACTGACTGATGGCCGCAGATTGGATGGCCAGCTCGCATGGCAGGACCCCCAGTACTTCGCACTCCAGCGAGAGGACAGCAACGATCCAGTTTTGATCAGTCGACGAGCAGTCCTCACCATTCGCCCGCTGATCTGAGCAACAGGGGCAGCACTGCCAGAGGGAGGCCTCAAGCTGTGTCACGATCTCTCGAGGTGTTTTGCTGATGTGACAGCCTCGCAGTCATCCTCCTTTTCCGAAACCTCTCCGGGGCTGTCCGATCGCTACGACCCCACCGTGCTCGAGGAGCAGTGGCAACGGAAGTGGGAGCAGCAGGCTCTCTATGCAACGGATGAGCCAAAACCTGGTCAGAGAGCTTTTTATGCGCTCTCGATGTTTCCTTACCCCTCCGGCAGCCTGCATATGGGGCATGTCCGGAACTATGTGATCACTGATGTGATCGCCAGAACGCAGCGCATGCGTGGCGATGCTGTGCTGCATCCGATGGGCTGGGATGCCTTCGGATTACCAGCTGAGAACGCTGCGATCGAACGAGGAGTGGACCCTGGGGTCTGGACGGATCGCAACATCGACCAGATGCGCAACCAGCTCGCTCGCCTGGGTCTGTCGATTGACTGGTCACGGGAACAGGCCACTTGCCACGAGGACTATTACCGCTGGACCCAGTGGTTGTTTCTGGAGCTGCATGCTTCCGGACTCGCTTATCAAAAGGAAGCGACAGTCAACTGGGATCCAATCGACCAGACCGTGCTCGCCAATGAACAGGTGGATTCCGAAGGACGGTCCTGGCGATCCGGTGCCCTGGTTGAACAGAAAAATCTCAAGCAATGGTTTCTGAAAATCACCCAGTACGCCGATGCACTGATCGACGATCTGGAACTGCTCAAGGGATGGCCGGAGAGGGTCCGCACCATGCAGGCCAATTGGATCGGACGTTCAATCGGTGCTGAGATCGACTTCCGTGTTGAAGGCCATGACCAGGCGACGATCACCGTGTTCACCACGCGAGCGGACACCCTTTTTGGTGTGAGTTACGTCGTTCTGGCACCCGAGCATCCGCTGGTCGACGAACTCACCACAGACGACCATCGCGAGTCCGTTGAGGCCTTCAGAGATCTTGTCGATGATCTCAGTCAGGATGAACGCACAGCGGATGATCGTCCCAAACGTGGTGTCGCCACAGGCGCCGCTGCGATCAATCCTGCCAACGGACGCAAAGTGCCGATCTGGATCGCTGACTACGTCCTGGCGGACTACGGCACCGGTGCTGTGATGGGTGTGCCCGCCCATGACGACCGTGATTTCCGTTTTGCCAGGAGCTACGAGCTGCCAGTGCAACGCGTCATCCAGGTGGATGGTGCAGACGAACACCTGAACGACGGGGAGGCCTGGACAGGACCTGGCACCCTGGTCAACAGCGACGCGTTCGACGGTCAGCGCAACGATCAGGCCCGACAGGCCATCACCGATCACGGCTCGGCGCAGGGCTGGGCGCGGGCCAAACGTCAGTATCGGCTCAGAGACTGGCTGATCTCACGTCAGCGTTACTGGGGTTGTCCGATTCCGATCATTCACTGCCCTGACTGCGGTGCACAACCGGTCCCCAGAGATCAGTTACCGGTCGCTCTGCCGAAAAACGTGAATCTGGAGGGCAAAGGTGGATCGCCGCTTGCCGGACTCGATGACTGGGTGAATGTCCGTTGTCCGACCTGCGGAAAGCCTGCACGACGGGAAACGGACACGATGGACACCTTCATGTGTTCCTCCTGGTATTTCCTTCGCTTCGCTGATCCCAGCAACAGCGATCTTCCCTTTGATGCTGACGCCGTCAAGCGCTGGCTCCCGGTTCAGCAGTACGTCGGAGGGATCGAACATGCGATTCTCCACCTTCTTTATTCGCGCTTTTTCACCAAGGCACTGAAGGATCGGGGTCTGATTCCGATCAATGAGCCGTTCGAGCGTCTGCTGACCCAGGGCATGGTGCAGGGAGTGACCTATCGGAATCCACGCACGGGTCGCTATGTCGCTCCCGCTCAGGTGACTGATCCCGGCTCCCCGACTGACCCCGACGATGGTGGTGAGCTGGAGGTGTTGTTCGAGAAAATGTCCAAGTCCAAGCACAACGGAGTCGACCCGGCTCTGGTGATTGACCGCTACGGGGCGGACACGGCTCGGATGTTCATCCTCTTCAAGGCCCCGCCGGAGAAAGATCTGGAATGGGATGACGCCGATGTGGAGGGGCAGTTCCGATTCCTGCAACGACTCTGGCGACTGGTGGACAGCGTGAAGGACGTCAGTGATTCAGATGCCCTGCTTGGGAACGGTTCTCCAGCCATCCCTGCAGAACTGTCTGAGAGCGAGACGGCAATTCGACGCGCTGTTCATCTCGCGATTCAGGCCGTCAGTGAGGACCTCAGCGGTGAGTTCCAGTTCAACACTGCAATTTCGGAGCTGATGAAGCTGTCCAACAGCCTCTCAGGGACTCTGGTCAAGACATCACGTCCGGTGCAGCAGGAAGCGATGGGGGCGTTGATCAGGCTTCTCGCGCCGTTTGCACCGCATCTTGCGGAGGAATTCTGGTGCCGGCTGGGGGGTGAAGGCAGTGTTCATGGCCAGCCATGGCCTCAGCATGACCCCGCCGCGCTGGTGCAAGACAGCGTTGAACTGGTGATTCAGATCAAGGGAAAAGTGCGCGGCAGCATTCAGGTTCCAACCGACTGCGACAAGGAAACCCTTGAGAAGTTGGCCCTGGCCAGCGAGGTGGCCCAGCGATGGCTTGAAGGCAAGCCGCCCAGGCGAGTGATTGTGGTGCCTGGGAAGCTGGTGAATCTCGTGCCGTCCTGAACGCGGATCAGCCTTTGCTGAAACGCAGGGTTGCGGGCTTGCTCCAGTCGCCCTGGGCCTGATAACCGCGATTGTTCCCGGTGAGATGGCGCACAATCCAGAAAACGGCTTCGACGGACCCTTCTCCGATGGCCTGCTGGATCTCCACAACGGAGCGAGCGACGCCATCGCTCAGCACCTCCTCCACCTGGCCCTGGAGATTCAGAATCGCAGCAGCAGCCTTCTTGCCGGCCTCAACGCCGGGCTGGTGATAAGCATTGACATTGACCAGTTCCCCGTAGAAACCCACAGCGCGCTCGAACAGTGCAATCAGAGCACCGAGTCGGCGCGGATCGAACTGACGCATGCTGATACTGAGGCTCTGACGTCCACCCTCGGTGAGGGCTGAACGGGTTCCCTGAACGAAGCCATCGAGAAAATCTCCAGGACGCTCTCCGTTGATCTCGGGGATGTCTTCCACATCCCGGAGCACTTCGATGAAGGTCACGAAGAAATTATCGATGCCATCCCGCAGTTGCTGCACATAGGCATGTTGATCGGTTGAACCCTTGTTGCCGTAGACAGCAATGCCCTGATGGGCCACATCACCGTTGCGATCCAGTCGCTTGCCGAGGGACTCCATCACCAGCTGCTGCAGGTAGCGACTGAACACCTCCAGACGATCGCGGTAGGGGAGAACCACCATGTCGCGCTTGCCCTTGCCGTCTCCAGCGGAGTACCAGGCAGCAGCCATCAGTGCTGCCGGGTTGCGGCGCACATCCCCCTCACGGGTGGCCTCATCCATCTGTGCAGCGCCTGCCAGGAAACTGCGGATATCGGTGCCGATCAGTGCCCCCGGAACCAGGCCGACGGCGCTGGTGATGCTGGTTCGCCCACCGACCCAGTCGAACATGTCGAAGCGTTGAAGCCACTGTTCAGCAACGGCCTGTTGATCCAACTTGCTGTCAGCCATGGTGATGGCCACGGCCTGCGCAGACCAGTTGCCACCGACTGCTTCCAGGCGATGACGCGCCTGCTCCATCCCGAGATGGGGCTCAGGTGTGCCTCCGGATTTGCTCACCGTCACCACCAGCGTGGTGCGAAGGGCATCACCGAGCTCAGCGAGCACCCGACTCATGCCGTTGGGGTCCACATTGTCGAAGAAGTGGAAGGGAAGCCCGGCACCCTCATCCTGGAGTGCTCGGATCATCAACAGGGGGCCAAGTCCACTGCCGCCGATGCCGATCCAGAGAACATTGGTGAAGGGTTGACCAGTCGGAGACTTGATGGTGCCGTCGATCACAGCCTTCCCGAACTGCTCGATCTGATCAATTTCCGCTGCGATGTGCTGAGCCACATCCGGATCAGGCGCCAGTTGGGGGTGTCTCAACCAGTAGTGACCGACCTGGCGGTTCTCATCGGCATTGGCAATGGCACCGTTCTCAAGGGCTTTCATGGCCTCGAAAGCCTTCTCCAGTCTGGGCGTCAGCGCCTCGAGCTGGGTGTTGTTGAGGTGCATACGACTGATATCCACCCACATCCCGAGATCCTCGTGGTGCCAGAGAAGGTCACAGAAGCGTTGCCATTGAATCTGGGCATCCGTGGCACTGAAATCCGGGAAACTCATCTCTAAGAGAGAACTCTCTGCGTCGAAGTTATCCAGGATCCCGCGGAATGCCCATGAACTGAGACACCGCGGCTAATCTCCGTCAATCCTTCCTGACAGGCTCCGTTTCTGCTCCGCAATGGTCCCGAGAGCCATCACTAGTTTCACTGCTGTGGCAATCACGGCTGTCGCGGCATCACTGGCCCTGCTGCCGCCGCTTGAGCGAGTGCATTCCAATGCTGATCTGAGGCCCTCAACCTCGGCCTTATCTCAGGAGAATGACCCTGATCCGACTGATTTCAGCGCGGAGGAACTGGAACACCTGCAGCGTCGCTTCGGCGTTCATGGACCGCAGACACAACTGGCGCAGCTCTTCACCAGAGGCGTGGATCAACTGCAACCGCTGCGCGCCAACACCCTGTCGCGATTGACCAGGCTCAAGCCTGTGATCCAGCGAGAGGCGGGTCGACACAGCATCAATCCGATGCTGATCACAGCGATTCTCTTCGATGAGATTCAGCACTCCAAACCTGGAGAAGATCTGCCTTTCGTTGTGCACTCAGGTCTTGTGGCAACGCATGGGCCCGCACAACTGGGAATCAGCGAACTGATTCATCAGGGCCGGCTGCCGATGAATCCATCACCCCAGCAGATCTCGGAGGCCCGTGATCTGCTCATGGATCCTGATGCCAACGTGGAACTGCTTGCAGCAAAGCTGTCGAGACTGAAAGGTGAACTCGGTCTCGACCGTGAATCAATCCTGATTGCCAGCCGTTCCTACGTCGATGCCAAAGCCATCGCCACCCTGGCTTACCTCCATAACGGCAAACTTGACTATCCCGCCAGGGTGCTTCGCTACATGCAGGACCCGGCATTGCATGGACTGATTTATTCAACGATCCGTCCAGCTCCGCTTCCTGTGATCTGAGCGGAGTCGAACGGCGGTCAGGCCTGACACACTCTGCCGAGAGCAGTCAGACGATCCTGCAGGTGGGACCAGGAGAAACTGCGGGGATCACCCCTGGCACCACCAAGATCGACATGACGGTGCGTTGTGATCGCAGCTGGATCGATCTCGAAGCGTTCCAGCCAGCCATCCAGCACCAACGCCAGGGCGTCGTACTGATCCGACGTGTAACCGCTGTGGGCACCTTGGCTGTCATGCCCGTCATCAGGCGTCTCCAGACTCAGATGGAGAGCAAAGTTGTTGACAGAGCCCTGGAACTCAGGATTGGTGACGGCCCACTCGCCGAGGAATGCTGAATATCCAGCTCCGTAAGCCCGCTTCAGTGGATCGACCACATCCACGATCGATCCATCCAGACCAACCAGTGTGTGATAGCTGACCTGATCCTCATCGCGGGGATGGGGTGTCAGAAATGTGTTCACCGCCGAACTCAGGGAATAGACCGTCTCATGCAGGATCACAACCCGTGGAAGGGGATTGAGATCCTGTCCCCAGGGATTGCGGCGATAACGATCTCCGTAGTTGGTCGGGTCGGCTGGAATGGATTGGCGCAGCTGAGGCAATTGACGTCGCTTGGCCAGCAATCGGCTCCGCATCGACTGATCAATGGGTGAACACTGGCGTGCCAGAGGCGATGACCAGGATGCAGCCTGTGGAGCCTCAGGAGGCAGACCAGGCAGAACCCCTTTCGAATCTGCATCACGACTCACTTCATCGAGCAGATCGAGCAGGGATGGCTTGCGAGCGAGCTGATCGCCCGACTTCTCCGCAGTGAAACCAACAAGAGACAGAACCAGCACAAGCGTGGAGGTTGTTGCCAGCAGAATTCCAGTCCCTGGACGGCGCAGCAGACCGATGGTCTGCCGCAACGCACGATTCAGATGATCTGGAACCATTGATCGCGGAGCAAACGAGCCTCCCTGGGGGCACCAGGGTCCCAGGCCAGTCGGTGACGTTCCACCCCGGCCTTCTTCAGGGATAGCTCCGTGCTGGCGATCCGGCCACGACGGCTGTAGATCACCTGACATGGATCAGAACCATGCAGCAACTGCTGGCTGCGTTGAAGGTTGTGGCAACGCCAGTCCCTGAGAGCCAGCAGTTCATCGCCAGCGACCAGGCCCGCGGACTCGGCTGCCCCAGCGGGAACCGTGCGATCGATCCACACCGTTCCATCGGCTTCACGCAGCGTCCATCCAGCATCGGGATGAGATGCCATCACCGGCTCAAGCACCAGACCCAGATCCTTCAGACAGGACTCAATCGGTAGCGAACCACAGACATCAAGCCACGCGGGGAGCTCTGCTGCCAGATCAGAGGAGGTCGAGCCGATCACCTCGATCAGGTCGCCGCGCGTGTAGCCACGTCCATGGATGCCAAGGCGGTTCCAGAGCAGACGCAGGGTTCCAGCAAGAGATCCACCCAGCTGACGCAGACGCACATCCAGGCAGAACGCCAATGCGGTGCCCAGCCGGTAATAGCTGACCTGACTGCGTGCATTGGCGGGAGACTGTTTGTAGAGGCGAACCCAGGCCTCCCGTGAACTGTCGGCAAGCGACTGAATCCGAGTTCCGGGATTCAGCAGCACATGAGAGAGATCTGCCGCCAGATCCTCAAGAAGATCGAGGCGACTCGAGAATCCCGAGAGCAGGGGAAGCGCCAGATCGAAATAACTGGTGATCCCTTCAGCGAACCAAAGTCCTTCGCTGATCACGGGCCGGTCGTAGCGATAGGGAACGTATTCGCTCGGTCGAAGTCGGCGAACGTTCCACTGATGGAGATATTCATGACCGATCAGCTGCAGAAGACTGCGAGTTCCGCCCTCTTCGAGCAACCGCGTCCAGGGGAACTGCATCACCGACGCGTTGTCGTGTTCCAGCCCTCCGTAACCCTTGTCTAGGAGTTGGAGAACCAGCTGATAAGGCTGTTTCGAGGGTGGATCTGAATCCATGAGATCGCAGACCGCGGAACAGATCGATGCGATCTCAGCCGGCAGGGTTGTCGACCAGCCCGAGGGTGGCGTGCCGATCAGCACCAGTTCATGAGCCATGTCTCTGACGATCAGCGTCTCCACATGCAGCTCACCGGCATGAACCGGTGCATCCACGAGATGGTCAAAGTCTTCGGCCACAAAGGACCCGTTGGTTTGCGGCAGTGGACAGGCAACTGTCCAGGCTTCCGGAATCAACAGCTGCAGAACATGACGGTCCCAGCGGTGACCATCCACGAGCATCACAACTGCTGAAAGGCAGAGTGATGCGAACACTGGATCAAGGTGATTGGTGCGAACGGTCAGCTGCCTCGCCTCAAGCGCGTAGCGCAAGGTGATCGGCTCCGAGATCTGGCACTCCAGCTCCCAGGTCTCCGGTGACCGACGTCGGGGGATCAGTGCTCGGCCGGCCTGCTCAACAGTGAGGCTGTGAAGATGCTGGGAAGGATCCCGAACGGTGTAGGAGCCTGGCGTCCAGACCGGCAGCGTCCATCTCTGATGAGGCTGGGTCGGACACCAGCGGAGCTCCACCCAGAGAAGCTGTGAGGCGGGAGTGCTGAGATCGAGGGCAACCTGAACGTCGGCCATCAGTAGCCGGCAGTGACCGTTTCAGCTTCAAGGGTCTGCGCCTGTCGCATGGCATGGTTCATGGCATAGCGACGCAGCACACGACGCAGAGCAGGTTCGGTCAGCCCCGATCCCTCAGGTGCTGCGAGATCCGCAACCAGATCAAAATGGGGCTGGCCGTCGTTGCGTCTCCAGCCAAGCTGAAGACCGGACGGGTGCACGGCCGCAAGTTCCACCGACTGTTGACTGTCGAAGGAGCTCACGACGCCGCCGCGATGGACCTTGAAACCCTCGCTCTGGAGAGCAATCTCAAGCAGATCGAGATCGATCACCAGTGTGGGCAGGATGGACAGATGGGACATGTAACCGGAATGCCCGCGCAATCTGACCCTAGCCAGATGGACAGCGGCCGTTACTCGGCGCTGGTTGTTCCAGCCATCGGACCGTGGCCGCGGTTTGATCCTCCCCTGCAACTGGGGGTGATGGCCTCAGGAAACGGCACAAATTTCGAGGCACTACACAACGCCATTGTCTGCGGTGAACTCGATGCCCAGATCCGTCTGCTGGTGGTCAACAAGCCAGAATGTGGAGCAAGCGAGAAAGCCAGGCAGCTGGGCATCCGGTGTGAGTTCCGAGATCACCGCCTGTTTGCCAGCAGAGAGGCCCTGGACCAGGAGCTGGTGCGCACGTTCAGCGACGCGAGCGTGGAAGCAGTGGTGATGGCCGGTTGGATGCGCATCGTCACACCTGTGCTGATTGACGCCTTCCCAGGACGGTTGATCAACATCCACCCCTCTCTGCTGCCGTCGTTCAAAGGGATGGATGCGGTTGGCCAGTGCCTGAGGTCAGGGACGACCCTGTCTGGTTGCACCGTTCACGAAGTTCTGAGGGATGTGGACGCAGGCCCAATCCTGGCCCAGGCCGCTGTTCCGGTCCTTCCGGGGGACGACAGAGAGCGACTGGCCCGGCGCATCCAGAAGGAGGAACACCGATTGCTGCCCTGGGCAACGGCCCTGGCCGGCCGACGCTGGCGGTCAGCAACTGAAATTCAGGGGTAGAAGGGCTCGAGCGGAAGCCCCTCACTGACCGCCAGTCCCGCCATCAGATTCAGACATTGCACCCCCTGGCCGGCCTGTCCCTTCATCAGGTTGTCGACGGCGCTCATCAACACGAGGCGACCGGTGCGGCCATCGACCTGTACGGACAGAAGAGCCTGGTTGGTGTGCTTTGCCCACTTGGTGGCCGGATAGGTGCCCACAGGCAACACACGCACACAGGGGTGGTGGCGGTAAACCGCGTCAAGCACCGTTGTGCAGTCCTCAGCAGTCAGGCCGGGGTCGCGTAAACGGGCATACACCGTTGACAGCAGCCCCCTGACCATCGGCACAAGGTGCGGAGTGAACTGAAGCTGAATGGGGCATCCGGCAACGCTGCTGGCGAGCTGTTCAATTTCCGATGTGTGGCGATGACCGACCACGCCGTAGGGACTGATCGACTCCGATGCCTCGGCCAGAAGCAGGTGCTCCTTGGCAGCCCGGCCTCCACCGGAGGTTCCGGTTTTGGCATCGATGATCAAACCTTCGGTTTCAATCAGCCCCTGTTTGAGAAAGGGCAGCAAGGGCAGCAGGCTGGTGGTTGGAAAACATCCAGGTGCTGCCACGAGCCTGGCCTCGGCGATCTCGGCACCATGCCATTCAGGCAGCCCGTAGACAGCCTCCCGGCAGAGATCACCATCCATCCGCTGATGCTGTCTTGCCTCTTGCACATACACCGCAGCCCATTGGTCGAGGCTGCGATAGCGGTAATCAGCGGAGAGATCCACCACCCTGACCCCCCTTTCAAGCAAAGGGGGAACAAGCTGACTGGCCAGACCATTGGGAAGGCTCAGCACCGCGAAATCCGCGGCTGCAGCAATGCGATCCGGATCCGGACTGTCCACGGTGAGGTCATCACCAAGTGGCAGAAAAGGGCAGATCTCGCTCCAGGAACGACCTGCGGATCGCTCGCCGCCCAGGTAAGTGATATCAAACCCTGGATGGGCGTTCAGAAGGCGAAGGGTCTGCAGTCCTCCATAGCCGGAGGCACCCACCACAGCAACCCGTTGAATCCCCATTCCAGCGATGGCACATGGGTCGATCGTACCGACGTCGATAATGGGGAAAGCTTCAAGGACACGAGGACCGCTGTCCGATTCCGTTGCTCATACCGAGGTTGTTAACCCCATGTTCGATTCGATTCCTGATGCACTCGCTGCAATCCGAAACGGAGAGTGCATCGTGGTCGTGGACGATGAACGGCGCGAAAACGAGGGTGATCTGATCTGTGCAGCTCAGTTCGCCACCCCTGAACAGATCAACTTCATGGCCACGGAAGCCCGTGGTCTGATCTGCCTTGCCATGGAGGGGGAGCGTCTGGATGCGCTTGACCTCCCTCTGATGGTGGACCGCAACACCGATTCCAATCAGACGGCCTTCACGGTGAGCATCGATGCTGGCCCCGAAAACGGTGTCTCCACAGGCATCTCAGCCGACGACCGATCCCGCACGATCCAGGTGGCGATTCAACCGGGGTCCAAACCTGCCGATCTGCGCCGACCCGGTCATATCTTTCCTCTCCGTGCTCGGCCGGGAGGAGTGCTCAAGCGAGCAGGGCACACCGAAGCCGCGGTGGATCTCGCCCAGATGTCTGGCCTTTACCCATCCGGGGTCATCTGTGAGATTCAGAATCCGGATGGATCGATGGCGCGTCTTCCCGAACTGAAGATCTACGCCCGTGAACGCGGTCTGAAACTGATCAGCATTGAAGATCTGATTCGCTACCGCCTCGACAATGAGCGGTTTGTTGTTCGCTCGGCGCAGTGTTCGCTCCCCACGGAATTCGGATCATTCCTCGCCATCGGGTATTCCAATGAGCTGGATGGCAGCGAGCACGTTGCGCTGGTCAAGGGCGATCCCAACAACCTGCGTGAACCCGTGCTTGTTCGCATGCACTCGGAATGCCTGACAGGTGACGCCTTTGGGTCAATGCGGTGCGACTGCCGTGCACAACTGCATGCCGCGATGATGCGCATCGAGGAGGAAGGCGAGGGAGTCGTGGTGTATCTGCGTCAGGAAGGACGAGGCATCGGTCTGATCAACAAATTCAAGGCCTACAGCCTCCAGGAAGGAGGTCTCGACACCGTCGAAGCCAATGAAAAGCTTGGTTTTGCGCCTGATCTGCGCAACTACGGCGTCGGAGCGCAAATTCTCAGTGACCTGAGAATCCACAGGCTCAATCTGCTCACCAACAATCCAAGAAAAATCGCAGGACTGGGTGGCTATGGCCTGGAGGTGGTGAATCGTGTGCCGATGAAACCGCCAGTCGGTGATTTCAATGCCCGATATCTAGCCACCAAGAAGGAAAAGATGGGTCACCTGCTCGATGGCATTGAACTGCGCTCGCACTGGGTTCTCTGTCTTGACAGCCAGTCAACCGATGACGGGGTCCTGTCAGACCTTCTGCACCGCGTGGAACAGCTCAGCGAGGAGAGGGGACTTGATCTCAAAGCCGAACATGGGCCCCGACTGCTGGCCCTCTGGGAACGACCACGTTTTGTCTGGTCTTTGCAGGGACCGGAGCCTGATCCAGCCGCGATCAAGGCCGTGCTCAGCACCCTGGCTGGATGGCCGGAAACCTCAAGACTGGGCATGCTCCACACGGTGAACCCACAGCAGATCGCCCATCCCCCTCAGACCCTGGAGCGCAGGGAGCTTTCACTCAACGCGCTCGCCGATGGGATGGACGCAAGCTCCTGGCTCCCTGAGGGGAACCAGGATGCACTGATTCACTGGTCCTGAACGGTGACCTTCTGAATGCGTGTGCCGTTCTTGATGGCCAGAACGACATCCATGTCGCCGGTCAGACCGAAGACGGTATGAACGCCATCGAGATGGGGTTGGGCCTCGTGAACGATGAAGAACTGACTGCCACCGGTGTTGCGACCGGCGTGAGCCATCGACAACGCACCAGGCACATGCTTTTTGCTGTTGATTTCACAGTCGATCATGTAACCAGGACCACCGGTGCCGGGTGTTCCCCGTGAGCCCTCGCGACTGTTGGGGCAACCACCCTGAGCCATGAAGCCGTCGATCACCCGGTGAAAGGCAAGACCGTCATAGAAACCATCGCGCGCCAACTTGACGAAATTGGCAACGGTGTTGGGAGCGTCCTGTTCGAACATCTCCAGCTTGATATCGCCGGCGTCCGTGGACATGAGAACGGTCGTCAAGGCGTCAATCCCAAAACACCATGCTAGGCAGGAGCTGTTCAGGCCGACCTCAGCCAGCCATGAGTCCAACAGCCTCACGTCCAGATCTCGCCAGCGCCCGGGTGGGAGTGATCGGTGGCAGCGGCCTGTACTCCATCAACAACCTGGAATCGGTGGAGGAAGTCAGCACGGATACACCCTTTGGTCCACCCTCCGACGCGTTGAGGATTGGAACACTGAATGGTGTCGAAGTGGTGTTTCTGGCTCGCCACGGACGTCAACACCATCTGATTCCAAGTGAGGTGCCCTACCGGGCCAACATCTGGGCCATGCGATCACTTGGTGTGCGCTGGCTGATTTCAGTGTCAGCCGTCGGCTCTCTGAGAGAACACCTCAGACCACGCGACATGGTCGTCCCTGATCAGTTCATCGACCGCACGAGACAACGTCCTCAATCATTCTTCGGTGACGGATGCGTTGCACACGTCAGCCTGGCTGATCCGTTCTGCCCCATTCTCAGTGAATGGCTGGCGACATCTGCTTCGGCGGAAATGCCCGTTGGCCACCATCTGCATCGCGGTGGTACCTACCTGTGCATGGAAGGCCCTGCTTTTTCCACCCGAGCGGAAAGCGAGCTCTACCGCAGCTGGGGTTGCGATGTGATCGGCATGACCAACCACACGGAAGCACGACTGGCCAGGGAAGCCGAGATCGCCTACGCCTCACTCAGCATGGTGACTGACTTCGACTGCTGGCATGACGACCATGATGCCGTCACCGTGGACATGGTGATCGGCAACCTCAAGGCCAATGCCACGGCAACAGGTCCGATCCTTGAACGCCTGATGGGCAACTTCAGCGGAGAGAGGCCTGAATCACCGGCGCACAGCGCCCTCGCCAATGCTCTGATGACCCCACCGGCTGCCGTTCCGGCGGCGACACGTGAGCGACTTGATCTGTTGACGACCCCCTACTGGGGAAGTGTTCAAGCCTGAGCAGGGAGAGTCTTTCCCTGACTGGTCAGGGCTGCTCTCAGATCAGCGGCATGAGTTTCAAGCAGCGCATCAGCTTCGCTCGCACCCAGATCACAAGAACCCATCAGCAGGGCACGCTTCACCGATCCCTGTGCGCGTTCCAGCAGACCGAGAGCGACATCACGTTCCAGACCGAGAAGATCCCTGAGAATTCGGATGGAGCGATCGACGAGTTTGCTGTTGCTGGCGGCAACGTCAACCATCCTGTTGCCATAGACCTTGCCCAGACGCACCATCACCCCGGTTGAAAGGATGTTGAGCGCCATTTTCGTGGCGGTTCCGGCTTTCAGACGTGTCGAACCTGTCAGCAGCTCCGGCCCGGTGAGCAGTCGTACATCAATGGAGCAGGGCAGGGGAGCCTGTTCAGCGGGCACACAGGCCATGGCAATCGCCAAGGCGCCAAGATCCTGGGCATAGCGCAGTCCACCGCGGACATAGGGAGTCGTTCCTCCCGCCGCAATCCCGACAAGGCAATCCCCCGGACAAAAACCTCGTTCCTGGAGATCGGTCACCGCGGCTGATTCCAGATCCTCGAGTCCCTCGGAACTGCGCAACAGGGCCGGAGCACCCCCGGCCAGAACTCCCTGAACGAGCTCCGGAGGGCTGCAGAAGGTGGGAGGACATTCCGCAGCATCAAGAACGCCGAGACGCCCGGAGGTACCGGCACCGAGATAGAAGAGACGGCCGCCGCCCTGAACACGGTCGGCAATCGCATCGATCGCCTGGCACAACGCATGTCTTGCTCCGTGCACCGCCTGTTGAGGCTTGAGATCCTCCTCGATGAACAATCCGACCAGTGCATCGGTGGAGAGCTGGTCGAGCTGATGACTCGCGGGATTGACCTGTTCCGTGAGCAGATACCCGCGGTCATCGGAGGGAGCCACCAGGGAGGAGCGCAACTCGGAATCGCTGGATCGAGAGTCAGACATGCCTAGAGAAGGCCCTCAAGACGACGTCGCACATCATCAAGATCCTGAATGCTGGATTCGTCGTCGTTGACTGAGCGTCCCTGAGCCGGTGATGGATCCTGGTCCGAGTCCTGCTCCTGCCAGTTGGTCACATCACGGTTGGCACTCGGGGGAGCCAGCATCAGCCGCTCGTCATCCGATTGGGGAACAAAACCATCGGACACGAATCTGGCCTCGTAGCCGGCTTCACGACAGAACAATTCGATCTCCTCACGATCGAGGGCTTCAACAGCGGGAGTTGGGAAATCCTGGGCTTCGAGCAGACCGGCGTAGCGATCGGCATCATCGCGGTTCTCAAACATCAGCACCACGGTCTGACCCGAGAGCTCGAGGGAATGAATGCCTTCGCTGTCCTGTCCTGCGTCATACAGGAGCACGTGAACCAACATGCTGATCAATCGTCAGCAGCAGTCTCTCATCG
>CAJXFG010000024.1 GCA_913052185.1 uncultured Synechococcus sp. | reverse complement strand
TTGACTTCGTTGTGTTCCCTGACGAAGGACATGGCCTGGCGAATCCACGCAACGCCCTGGCGATGTATGCGCTGGTGGAAGCGTTCCTCAGGGAGCATGTCGGTGGACGGGCGGAACCTTTCGGTACAACTCTTGAGCAGTCCTCCCTGGAGTGGCGGCTGCGCTCCCTACCTCCCTCCTGACACCAGATCCAGTTGATCCGCCAGAACGGTGAGCTTCAGCCCCACTTCCTGGAGTTCGCGTTCGGCCACCGAGCCGCGCACAAGTCCCGCTCCAGCCGTGAGGTCGAGCTGGGTGCCGCGGGCATGGCCGCAGCGGATGGCGACGCGCAGTTCCGCGTCTCCGGCACTGTCGATCCAGCCGATCGGTGCGGCATAACCATCGCGATCGAACGGCTCCAGGCTGCGCAACCAGCCCATGGCCTCGCGCCTGGGGAGCCCGGCCACAGCTGGTGTGGGATGGAGCACGCCAGCCAGGGCGAGTGGTGATTGTCCTGGGGCCGGAGTCGTGATGGGGGTGTGCAAATGGATCAGTTGGCCATGCCTGGCCAGTTGAGGGCTGCGCGGCCGACGTGGCTGCAGTCCCCGGGCGCTGAGATGTTCGGTGATCGCCTGGACCACCAGTTCGTGTTCGCGCCGGTCCTTGTCAGAGTTGAGCAGGGAGGTGGCATGGTCGTTGCGACCGGCGGTGCCCGCCAGTGCATCGCAGCGCAGCTGCCCGTTGCGCAGGCTCAGCAGGCGCTCAGGCGAAGCGCCGAAGAAGCTGTCCTGCTGGTTTCGCTGCCAGAGGAATCGGCAGCTGCCCGCCTGTTGGTAGCGCAGGCGTTTCAGCAACAGCAACGGGTCAAGAGGGGAGGTCAGGCTGACCGACTGGCGCACCGCCAGCACCAATTTGTGCAGTTCACCCCCATTCACCAACTCCAGACCGCGCTGGAGCGCCGTGGTGTAACGCCGCTCCCAGTCGCCTGGGGTGATGCGGCCGCTCACGGTTCCTGATGCCTGCCCTGGCCAGCTGGGCCACGACTGCAGCTTCTCCGCCATCAGCCAGAGCGACTCCGTCAGCGAGCGCACATCACTGGTCTGTTGAGCGACACCGTGCAGGCGCAACCAACCCTGGCGGCCATGGCGGCTGAGTTGCCACCGGGGCAGAACCGCCTGGACCGAGGGCATGCTGCCCTTGGGCTGCAGCTCACCGGTGCTCTCGAAAAAGGAGAAGGCCAGAAGGATGCGAGAGCGTGCCTGTGCCGGGGCATCGGGTGAACCGTCGAGGATGCGTCCGAGAGTGATGTCACTGAAACGCTGCGCCAGTTCAAAGCGTTTCGGACCTGACAGCTCCAGGTGATGGCAGCGGCCGGCCGCTGCAAAGCTGAGACCTGGAGCCCCATCCCAGAGGAAACGGAAGGGGTCCGCATCCTCGAGATCCGAGAGCTGCAGCAGTGGATCCAGGCCCTGCAGTGGCAGCGCCAAGGCGAAGACCCCATCGTCCACCTGGCGCTGATCCCACACGTGCAGCGCCCGCTCCAGCAGATCGCTGAAGTTCACAGCAGCTGAGCTGTCGTGGGGCAGGGCCGACATCGGGACGGCAGAAGGATGGGTTACTGCTCAAATGTATGAGTCCCGAAGAGGGCTCTACGAGTCCAGTCCATGCCAGATCACCAGGCTGTTGTAACCCTTCACTCCCGAGTCGGGGATCGTCGGCGCCTCTGGAAGGCCGCGATCAAGTGGCCGATGTATTCCGTTGCGGTGATGCCTGTGCTGCTTGCCGCCGGATTCCGCCTGGGGGCCGGGTTGCCCGTGCGCTGGGGCCAGGGGCTTGGTTTTCTGCTGGCGGCGGTGCTGTTGCTGATCTGGGAGAACCTCAGCAATGACCTCTTCGATGCCGAAACCGGCGTGGATGAGCGGGGCAAGCCCCATTCCGTGGTGGCGCTGGTCGGACGGTCTCGCCCTGTAAAGCAGCTGGCCATGTTGGCTCTGCTGGGGGGACTGCTGCTGATGCTGTTGATTGCGATCCGAAGCAGTCTTGCCGTTCTG
Source organism: uncultured Synechococcus sp. (assembly GCA_913052185.1). Lineage (GTDB taxonomy): Bacteria > Cyanobacteriota > Cyanobacteriia > PCC-6307 > Cyanobiaceae > Synechococcus_C. The sequence goes on along the minus strand of CAJXFG010000024.1, from coordinate 14,358 downwards.
ATGCTGGCGTTGGTGAGCTGCGGGCTGGGCTATCTCTATCAGGGACCGCCATTCCGTCTCGGCTATCAGGGGTTGGGTGAACCACTCTGCTGGCTCGCTTTTGGCCCTTTCGCCACTGCCGCTGCCTTACTCGTTATCGCCCCTGCAACGGATGTGGTGCCCTGGGATGCTGCTCTGCTTCTCGGCTCCGGTCCTGCTCTGGCCACAACGCTGGTGCTGTTCTGTTCGCATTTTCATCAGGTCGAGGAAGATGAGGCCCATGGCAAGCGGTCCCCTGTTGTGCGCCTGGGAACCGCGCGGGCGGCGTCGCTGGTTCCCTGGTTTGTCGCCGGCACCCTTGCCCTGGAGTGGGCTCCGGTTCTGCATGGCGACTGGCCGCTCACAGCATTGCTCGGAGGTCTTGGGCTCCCGGCGGCTTCAGCGTTGATCCGACTGCTTCGCTCACATCATCACCAGCCTGAACGCATCACAGGCAGCAAGTTTCTGGCGTTGCGCTTTCAGGCGCTGAATGGGCTCGGTTTGAGCATCGGTCTGAGTCTGGGCCCATGGATCGGCTCCCCCGTTCTGCAACCAGGCTGAGGCCATGACCCTGCAGCTCGCGGTCCGCTCCTATGTCCATGCCCTGTCCCGTCCGCTGCGGACCGCCGCAGGCATTTGGCAGCAGCGGACGGGTTGGTTGCTGCGTCTGACCTGTGCGGTCTCCGGGCGAGTCGGCTGGGGGGAAGTGGCTCCGCTGCAGCCAACGGACCGACTGGCCTGTGAGCGGGCCCTTTCGCGATGGCGGAACGCTGCGGATGCGACCTGCAACAGAGACCAGCTGGAGGCCCTGCTGCCGATGCTGCCGGCAGCAGTCGCCTTTGCGCTGGGCGCTGCGCTGGCGGAGCTTGATGGACTGGTGCAGGCATGGCTTCCCGCACCGAGGTCGGCCTGTCTGTTGCCTGCAGGCGAGGCCATGCTCCCGATGCTCGACCAGTTGCTGGCGGACCATCCTGTGGATGAGCCCATCACCTTGAAGTGGAAGGTGGCCGCCACGGACCCTGATCTGGAATGGTCATTGCTCACTCAGCTTCTCGAGCGGCTGCCCTGTTCAGCGCGTCTGCGTCTGGATGCGAATGCCGGTTGGGAGCGATCTGAAGCAGATCGATGGGCTGGAGTTCTGCAGGACGATCCCCGTCTGGACTGGCTGGAGCAGCCTCTGGCTGTTGATGATCTGCAGGGGTTGCAGGCCCTGGGCCATCGTGTCCCTGTCGCCCTGGATGAGTCGCTGCTGGAGCAACCGGCTCTGCGCGAGCACTGGCAGGGTTGGCAGGTGAGGCGACCTCTGCTGGAGGGAGATCCGAGAACCCTGCTGCGCCAGTTGCAGGAAGGCCGGCCGCGGCTGATGCTCAGCACCGTTTTTGAAACCGGGATTGGCTTTCGCTGGTTGGCGTTGATGGCAGGGCTGCAGCAGCTGGGGCCGACTCCGGTGGCTCCAGGACTGGCCCCGGGTTGGTGTTCCGGCGGAAATCTCTTCAGTTCAGATCCCTCGCAGGTGTGGGCTGCCGCTGAGACGGTCCGCTGATGAGCACCTTGAGAGTTCTGCACTGTGACCCCGCTCGTCCTGCTCAGGCTGCTTCCTCGCTTGAGGCGGATTTGGCCGATTGCGTCTGGGTGCGTCTGCTCGCTTCCGGAGCCCTGCCGGAGACGTCGTGGCTCCATTCCGATGACCGTGAATGGCCGACTGGACCCGGTCTGGTGCTGTCAACCGGTGGCAGCAGTGGCGGCCGACAGCTCTGCCTGCATCCCGTATCCAATCTGGAGCGCTCGGCTCAGGCCTGCGGGGCCTGGCTTGAGCGGATCGGTCTGAAGCCAGCCTCAACGCTGGCGTGGAATCCTCTGCCTTTTCAGCATGTCAGCGGTCTGATGCCCTGGTGGCGCGCTCGTCAGTGGGGAGCGGATCACGCCTGGCTCGCACCCTCTCTGTTGAAACAGCCTGAGCTGCTTCTGAGCCACAGCCTTCGTCATCCAGGCTGGAAACGGCGCCCGATGCTGCTGTCACTGGTGCCGACGCAATTGCGGCGGTTGCTGGCGGATCCCTCTGGACGCGCCTGGCTGGCTGAGATGGCGGTGATCTGGGTGGGTGGAGCAGCCTTGCCAGCTGATCTGGCCGAGCAATCCAGGGACCTCGGTCTGCGGCTGGCCCCCTGTTACGGCGCCACAGAAACGGCCGCCATGGTGACGGCCCAGACGCCGCTTGATTTTCTGGCGGGGCTGGGTGGTTGTGGCTGTCCCCTTCATGGGGTGCGCCTGCGTCTGACGCAGCAGGGCGCTCTCGCGGTGCACTGCGATCGACTGGCTGTGGCCAGGCTTGCTGATTCAGGAGACCTGGCTGCGCTGACAGATGCGCAGGGATGGTGGCACTCAGGTGATCTGGCTGAGCTTCAGGGTTCCGCAACCCATCCCCAGCTGCATCTCCGGGGGCGAATCGATGGCGCGATCCAGTCGGGCGGGGTCACGGTGTTCCCTGCACAACTGGAAGAGAGGCTGTTGACGGCGGCCCGCAGGGAAGGGCTGCAGCTCGACGCCGTGCTGTTGCTCGGCTCGGTGAACCGTGAATGGGGAGAGCGTCTGGTGGCGCTTGTTCGCTGGTCATCCAGTGAGGTGCCGGCTGAAGGTTTTGAGCGCCTGCGCCGTTTGGTGTCCGATTGGTCCGCGCCGGAACGCCCGTTGCACTGGTATCCGTGCCCGGAGCTGGAATGCTCTTCAGCAGGAAAGTGGGAGCGTGCGCGTTGGCAGCACTGGTTGTCATCTCAGCCACCGGCTCAGCAGTCCTGAGTCGCTGACCAACGGTGAATCGGCGAGCCGTTGCAGGAGCGTTGGACGTCGCGAAGGCAAGAGATGCCCGCATTGAGGTCTTGGTATTCGCTTCATCGTGGGTTTTGAAATTGAACCTTCAGGCAGAACTGTTTGATTGCATGGATTGCAAAGTCCGGTCTGCGATGGGTTGTCGATTCCGGTGGTTTGCCTGATCGAAGCAGAAGAGTCTTTGTTGGTTCAGGTGTTTGAAGTTGGAGCGCGCAGGCGACTGATCCTGCCTGTGTTCTGATCGATGAAGCCATGCCGGTTTCGAGGTTCTGCTTACCGCATCTTTTGAGCAGCCGTGATCACCCAGAAGTGCGCGTTCCCTTTGCAACGGCTGTGTGTATCAAATTATTTTTCATGCCCTGTTCTTGTGCCTGAATTGTGAATTAGTTCGCGTTTTATCCTTTTTAGATAACGGCAGACTCTTAGGGTGATTTTCTGAGTTTTGCTGGGTTTCTTCGTTGCCGGTTCCCCTTCGGCCCTTTCGGCCTACCTCTCAAAACATTCGTGTGAGCACAATCGCTGCTCCTTCAATCGAAGGGGATGTTGTTGATAATGCTGGAGATATTATTAATCGCTGTTATCGACAGATTTATTTTCATGCGATGAGTAGCGACAGAGATCGTTATTTGGAGTCGCAGCTGAGAAATGGATCAATCACGGTCAGGGATTTCATCCGAGGCCTGCTGCTTTCAGATCGCTTTCTGAGTGGTTATGTTGCCTGCAATAGCAATTACCGACTTGTCGAGCAGGTGATCGGCAGGGTGTTGGGGCGAAAGGTTCGGGATAACACTGAAAAGTTGACCTATTCCATCGTGATTGCTGAAAAAGGGTTCGAGGCTTTTGTGGACCTTGTTCTCAATGGTGAGGAGTATATGCAGAGGTTCGGTTATGACACTGTGCCCCTTGAGAGATCGAGAGTGTTGCCGGGTAAGGCTGTTGGTGAGGCCCCTGTGTATCAGGAATTCCCTCGCTACTCCTTTGACTGGCAGGAGAAGCTGACGTCGATGGGCATGATGATGTCCATCGAAGATCATCTGCGCTTTGGCCCTAATAAGACCTTTGCAGAACGAGTGATTTACGAGCGTCCTTCTGAGAAGGCATTTAAGTACATCGTGCCATCCTTCATTATTCTTTCCGGTATCATTGTCGCTGGGATTCTGAAGGTGTTGAACAGCGTGTTCGTTGTTGGCTGAGGTTTTTAGTACGCAGCTCTTGCCTTTTCTTCCTGTTTCTTGGCAATCAGCTCTTCAAAGCTGATCCAGTGGATGCAGTCAACGGGGCAGGTATCGATTGCTTCGTTGATCACCATTGTTGAATCGCCATCCTGGCGGATCGCTCGGCATTTTCCTGTTTCCTGGATCATCAGGAATGTGTTTGTTGCGACATGAGCGCAGTATCGACAGCCGACACAGACTTTTTCGTCGACCCAGATTGCCTGCATCCTCAGTTCTCCACCAAGGCAAGGCTCCAGGCCGGAAGCTGCCGTGATGTCATGGGATGGTGCAGTAAATGCAGCTGAAGTATCAAACGTGGTTTCAGCGTCTGATGGTGCTGTAAATGCCGCTGAGGTGTCGAACATGTCGAGGGCTTGATATCACTGGCGAATAGAAACGTCTTGCAAGCTCTTCTCAGTCCTAAGCCTTGAGAAGGGCAAGATCTTGCTGCATCACGCCGGTTGTTGATTGGGGCGATGAATCAGCTTTCTCGCGTTGGAAAGGGGAGCGATGTTTTCAGGATGCTTGGTTGGTTTTGTATTGCTTGATTGCAACCTGAAGCTGGCCAATCGCGGCTCTGCCGATGTTGAACGCTGCCCAGCCCAGTGCCAGAAGAACGGGCGTTGCGACAACCAGAATTCTCAAGTCCATCGGACCTTGGAAAATGATTCATAAATTAGCTTTTGCGCAGAATTTTTCCGTGTTCTTTGAGGGGTGCCTGCGTGGCCGATGGTTGCACCTGGCGCTTGTTCTTGAACTTCTCGGTGTTGCAATTGTGTCGCGATCGGTCTTCAGGAAGTTGTGCAGAGGTCACGCCACGCAGGGGTTCTGCTCAGTTCTCTCTCACAGTTCTCGGATCTGCCCGATCTGGGCGGCTTCAAGCCAGCGTGAGATCGCGTCCGGCAGCGGGCAGCGTCGACGCGTTTCTGAATGGATGGCCACCTGTCGGATCAAGCCGGTGGCGACATCCTGTTCTTTCAGCAGAAATTGACTGCGAACTTCAAAGCTGCTCTGATCAATCCGTTGCGGAGCGAGTTGCACCATGAGCTGATCTCCGCCATGCACCGCTCTCTGGAAGCTGGCGTTGCAATGCACCACCGGGAGTGCGATGTCGGGCCAATGTTTCTGGTCACGACATCCAGGAAAAATTGTTTTGGCTTCCACCCCATAGAGCTCCAGGCTCTCCTCCCATGCCTCATGGCACCAACGCAGCAACTGGTGGAAATGCATCACGCCAGCGGCATCCGTGTCTCCAAAACGCACGGTCCTTGTGAGCTTGAGCCAGGTGGGCGTCGTCATCAGCAAATCATCTGGTCGCTCTGGGCATTGCTAGTCACCATGAAATCAGTGCGCTCTTCAATCCGATCAGGAGACTGGTGCACTGTCTTCTGGCTGATACAGGCGTGTGGACGTTGCTCCTGGCGTTGTTACGGGGTGCTCTGCAGACACGGCAGCAGCGGACGCTCAGTCGTTGGTCGGAAGTGTCCCTGCTCTGGATCCGCAGAAGTGAGCGCTGGCGGTTGAGCTGATCAACGATCCACGGATCCCATGATCACGTCGATGGAACCGAGGATGGCCATGATGTCGGCAACCTTGTGTCCCTTGAGGATGTGAGGAAGGATCTGCAGATTGTTGCTGTCTGCAGCACGGATCTTGAAGCGCCATGGTGTGACGTCGTTGTTCCCCTGGATGAAGACACCGATCTCGCCCTTGCCTGATTCCAGCCGTGTGTAGAGCTCACCGTTGGGGATCTTGAAGGTGGGGGCCACTTTTTTGGCCACGTACTGATAGTCGAAGCCGGCGAAATCGCTGCCCTTGCCCTCGGCCATGCGTCTGGCTTCCAGGTTTTCAGTCGGACCACCGGGGATCATGTCGCAGGCCTGGCGAAGAATCTTGAGGGACTGGCGCATCTCCTCCACGCGCACCCTGTAGCGGGCGAAGCAGTCGCCTTCTTTCTCCCAGACCACATCCCAGTCGAAGTCGTCGTAGCACTCGTAATGGTCGACCTTGCGCAGGTCCCAGGGCACGCCGGATGCGCGCAGCATCGGGCCGGAGAGGCTCCAGTTGATGGCTTCTTCCCTGCCGATCACTCCCAGGCCTTCAACCCGTCGACGGAAGATCGGATTGTCGGTGATCAGCTTTTCGTACTCATCGATCTTGGGTCCGAACCAGTCACAGAAGTCGCGACACTTTTCCAGCCAACCCCAAGGCAGGTCCGCGGCCACGCCGCCGATGCGGAAGTAGTTGTTGTTGATCAGGCGCTGACCGGTGGCTGCTTCCCAGAGGTCATAGATCATTTCCCGTTCACGGAAGATGTAGAAGAACGGGGTCTGGGCGCCGACATCAGCAAGGAAGGGGCCAAGCCAGAGCAAATGATTGGCGATGCGGTTGAGCTCCAGCATCAGCACTCGGATGTAGCTGGCGCGTTTCGGAACAGAAATGTTCGCCAGCCTTTCAGGTGCGTTAACGACAATCGCTTCGTAGAACATGCCCGCCGCGTAATCCATACGGCTCACGTAGGGCACGAACATCACGTTCGTTCGGTTCTCGGCGATCTTCTCCATGCCCCGATGGAGGTAACCGATCACCGGTTCGCAGTCCACCACGTCTTCACCATCGAGAGTCACCACGAGGCGCAACACCCCATGCATTGAGGGGTGGTGGGGGCCGAAGTTGACCACCATCGGCTCCGTGCGCGTTTCCAGCTGCGTCATGGGGCGATGGCAGAACATTCGTGACGGGATCTTAGGAAGGACCCATGCCCGATCAGCCGTCCAGTCCCGTTCAGGGCTTCATGCATGTGCCGGTTCTGGCCGAACCGTTGATGCAAACACTGGCCGCGGAGCTCAGTGATCCATGCCAGTGCGGAGTGTTCATCGATGCCACGCTTGGGGGGGGAGGCCATAGCGCTCTGCTGCTGGACCGCTATCCAGAGCTGCAATTAGTGGGACTGGATCACGACGCCACGGCCCGTCTGGCGGCAGCGGAGCGGCTCAAGCTCCATGAGCATCGTGTCTCGATCGTGGCCACGAATTTCGCTGATTACACCCCTGAGCAGCCGGTGGCATTGGTTCTGGCGGATCTTGGGGTCAGCAGTCCCCAGCTGGATGTGGCCCAGCGGGGATTCAGCTTTCGGCTGGATGGACCGCTGGACATGCGGATGAATCCAGCAGACGGTGGGGAAACAGCCGCTGAACTTCTGGCAAGGCTGGACGAGTCAGAGCTGGCGGATCTGATCTATGCCTATGGAGAGGAGCGCTTGTCGCGACGGATTGCACGAAGGATCAAAGCGGATCTGGCCGCTTCTGGCGCTTACGGCGGTACGGCGGCACTGGCCTATGCGGTGGCGGGGTGCTACCCACCGAAGGCTCGTCGCGGCCGGATTCATCCCGCAACACGCACCTTTCAGGCTTTGAGGATCGCGGTCAATGATGAACTGGCGGTGCTGGATCGGTTGTTGCAGCAAGCCCCCGGCTGGCTTCAGCCGGATGGCCTGCTGGCGATCATCAGCTTTCACTCGCTCGAAGACCGGCGTGTGAAGACCGCTTTTCTGCGTGATGAGCGTCTGCAGCGCGTCACGCGTAAGCCTCTGAGGGCTGACGAGGATGAGCAGCTGATCAATCCGCGCAGTCGCAGCGCCAAGCTGAGAATTGCTCGACGTCTCCCGCTCGAGTCGAGCTCTGAAGAATGAGCTTGGCCTGGTCTTCCGACGGTTTCTGGTGGATGGCCCTGCTGGTTCAGCTGCTGGCGCTTCCAGGCACGCTGCTTCCCATCCTTCCGGGCCTGATCTGGTTGCCAGTGGGAGCTCTTGTCTGGATGGCCGCTGTCGGATGGGCTCAGGCGTGGCCTGAGTTGGTTCTGGCGTTGGTGTTGTTCGGTCTTGGTTTCATGGCCGATCTTCTTGCTCTTGGCCTGGCATCGGCTCGTCTGAAGGCCAGTCGCTGGTCCGCTGCTGGGGCTGGCGTCGGTCTGCTTGTTGGGGTTCTCGGTCTGCTGCCGGCACTCCCGTTTGGTGGACCGCTTCTCGGCGCCCTGTTCGGTCCCTGGCTGGGGGCGATGCTGGTTGAAACCTGGATCACAACAAAGCCACCCCGGAATCTGGGGTGGCTTGAGGCGTTGCGCCAAGGATCGGTGGTTGGTTTGGCTGTCGTGGCAGGACTGCTGGTCAGTCGCCTTGCTCAGCTATTGCTGGCGTTGCTGGGCGTCGCGGGGTTTGTTGCTCTGAATTCGTTTTAGGTGTTCAGAAAACCCGTTTGATCGTCAGTGCCAAACAGTTGGCGATAGGCCGCAAGCGAGATGCAGATCACCAAAGGACTTGCAACGAGAAGGCCAACACCGATGAGAACGAGTCCTACAAATAAAATGATGGAATTGATGATCAACAGCAACAGCATCCACCACCAAGTGGCATCAATACTTTTCTGACCTTTCTGGATATTTTCAATGGGATAACCTGTTTGAAGCAGCGCAATGAACGGCAGAAGCTTCTGATTGACTGACAGATAGATAAAAATCACCAAGCCTGCAATCAGAGGGATAAAGCCGGCAAATGTACTTGCTGCAATAAATTCACTCGTCAGCCATATAAACACCCCGGCGATGATGGAAATGATGATGGCCAGAACAATCTGATTGATGAATAAACGTCCGGCGGCCTTGCCATCCCAGCGCATCAAGTCAGAAAAAGAAGGTTTGGCTCCATTCAGCGATTTCCAGGCTCCGCGCACCAGGCCCGTGAACCCCCAGAGGCTGATGATGGTGTTGCCAACGACATCAATGACCAGAAAGGCAAGGGGTGCACTGTCACCTGACCAGTGATCGGCTGCGCGCACAATGGTCTGAAAGAGGACCCAGACGCCTCCGGTCAACAAGGTGAACAGCACCAGTGGCCATGGGGTTCTGGCAAAAGCATCCCAACCGTCTTCGACGGCTTGAAGCACATGCAGCCGCTTGTTGGCCGGTGTTTCAGTCATGAAAAGTCCAGGAACTTTCGCGGAAGGTAGCTCCCATGACAGTTTTTTCCAGCTCTTGCGTTACAAGCAATGCGCTGAGCTCACTTCTCCGTCAGTGACGTGATGGCTGCGCTGATCGCCTCGATGGCTGCATCGATATCTGTAGTGGTCGTGTCGCGGCCCAGGCTCAGTCGCAGGGATCCTTCCGCTTCAATCCGTGTTCTGCCAATGGATCTCAGAACATGAGATGGTTCCCCTCGGCTGCAGGCTGATCCGCTGCTGCAGGCAAGCTGGGGCCGCAGTGCGCGATGCAGTCTGCTGCCCGGGACGTTCGGAACGGTGATGTTGAGATTGTGGGCCAGTCGAGGTTGCAGTGCACCATTGAGCCTGATCGCTGGATTTCGGCGCTTGAGCCCCTGCCACAGCTGATCTCTCAATGCCCTGAGTCGAGCCTGACGATCCTCCAGATCGTGCAGTGACACCTCGGCTGCTGCCGCCATACCCATGATCAGAGGCACCGGCAAGGTTCCGGCTCGCAGCCCCTGCTCCTGGCCTCCCCCCCACTGGAGAGGCTGCAGCTTTGTGCCACGTCTGACCACGAGGGCGCCAATGCCTTTCGGACCGTTGAATTTGTGAGCGCTGAGACTGATCAGTGCACAACCCAGCTCTTCGGCCTGCAGCTCAAGATGTCCGTAGGCCTGGGCCGCATCGGAGTGCATGGTGATGCCCCGGCTGGAGCAGATGGTGCTCAGCTCCCTGATCGGCTGGATCACCCCAATCTCATTGTTGGCCACCATCACGCTCACCAGCTGGGTGTTGGGCTGGATGGCCTGCTCCAGTTGCTCCACCTGGATCAGGCCGTCCTGTTGCGGAGTCAACAGCGTGATCTGAAATCCCTCTTCCTTCAACCGCATCAGGGGGTCGAGCACGGCGTGATGCTCACTGGCCACGCTGATCAGATGCCCTGGCCCTCCGTCAGCGAGTGCCCGTGCCCTGGCGTGGCCGAGCAGCGCCAGGTTGTTGGCCTCTGTGGCACCACTGGTGAAAATCAGCTCCTCGGAACGGATCCCCAGGCTGCCCGCAAGACGCTCTCTGGCTGACCCGATGGCAGCGGCTGCTGTCAGCCCGAGCCGATGCTGCCGGCTTGAGGGATTGCCCCATTGCTCACGCCACCAGGGCTCCATCGCCTCGATCACAGAGGGATGGCAGGGTGTGGTGGCCTGGTGATCGAGGTTGATCACAACGTCTCCGCGCTCAGTATTGGGATGTGCGGGCAGCATGGTGTGACTCTTCCGATTGTCGCGATGCGTGCCGTTCGTTGGATCTCCAGTCTGGGTCTGATTGCTGCAGCTGCATTTCAGCCAGCTTTCGCCGAGGGCATGGATCGGGAACAGTTGCTGGAGCAGATGAAAGCCATGCGTCCGGTCGATCTTGTGGTGCTCGATCAAACGGATTCGCCCCAGGAATACACGCTGGGGATCTTTGCGGTGTCGGCAGATGCTGTTGATCCTGAGATGCGCCGGTTCAAGCTGTGGCAGGAATACGCCGATAATCTGGTGATTCCCACCGAAACGGTGAACTGCAGTCGTGAGGAGCCGCTGCGGGTCACCAGGGATACCGAAGCGATTTACGTGCGCAAGCTCAATCCGGGCGGACCGATGCATGCGTCCACGCGCGAAGACCACCTGGTGTGGTGGGGGGCCTGTCATCCCGACTTCGCCGGGCAGGATCCGGCAGGTCTCAGCGACAAGGCCAGAGAGCTCGGCTATTCCACCCAACTGATCGAATCCCAGGAGGTGTTGCGGTTACCTGCGCCCTAACGCCCCTAGATTCCGCCCAGACGAGGTCAGGCCTTGACAACCTCCCAGCCCGAACAACCATCCCAGTCCGCACAGGCCTCGCAGCCCGAACAGCCCGCGGTTCGTCTTTTGCTGGTGGATGATGAGCCTGGTCTGCGTTCCGCAGTGCAGGCCTATCTCGAAGACGAGGGATTTGACGTCACCACGGCTGTTGATGGTGAGGACGGTTTTTCCAAGGCGCAGCAGATGCTGCCGGACGTGGTCATCAGCGATGTGATGATGCCCAGGCTGGATGGCTATGGCCTGCTTAACAAGCTCAGAGCTGATGAGCGACTCGGCGGCACACCTGTGATCTTCCTCACCGCCAAGGGCATGACGGCGGATCGCACCCAGGGCTATTTGGCTGGCGTGGACGATTACATCCCCAAGCCTTTTGACCCTGATGAGCTGGTCGCCCGTGTGACCAACGTGGCCCAGCGCCAGCAGAGGCTGTTGCAGGAAGCGGCCCGTTTTGCCGATGCCGACATGGGGCAGATGGCGAAACAGATCACCGAGATCCGCTCTCTTCTCGCCCAGGCGGAAGCGCTGCCTTCCAGCGATCCTGTCCAGCACAATTTCACGCCCCGGGAATCCAGCGTTCTTCAATTGGTCGCGGAAGGGTTGATGAACAAGGAGATCGCTCGCCAGCTGGAGACATCCATCCGCAATGTGGAGAAATACGTGAGTCGGTTGTTCATCAAAACCGGCACCTCGAGTCGCACCGAGCTGGTGCGTTATGCCTTGCAGCACCGTCTGGTGGAGTGACCTCCCAACAAGCCATCCCTCTGCCGGAGGGATGGCGTCCGGCAGCTCTCAATCAGGGATGGACCTACAGAGACACCACGGGGGCCGAAAGCCAGGGGAAGTTGGTCAGTGCGCTGCTGGCGGAGCGTTACGACCACTCCTCTGCAGAGATCTGGCGGCAGAGAATCGCGTCAGGTGAACTGCGTCTCAACGGTCAGCGATTGGTCGACGATCGGCCTCTTCCCGACCTGGCCGAGCTGATCTGGTGCCGCCCACCATGGCTCGAGCCAGCGATCCCTGAGGCCTGGTCGTTGGTGCATGACGACGGGGATCTGCTGGTGATCAACAAACCGTCCGGGTTGCCGGTGATGCCCGGAGGTGGCTTTCTGCAGCACACGCTCGCGACGCTTCTGGATCAGCGCAGCCGTCGGCTGGGGGAGCCGCTTGCTCCCAAGCCTGTTCATCGCCTTGGTCGCTTCACCTCCGGATTGCAGGTCTGTGCGCGTCAGGCGTCAACCAGGGCAGAACTGTCCCGATGGTTTCAGCCCTCCTCAGGAAGCCGGAAGCTCTATCAGGCCTGGTCTCAGCGGGTCGCGGGGCTTGAGTTGGGGAGGTCTCTGGTGGTGGAAACGGATGTTGTTGAACGCTCCCATCCACTGCTTGGCTGGCTCTGGGGGCCGGTGCCCCAGTCGGATGAGTCGTTCAGGAGGCGTCTCAAAGCCAAGAGTGAACTGACGCTGCTCGAACGTTGTGACCAGGGAGATCGCCTGCAGGTGGCCATCACCACAGGACGTCCCCATCAGATCCGCATTCATCTTGCCCAACTTGGATCTCCGCTGCTCGGTGATCCCCTTTACCTGAACGATCAGCGCATCAGTCCCACGGCCACGCCGGGAGACGGGGGCTACCGCCTCCATGCCTGGCGACTGCAGCTGGATGGTCTTCAGCTCAGCTGTGAGCCGCCATCAACGTTCTGATGCAGCGAGGAGCTGCTGTTCAGGCCTTCTGGAATTCGATCAGTCTTGAGAAGTAGAACGGCGCTTTGTTGAGGCTGCGACGAACGGGTTGGAAGCCGCAGGCTTCCGCCGCCGCCACAATTCCTTTCTCCTTCAGGGTGTAGGCGCGGGTGGTTTTGCTGGGGCCTGGGAACAACTGGCCGATGCCCTTCAGAAGTGCCAGCAGCGGTGTGTAAGGCGCGAAGCTCACAATCAGCCGTTGTTCGCTGAGAGAGCAGAGGTGTCGCACCATGTCTTCGGCAGCCTCCTGGGGGTAGTGAATGAACACATCCAGACAGCAAACCGTGTGAAATGAGCCACTCAGGCTTTCCAGGTCGCTGGCCACGAAATTGAGCCTGGACATGTCCAGGCCTGCCTCACGTGCCCGGCGTTCCGCTTCCTCGGCCATGGCCGAAGAGATATCGCTGGCATTGATGGAGCCGGCTCCCATGCCTGCCAGGGGGATGCTGAGGCTGCCGACGCCGCAGCCGGCATCACAGAAACTCACATCCTTGAGCTTGTCGCTGTCCTTGATCCAGGCCAGCACCTCATCAACGGTTTTCTGATGCCCGATGCGGATATTGCGCTGGACTTTGTTGACGTCATCGCTGTCGCTGTAGATGCGGTTCCAGCGATCGAAGCCCGTGCTCTCGAAATAGCCCTTCACTTCCTGTTTCTCGGCCTGCTTCTCATTCAGCAGTTGCTCGGAGGCCATCAATTCACTCGCAGCGGCGGGATTTTAAGCAGCGACACGCCAATTCAGACGGTGTTCCGAGTCGTTCCAGTTCCAGCGCAACAGGTTGCTCAGCACAGCCCCGATCCAGCAGCGGTCATCAAGGCTTTCCCCGAGCAGCTCCCGGGGCGCCATGGTGGAGGCCCAGATGGCGCCGTCCGCATCACCGCTCCAGCGGGCCAGACGGCGGCTTCCTTCCAGCAAGGGCAGGGTCACGCCCGCGAGGGTGCCATCCTCCAGTCGACAGGTGCCGTTGTTCACCAGGAGCAAACGCTCGTCCCAGCGATGCTCACCCTCCGCGAGCCCGTAGGGCGCCAACGCATCACTCACCAGCACCAGCTGATCTCCGGCGATCCGCTGCAGTAACACCGCCATGGTGGGGTGCACATGCACGCCGTCGGCAATCAGTCCAAGGGCGATGTCGCCGCGGCGACAGGCTTCCCCCAGGGGCCCCGGGGCACGGTGGTGCAGCCCGGGCATCGCATTGAAGGTGTGGGTGATCATGCCGACTCCCTGCTCGAAGGCGCGGGCGGCCTGGTCGGCATCTGCGCTGCTGTGACCCAGTGCAACGCTGATGCCGAGTGTCTTCAGGTGGCTGATCAACTCCCCAGCTCCCGGTTGCTCCGGTGCCAGGGTCACCAGGCTGATTTCCGTTTCAAAGCTGTCGATCCGTTCCTGCAGGGCCATGACGCTGGGAGCGGCGATGTGCTCCAGAGGGTGAGCGCCTCGCCGGGCTTCCGCCAGAAACGGGCCTTCAAGATGGGCCCCCAGCAGATGGCATCGGCCAGCTCGGTGCCGCTCCCGGGCCATGCGCAGCACGCTCAGGGAGCGGCGTAATGGGGCCACCGCGCAGGTGACCAGCGTTGGCGCAATGGCCTCGACGCCATCGCGCCAGAGCAGCTCCAGCAGCTCAAGGAGCCTCGGCAGATCCTGTTCCGACAGTTCCGTGAAGGCCAGCCCCAGCCCCCCGTTGATCTGCAGATCGATCCCCCTGCGACTGAGCGTGTCACCGTTCCAGCTTTCGCCGGCCATTGCGCC
>CAJXFG010000023.1 GCA_913052185.1 uncultured Synechococcus sp. | reverse complement strand
CGGCAATCTTTTCAACGGCCTGACGACGATCGCCACTGAGCATCCCCAGTTTCAGCCCCTGGTCCCTCAGGCGCTGCAGAGCTACAGGCGCGTCCGGTCTGAGGCGGTCATCAATCGCCACCACCCCGAGCGGCTCGGCATCAAGAGCAACAGCCACAAGCGTTTGCCCGCGCTGGAGAGCTTCCTCAACCGCGTGCTGTTGCCTGTCAGACCACACCACGCCTTCCCGCTGCAGCCATTCAGGAGAACCCACACGGAGTTGTCCGGTCATGGACTCGAGTGTGCCCTCCATGCCGGAACCGGAAAGAGTCCGGCTGGCCGTCACAGGCAGGAGGGTGAGATCGAGGCGCTGAGCCTCCTGCAACAGCGCATGGGCCAAGGGATGTCGACTCGTCTGTTCAAGGCTCGCTGCCAGCTGAATGGTGCGGGCGGGATCGTCGCTGGCCATCACCGCATCCACGAGCGGGCGACCCAGAGTGAGCGTTCCGGTCTTGTCAAAGACCATGCGCTCGATGGACGCGGATTGCTCGATCACATCTCCGCCCCGGAACAGCCAGCCCTGGCGTGCAGCCAGTCCTGAAGACACGGTGATCACCGTGGGCGTGGCCAGTCCGAGGGCACAGGGGCAGGCCACCACAAGCACCGCGATGGCCAGCTGAAGGCCGAGACCGAACGGAGTCTGGGCCCCTGCCCCAAGAGCGCCATGAACCACGGAATCATGTCCATGATCCATGAGCACCACAGGCACCTCCAGCACCTGCGGCCAGAGACGACTCCCCAGCTGCCACCAAAACAGAAACGTCACCAGCGCGAGGCTGACGACGCCGTAGCAGAAACGACCTGCGACCTTGTCGGCCAGCCCCTGGATGGGCGCTCGCCTGGCCTGAGCCTGCTCGACAAGGGCAATGATCCTGGCCAAGGCCGTGTCGCTGCCGACACGCCGAACCTCCATCTCCAGGGTGGCCTCGAGGTTGAGACAGCCGGAACTGAGCTCAGTCCCGGGCTCGGCCTCGAGCGGCAGCGGCTCGCCGGTGAGACTGGAGAGGTCCACCGCGGAGCAGCCGTTGCGCACCACACCATCCACAGGAATCCGGTCTCCGGCCAGCAGCTGAATGGATTCGCCCGGTCGCAGCACAGCAACGGGAACTTCGCGGACCGAGGCATCCGCCATCAGCAGCCGAGCGGTCTCGGGCTGGAGAGCGGCGAGCTCCTGCAGAGCCCTTCCGGTGCGCCGACGGGCACGCTCCTCAAGGAAACGACCCAGCAGCACGAAACCGAGAAGCATCACGGGCTCGTTGAAGAAACAGGGCCACCCCACCGCAGGCCAGATCAGCGCCACCAGACTCGCCAGGTAAGCGCTGCCGACGCCCAGGCTGACCAGGGTGTCCATGCTGGGAACACCACTGCGGACCGCCGACCAGCCACTGATCAGAATCGGTCGACCGGGTCCGAGCAAAGCCACCGTGGCCAGGGCGGCATGGAAGGGCAGCGTGCCAATCAGTGGCAGCGCAAGCGTCCCAGCTTCAGCGAGGTGACCCAGCACTGACAGCAGAAGCAGCACAAGAGCGACCATCAGCTGTCGCCACTGCTGCCACCATCCCCTCGTTCTCTCCGGCTCCGTCCCTTTGGCAAACAGACCGCTCTGGCGGGGCTGAGCAGGAAAACCCCGGCCTCGCAAAGCCTCCAGCACTGCATCCAGCAACGGTTGCGACGACGATGTCGCCTCGCCGTCGAGTCGCAACCAGGCGCTGCGGGTCACGAGATTGACACTGGCCTCCTGCACACCAGGCTGAGCCAGCAGTGTGCGCTCCACTGCACGCACACAGGCCCCACACTTCATTCCCTCCACATCAAGAAGCACCGCATGGGAGTTCGCGATGGGCTCAGGTGAATGGGAAGACGCTGCAGACACTTCAACGGTTCACACCACTCCACGCTAGGCAGCACCAGTTGGGTTCAGGATGGTTTGATCCGTCCGGCTTTCCGTGCCACGCAGTAACCGCAACGACAACTTCATCGACAAGAGCTTCACGGTCATGGCCGACCTGATCGTGAAGCTGCTGCCGATCAACTCCCGGGCCAAGGAGGCCTACGTGTATTACCGCGACGGCCTGTCAGCTCAGAACGACGGTGATTACGCCGAAGCCCTTGAAAACTATGAGGAGAGCCTCAAGCTCGAGGAGAACCCGGTTGATCGCGGAGAAACCCTGAAAAACATGGCGATCATCTACATGAGCAACGGCGAGGAAGACAGAGCGATTGAGACCTACCAGCAGGCCCTTGATGAAAATCCCAAGCAGCCGTCATGCCTGAAAAACATGGGGCTGATCTATGAAAAGCGCGGGCGGATCGCCGAAGAGGAGGGTCGGCGCGACGACGCGGACGTCTGGCTCGACAAGGCGGCCGAAGCCTGGACGCAGGCCGTGCGCCTCAATCCAGGGGGCTATCTCGACATTGAAAACTGGCTGAAATCCAGCGGCCGCAGCAACGTTGATGTGTACTTCTGAAGCGTGCCAGCGGCTCAGGCCGGCTCCTCCTCAGGATTCACCCCAAGCCCCAGCACAAGGGCTTCGGTGATGGATCCCGCCTCCAGCAGTTCCAGATCCAGGCCCGACGCGACCGGGCCAAGGCCGCTTCCTCGCGGCACAACGGCGCGCCTGAAGCCCAGACGAACGGCCTCCTGCAGTCGCAGCTCCAGCTGACCCACCGATCGAAGCTGACCCCCCAGACCCAGTTCGCCGAGCAGAACGGTGCCCGCCGGCAGCGTCAGATCTCGGAAACTGGCAACCACTGCCGCGGCCACCCCAAGGTCTGCTGCCGGCTCCTCGACATCCAGACCCCCCGCCACGGCCAGATAGCAGTCAAACCGTGACAAGGGCAGACCCATGTGCTTCTCCAGCACCGCCAGGATCTGATGCAGGCGGTTGACGGCAATTCCGGTGGCTGTCCGTCGAGGACTGGCATAGCTGGTGGAACTCACCAGCGCCTGCAGATCCACCACCAGTGGCCTGGTGCCTTCACAGGCCACGATCGTGGCCACCCCGTTAGCCCGCTCACCGCTGAGGAACAGCTCACTGGGATTGCCGACCTCCTCCAGCCCCTGACCGCGCATCTCAAACACGCCCAGCTCATGGGTGGCCCCGAAGCGGTTCTTGACGGCCCTCAGCAGGCGATGGCTGGCAAAGCGATCTCCCTCGAACGTGAGCACTGCATCCACCAGGTGTTCAAGCACCTTGGGCCCGGCCAGAGCGCCTTCTTTGGTGACATGCCCCACCAGCAGCAACGCGGTGTTCTGCCGCTTCGCCAGCCTCTGCAGAGCCGCCGCACATTCCCTCACCTGGGCAACGGAACCAGGGGCGCTGGAGAGTTCGGCATCATGCAAGGCCTGAATGCTGTCAATGATGGCCACGTCAGGTCTGAGAGCTTCCAGTTCCTGAAGCACAAGCTCAAGGTCCGTTTCCGCCAGCAGCTGCAGATCATTGCTGTCGGCTGTGAGCCGCTGCCAACGGAGCTTCACCTGCTGAGCGGATTCCTCAGCGCTCACGTACAGCACCGAACGATCTCGCGCGATGGCCGATGCGCTCTGCAGCAGCAGTGTGCTCTTGCCGATCCCCGGATCACCTCCCACAAGAACCAATGACCCAGGAACGAGTCCGCCGCCCAGAACACGGTTGAGTTCCCCGTAACCACTGCCAATGCGCTCGAGAGGCTGATCGCCGAGCGAAGCCATCGAGGTGGAGCGACGCGCTTTCGGCGCGGTGGCGGGATCGGCCCCGGCGCGACGGCGACGACCGTCGTCTTTGGGGGCCGACTGCTCCACCAGAGAATTCCAGCTACCGCAGCTGCTGCATCGCCCAAAGAACTGTCGTGTCTGGGCACCACAGCTCTGGCAGACGTAGAGATTGGCCGATCGGGGCACGTCGAATAGTGAAGAAAGTTGGCGCTACGTGAACGACTGAACCCGCTAATCACCTATGTGTGAGCACTATCTTCGCTCCTTGCCGGCGATATGACGGCCTCAGCACCCTCCAAGGAAACCATCCTCGTGGTGGATGACGAGGCCAGCATCCGCAGGATCCTCGAAACCCGTCTCTCGATGATCGGGTACAACGTCGTGACCGCCTGCGATGGGACCGAGGCCCTGGAAAGCTTCCAGGAGTGCAATCCGGATCTGGTCGTTCTCGACGTGATGATGCCGAAGCTGGATGGCTACGGGGTCTGTCAGGAGCTGCGCAAGGAATCCGATGTTCCGATCGTGATGCTCACAGCTCTCGGTGATGTGGCCGACCGGATCACCGGCCTGGAGCTCGGAGCGGATGACTATGTGATCAAACCCTTCAGCCCGAAGGAACTGGAGGCTCGGATCCGCTGTGTTCTTCGCCGAGTGGAGAAAGAGCATGCGGCAGGCATTCCCAATTCTGGCGTGATCCAGGTCTCAGACCTGCGCATCGACACGAACAAGCGGCAGGTGTTCCGCAACGATGAGCGAATCCGTCTCACCGGGATGGAATTCAGCCTTCTCGAACTGCTGGTGAGCCGCTCCGGAGAACCATTCAGCCGTGGTGAGATCCTGAAGGAGGTTTGGGGTTACACCCCTGAACGCCACGTCGACACCCGGGTGGTGGATGTTCATATTTCACGTCTTCGTTCCAAACTGGAAGACGATCCGGCCAACCCCGAGCTGATCCTCACGGCTCGCGGCACCGGCTACCTGTTCCAGCGCATCGTCGATTCCGTTGCCTCCGAAGGATCCTGACCTCACCCCGGACGCTGCGCCGAGGATCAAAGCCCGCCGTTCCAAGGCTGTACGACGCCTTGTGATCTGGTACCGGCGCAACGCCGCAGTGACCACCCTGGTGGACACCGCAACCACCTCCGCCAGTGCAGCCGGCAACGTGGCCGGCTCCGTCACCTCCATGGCGGGCACGATGGTCAACAGCGCCGGCACCATGGCCGGTTCCGTGCTGCAACCGGTGATGGATCCGCTCAGGCGTCTTCAGGGCGGCATCCCCGGCGAGGAACTCGAGATCAACGATCGAGACCGCGTGTGGGTAGCCGTGGACGGAATGGGCGGTGACAACGCACCTGCTCCGATTCTGGAGGGATGCCTGCAGGCCATCGAGCGGCTGGCCGTGAAAATCCGCTTCGTCGGAGAAACCGACCGGGTGCTGGAAGCTGCCGCCGCCGCCGGACTGGGTGAGGCGATGAATACAGCAATCGATGCAGGACGACTGGAACTGATCACGAGCGGCCCCTCGGTGGAAATGCACGAGGAGGCCACCGTGGTGCGACGCAAACGCGACGCCAGCATCAATGTGGCCATGGATCTGGTCAAACGAGGAGAGGCCCAGGCCGTGTATTCGGCAGGCAACTCCGGTGCCGTGATGGCTTCCGCCATCTTCCGGCTGGGACGACTGTCCGGCATCGACCGGCCCGCCATCGGGGCCCTGTTTCCCACGAAAGATCCCGGACAGCCCGTGCTGGTCCTGGATGTGGGAGCCAACATGGATTGCAAGCCCTCCTACCTCCATCAGTTCGCCCTGCTGGGGGACATCTACTCAAGAGATGTTCTGCAGGTGAGCAAACCTCGGATCGGCCTGCTCAACATTGGAGAGGAGGAGTGCAAGGGCAATGATCTCTCGGTTCGCACCCATGAGCTGCTCCTCGGGGAATCACGTCTTCACTTCGCCGGAAACTGTGAGGGTCGCGATGTCTTGTCAGGAGAATTCGACGTGGTGGTCTGTGACGGCTTCACCGGCAATGTTCTGCTGAAGTTTCTGGAATCGGTGGGGAGCGTTCTGCTCGGCGTGCTCAGAGCCGAGCTGCCTCGCGGTCGTCGCGGCAAGGTTGGATCCGCCTTCCTGCGCAGCAATCTCAAGCGCATCAAGAAACGGCTGGATCATGCGGAACACGGCGGAGCCCTGCTGCTGGGTGTCAACGGCATCTGCGTGATCGGCCACGGCAGCAGCAAGGCCCTGTCGGTGGTGAGTGCCCTGCGTCTGGCCCACTCAGCTGCCAGCCATGGCGTGATGGATCATCTTGCCCAGCTGGGAGCCAAAACCACCTCCCGGGCTTGATCAGCTCGAAGTCACGAATCGCTGCAGACTTTGCAGCATGAGCAACCCCCTTGCCTGACAGGGGTTCTGACGGACTGTGATTGACTGACGCCACCGCTTGGACCCTCTTTTGGCTGGAGCATCACCGCACTCCCGAGGCGTAGCTCTGATCAGCAGCGGCAGCGCCCAGGCAGCCCAGGTGATCAGCAACAACCAGCTGGGTCAGCGTGTTGACACCAGCGATGAGTGGATCCGCAGCCGCACCGGGATTGCCACACGACGCGTGAGCAGCCCCGACCAGCGCCTGAATGACCTCGCGGCTGAAGCGGGGCGGTCGGCTCTGGCCATGGCCGGCTGGTCTGCCGACAGCCTTGACCTGATCTTGCTGGCAACCTCCACTCCGGATGACCTGTTCGGTTCAGCACCAGCGGTGCAGGCTGCACTAGGGGCATCGAATGCAGTGGCCTTTGATCTCACAGCCGCCTGCAGCGGCTTTCTCTTTTCGCTGGTGACAGCCGCTCAGTACCTGCGCACCGGCGCCATGCGGCGAGCCCTGGTGATCGGCGCCGACCAGCTCAGTCGTTTCGTGGACTGGGATGACCGCCGCAGTTGTGTGCTGTTCGGCGATGGTGCCGGAGCTGTCGCCATTGAAGCCAGCGATGAGGATGGTCTCCTCGGATTTCTGCTGCGCAGCGACGGCACACGCGGTGGTGTGCTCAACCTGCCTGCTCTCGATAACGGTGAAGTCTTGGCAGACAGTGCGCAGCATCGGCAGGGTGGCTATCGCCCGATCGAGATGAATGGCCAGGAGGTCTACAAATTCGCCGTACGGGAAGTCCCAGCGGTCTTGCAGAGCCTTCTGGAACGCTGTGATGTGGGCCCTGAGACCGTCGACTGGCTACTGCTGCATCAAGCCAATCAGCGCATCCTCGATGCTGTGGCTGATCGCTTCGCCATCCCCAAACAGAAGGTGCTGAGCAACCTGGCTCATTACGGCAACACCTCAGCGGCAACGATTCCTCTCGTGCTCGACGAAGCGGTGAGGGATGGTCGGGTCCGGTCCGGACACCTGCTGGCAAGCAGCGGCTTTGGAGCTGGCCTGAGCTGGGGAGCGGCACTCTTCCGCTGGCAGGGGCCCGCCTAGGCTCCCAACACCGTTGCGCCACATCGAATGTCGATCGCCTGGGTGTTCCCCGGACAGGGATCTCAGAAAAACGGCATGGCCGACCCGGTTCTGAGCCTGCCTGGTGCGGAGGAACGATTTGAGCTGGCATCGAAACTGCTTGGCAGGGATCTTCTGTCGATCTGCAGGGGGGAGGGCTCGGCTGCCAGCAGCCCCTCCGATCTGAACGACACCCGCAACACGCAGCCAGCCCTGTTTGTTGTGGAGTCGCTGGTTGTGGATGAGCTCAGGCGTCAGGGAAGGGAACCCGACCTGGTGGCAGGGCACAGCCTTGGCGAGCTTGTGGCGCTCTATGCAGCGGGCGTGTTCGATGCCGCCACCGGCCTGGAGCTGATGCAACGCCGATCAGAGCTGATGGCGAGTGCGGGGGGAGGAGCCATGACAGCGGTCATCGGTTTCGACCGCAGCCAACTGGAAACCCTTGTCAGTTCGACTGAAGGTGTGGTGATTGCCAATGACAACAGCGATGCTCAGGTGGTGCTGTCAGGCAGCCCGGAGGCGGTGAATGCGGTGAGCGAAGCACTCACCTGCAAGCGTGCCATTCCCCTCGCCGTCTCCGGCGCGTTCCATTCCCCGTTCATGGCGAAGGCGGCGGATGCCTTCTCCTCCCATCTCGACAGTGTCGCCTTCACGGATGCACGCATCCCGGTGCTGAGCAACACAGACCCCACCCCCAGCCGCGATGCAGAGGAGCTGAAGCAGCGACTGCGACGCCAGATGATCACCGGTGTGCGCTGGCGCGAAACGATGGCGGAAATGGCAGGCTCAGGCGTGGACACCCTGGTCGAGATCGGTCCGGGGAATGTGCTCAGCGGCCTGGCCAAACGTGCAATGAAAGGGGTGACAACGTCACAGCTCTCAAGTTCCGGCGACCTGGGCCTTTGACTGTGAGCAGCATCCTTTCGACTGAAACCAGCGGCCTCCAGCACCAGAAAACCCCACAACCAAGCGCCGTTTACAGGTTGGTCAGTGCCCTGCTGGTGTTTCCGGTCTTCAGAGTGCTGTTCCGAGGACGCACACGCGGCAACGGCAACGTGCCGATGGACGGCCCCCTTGTTGTTGTGGCCAACCACGGGTCCCATCTCGATCCACCGCTGCTTGGCCATGCCCTGGGACGCCCGGTGTCGTTCATGGCCAAAGCCGAGCTTTTCAGCATCCCGGTTCTGGGCCGTCTGATCCGTTCCTGTGGTGCCTATCCGGTGAAACGGGGTGCAAGCGATCGCGAAGCCATCCGCACAGCCACGGCAAGGCTCAACGAAGGCTGGGCCATTGGCGTCTTTCTCGATGGCACCCGCCAGTCGGACGGCCGCGTGAACCAGCCGATGCCCGGTGCAGCCCTCCTGGCGGCGAGATCAGGCGCTCCTCTCCTGCCTGTGGCCATTCTCAACAGCCACAGAGCCCTTGGAGTGGGCCGCAGTCTCCCTCGACTGGTCAGGCTCGAAATGCGGATTGGCAGCCCTGTTCCCGCCCCGAGCAGCAGGCGCAAACCCGATCTTGAAGCCACCACTCTTGAGCTGCAAAGACGGATCAACGCCCTGATCGATCAATCGGAACTGAACAGCTGAGGCCAGTGCCTGCGCGCCCATGGCTTCAGATCCCGACCGGTGATCACCCAGGCAGCAGCGCGCAGGCCATCCCCGAAACGTTTGCCGAAGCTTTCATCACGGCAGTTGGGCTGGCAGCTGACAGGAACACCCGTCAACCGGATTCCACGGCTTCCCGCCACGATGGCTCCGACAGCCATCGCCCGCGGGAGATGGTCTTCGCTGGTCACAAGGAGCAGATGATGGACTCCCTCCCTCTGGAGTTCATCCACGAGCGACGTGAAATTCCCGAGGGTGTCCTTGGCCCGGTAATCGAGTCGAACCCGGTCCTGCTCGAGACCGGCATCGCGCATCAGCCACTGGGCGTATTCGGGATTGGTCCCCCCACTCACGACCAGAGGCAGGTTCATCCGGCGAGCCAGATGCAGACCCATGCGCTCGCGATCAGCATCACCTCCGAGAACCAGAATTCTCTGGGGCTGATGGTTGGTGAGTGCGGCCTCCGCGAAAGGGCGCAGGGGGCCACCGGCACAGGCGCCGGCAACGACGGCAGCACCAAGCAGCAGCGACCGTCCGCCAAGACCCATCACACCGGCCCCACAGGCGATGTGGGATAGATCGGCAGAACCGGGTCCCACGGGCCTGGAAGATCACGGGCATGACAATCACGGCAGCAACGCAGAAGCTGCAGGACATCAGCAGCGACATCCACCGCCATCGGAACAGCCGGGACAGGCTGATCACCTTCACTGAGCAGGCGAGGGGGTTCCAGTTCCTCCACTTCGGTGTTCGCAATCCTGTAGCGACCCGCGACCTGCCCTCTCCGGGGCAGGGTCTGCACAATCGAGAAGGGTTGATTCTGCTGAGGTTCAGGCAGCTGCTTGCGGAGTCTCGGAGCCATCAGGGCGAAACTGCTGACCCCATGCAGAGGGGCATCCAACTGCTGCGCCAGTGTCCGCGCCAGCACAACCGTCAGTCGGGTTCCCGTGAATCCGCCGGGCCCTGTGGCCACGGCAAGCCTCCTGATACCTGCCCACTCATCAGCGGGCAGAAGTTGCTGAAGCGAGACCACCAGCTCATTGGTGAGGGCGCGTCCAAGCGTGCGACACATCACGCGGGCTTCCTGCATCGGAGCCTCTGCGCCGACCAGTGCAATGCCGAGAGTTTCAGTGGAGCTGTGCAGAGCGAGCAGCCAGTCGCTCATCGAGGCACCTCCTCACCGGGCCGGAGTCGACTCCAGCGCCCACGATCCAGTTGAAATGACCCACAGCCCCGCACATCCCATTCGACCCCGACCTGCCCGGCCGGCAGATCCATCACGCTGATATGAATTCGAGGATCGGCTGGCTTCAGATCAGGGGTTTCAGCGAGATGGGGAGCACCGTGCTGCCGCTCCACAGCGTGATAGGCCTGACAGCGGTCTACCCAGCGGCAGTCAACACAGATGCACATGCCCCCCCGCTCCGATTCGTCACCCATTCTGACGGCAGATCGGAACAGGCTGGCTGCAATTGTCTGGCGTCGACTGAAACCGGACAGCTGGCCGGTGCAACCGACACAGCTTCCGCAAGGGTCAGTGCTGGTGGGAGGAGCGGTTCGTGATGCCGTCCTGAACAGACTTTCAGAGACCCCAGACCTGGACCTGGTGGTGCCGGGCAACGCTCTGGAAAGCACACGGCAACTGGCAAAACGGCTTGGAGGAGCCTGCGTTGTGCTGGATGAACAACGGGACATGGCCCGCCTGGTGTTGAAGGGGTGGACCATCGATCTCGCCCGACAGGACGGGCAGACACTGGAGGACGATCTGAATCGTCGCGATTACCGGCTCAATGCCATTGCCCTGAGCTTTGATGGCAGCCCTCAGCTGATCGACCCGACAGGAGGTCTGGAGGATCTGCGGGAGGGCAGAGTCGTCGCGGTCAGGGAAACCAACCTGCAGGACGACCCACTGCGTCTGCTGCGAGGACTGCGCCTGATCGCGGAACTGGAGATGAGCATGGATTCTCAGACACTGAGCCTGCTGCATCGCAACCGTTCTCTGCTTCCACGCGCCGCTCCTGAGCGGATCCAGGCAGAACTGCTGCGACTCGTCGCCGCCCCGGCCGCCGCGCAGACGATTCCACTTATCAGCGAACTGGATCTTCTGGAGCCCTGGTCGACCCAGAGCACTGGCGTCGATGCTGAACAGAACCTCGGCACTTGTGAGCGATCCGAACTGCTGACAGACAGCGAACGGCGTCTGGCCCTCCCGCTCGCAAGGCTCACCCGGCTGCTGCCGGACGCGGGCCTCAGAGAACTCCGCTTCAGTCGCCGGCAGTTACAACGTTGTGAACGGCTGCGCTACTGGATCGGGCGATTAACCGCGGAAAAGGGACCTCCTGCCCTTGAGGATTTGACGGAGGAGCAACGCCTGCAGCTTCACAGAGATCTGGAGATCGATCTGCCAGCCCTGATCCTGACTTGGCCAGCCGGGCTGCAGCAGCAGTGGCTGGAGCGCTGGAGAGACCCTCAGGATCCTCTTTTTCATCCCAGACCCCCACTCGATGGCACAACCCTTCAGGAAGCCCTCTCCCTATCGCCGGGACCTGCCCTGGGTGCCCTGATCCAACACTTGAGCCTCGAGCGTGCGTATGGTCGGGTTTCGACCCGCGAGCAGGCGCTCAAAGCAGCGCGATCCTGGTTGTCCCATCAGGCGGTTCAGACAGACCCGGATGGGTCCTGTGATTAACTGCCCTAGCAGTGACGACAACGATCGGCCTGACACGCAGTCTTCCGTTTCCCTTCCCCGTTTCATGAGCGTGCGTCTTTACATCGGCAACCTGCCGCAGAATTTTGAGAGCAAGGAGCTTGAGGCTCAGCTCACCAGCGTTGGGGAGGGAATTCGCTTCAAGGCTGTTCTCGACCGCGAGACCGGTGCCTGCCGCGGCTTCGGCTTCGCCAACGTCGACGACGAGAAAGTCGCTGATGCCCTGATCGAGCAGTTCAACGGCAAGGACTTCGGTGGAAATGCGCTTCGCGTTGAGCGCTCTGAGCGAAGAGACAGCAATGCCGGCGGCGGCGGCCGACGCGGCCAGGGTGGCGGACACGCACCTGGTTCAGCGCGCAAGGCTGTCAACAAGGTTGTCCACAGCGACGCCAAGGCTGAAGAGGCTCCCGATCCCCGCTGGGCAGGTGAGCTCTCCAAGCTCAAGGATCTTCTTGCCAACCAGAAAACGGCCGTCTGAACAGTCGTTTGATCTGATTTCCGTTACCGGTCATCTGAGATGACCGGTTTTTTTGTGGGCGACGACTAGCGCGACTGAGCCAACACAAAGGAACGCGGAAGATCGAGAAACTTGTTGAGTTTGCCGACGTAGGCACGCTTGTTGAAGACGTCGTAATCGTGACGCTCAATGACGTCCAGAATCCCCCTGTAAAGGCGTAGCGAAGTCCAGACGGGCCATCGGGCATCACGCGATAACCAGCGCACACCCGCTTCGGAGCGATCAAACCACTCGCGTGCGCGGCGCAGTTGAAACGCCATCAGGTCCTTCCAGGCCTGATTGAGACGTCCTGCCATCAGGTCTTCCTCGGAATATCCGAAGTGCTCAAGATCTTCCTGAGGCAGATAGATGCGACCACGGCCGCGGTCTTCACCGACATCGCGAAGGATGTTGGTGAGCTGGTTGGCGATCCCAAGGGCAACCGCTGCGTCCGAGGTATCGGGACTGTCACTCCAGGGAGCGGAGCTGTAGGCCTGATCCAGCCCCATCACCCCCTGAGTCATGAGACCGACGGTGCCTGCAACCCTGTAGCAGTACAACCTGAGATCTTCGAAGCGGGGGTAGCGGGTCCAGGTGAGATCCATGCGCTGCCCCTCGATCATGTCGAGATAGGGCTGGATGCTCTGTGGGAACCGCTCGAGGGTGTCAACCATCACCGCATCGAGCTCATCCTCGACATGGCCCTTGAAAAGGTCGCGGGTCTTCAACTCCCAGCGATTCAGGCGATCGGCCAGCTCGTGCTGCGGACGAGCCTGGGCTTCAGGGCTGTCCATCAGCTCATCGGTTCGCCTGCACCAGACGTAGATCGCCCAGATGGCACGACGCTTTTCATAGGGAAGCAGCAGCGTTCCGAGATAGAACGTCTTGGCCCACTCGGCGGTCTCCCGACGACAGGCCTCGAAGGCTGCGTCGAGATCCGGAGCTGCGAGAGGCATCACTCAGGCCGAGACCGGCTCGCTGACAGGGGACGATGATGCCAGTTGATCGCTCTTGCGGTCTACCGCCCCTGCGCAGAGCTTGCCGCTCAGAACCGCACCTTCCATGGATGCGAGGTAACGCTGCATCGTGTAATCACCCGCCAGGAAGAAGTTTTTGATCGGGGTGGTCTGATCCGGACGCAGCTTCTGACAGCCCGGGGTGGTCTTGTAAACCGACAGCGGTGTCTTCACCACCTTGTACTTGCGCAGGGTGGCGGGGTTGTCGCCGCCGAAATGCATGGGAAAGAGCTTGTTGAGCTCGCCCATCGTGGCCTCGATGATCTCCTCATCGGAGCGTCCGATCCAGTCCTTGGCAGGCGCGAACACGAGCTCCAACATCGACTTATCAGGGTCTTCGTACTCCTTGCAGGTGATGCTCATGTCGGCATAGACGCTGAGCAGCGGGGAGCGGCTGAACAACAGGTGATCGATATCCGTGAGCTTGCGGTCGAACCAGAGATGCAGATTGATCACCGGCACGCCCCGAAGGCCATCGAGCTTCTTGAAGACGTCCATCTGCTTCCAGGGCTCAGGCAACAGCAACTTGAAGGGATCAACAGGCAGAGCACTCACATAGGCATCAGCAGTGAGATCGAAGCTCTCCTTGCCTTTGATGCCACCGATATGGAAAGCAGCCACGGAGCCGTCCTCATTGAGCTTGATCTCACGCAAAGGACTGTCGAGATGAACTTCACCGCCAAGAGATTCGATGTGCTCGACCATCGGTTGGCACAGCCGCTCGGGAGGTGCACCGTCAAGGAAGGCCATCTTGGACCCACTCTTCTCCTGCAGGAAGCGGTTGAGAGCCGTGAGAACGACCGTGGCGGAGATTTCATCGGGATCAATGAAGTTCAGCGCCTTGCTCATGGCGATGAACACCTCATCGTTCACCCGTTCGGGGATGTTGTGAACGCGCAACCACTCAGTCCAGGAGTACTTGTCGCACTCTTCGACATATCCCTGCCCGCGCAGCATGGCGGGCACGAGGCCAAGGCCGAAGCTGATCTTTTCAGGCCAGCTGAGCATGTCGTTGTTCCCCAGAATCGCCGCGACGCCATTCACAGGAGCGGGCAGATCAGGAAAATCAAAACGGCTGTAGGTGCCTGGCTCCTCCGGCTGATTGAAGATCATCGAGTGGCTTTTCCACTGCAACCTCTCTTCGATGTTCAGCTCCTTGAACATCTGGAGCATGTTCGGATAGGCACCGAAGAAGATGTGGAGCCCGGTCTCGTACCAGTCACCGTCCTCATCCTTCCAGGCGGCGACCTTGCCTCCAAGCACGTCACGAGCCTCGACCACAACGGGCGTATGACCAGCATCCGCCAGGTACTTGGCGCAGGAAAGTCCTGCCAGACCGGCCCCCGCGATGGCGACGCGCATGCTTCTGAACACAAGTTGAAAACAACCTTAAAAGGAGAGGTCTCCTCTTCGCTTCCTAAAGTCACCTGCAATACGCCTGCGCGGTGTTCATACCGCTCTGCTTGATTCATGGCCGAGACCCTGCTGAAGAGCACGACCCGTCACGTGCGCCTGTTCACGGCTCGGGTCGAGAACGGTGATCTGGTCCCCGATCCGAGTCAGCTCACCCTTGATCTGGATCCCGACAACGAATTCGTCTGGTCTGATAACACCATCGAGATCGTTCAGCAGCGCTTCAGGGAACTGGTCAAAAGCCACGACGGCCAGGCTCTCAACGACTACAACCTGCGTCGCATCGGCACGGAACTCGAAGGCTGCATCCGCGAACTGCTGCAGGCCGGCAAGCTGAGTTACAACCCTGAATGCCGCGTTCTCAACTACTCAATGGGTCTCCCCAGAACCCCTGAACTGCTGTGAGTCGCTCCCCCTACGACCGTCCCTCCAGCTCCGGTTACGACCGCAGAGGCAATGGAGGACGCCGTGATGCCCCTCGGCGCGATGACCGGAGAGACGGCCGGGGGTACGGAGGGCCACCGCCACCGAAGAATGGTGGCAACGGCATGAATCTGAACACAGCCACCATCGCGGTTCTGGCTGGTGTCCTGATTGTGGGAATCGGGATCGGCAGTGCGGTCACCAGCACCACGCAGGGCGACCAGGGCAACATCGCAAGCTCGCAGCAGCTGGACATGGCGGTGCCAGACCCTGAGTTCTGCAGACAGTGGGGTGCCAGTGCCTTCGTGATGGATATCGAGATGTACACGACACTGAATCCATCCAGCAGTTTTGTCACCCAGCCGACCCTGCAGCCTGGATGTGTGATTCGACGAGAGAACTGGGCGGTGCTTCGCAAGGAAGGCGCGATCACCTCAGCGCAGGAGCGTGAATGCAAACAACGCATGAACACGTTCGCCTACATCGGATCGGTGAGGGACAAGCCTGTGGTCCGCTGCGTCTACCAGACCGACATCAGCCAGAACAAGTTCCTCACCAAGGGCGTGGCGGATGACACCGTCGGCATCACCCCGGAAGCTGATCAGTTCTGATCGCTCTCCCCCGAATCCTCGATGACGATCTCCTGAGCCAGGGGTCCAGTTCTTCCCTGGCGTAAAGGGCTGTCAGCGCTGGCAAACACCGGCAGCACATCTCTGCGGAAGGCTTCCGCCGCTCGGGAGCAGTAGCGGGATGGATTGGTGATCAACTTGAGCTGGCGACGCACCTGCAGGTCCACAACGCTTGGGCGCAACAAGGTGCCGGCGGTGAGCTCCCGCTCAATCGAGACAACTGGCAGAAAGGCGGCACCCAGGCCTGCCTGAACCGCGTTCTTGATGGCCTCAAAGGAATTCAGCTCCATCTCAATCCGCAACCGCTGCACATCCAGTCCGGAGCGGCCGAGCAGTTGGTCCACCATCTTGCGCGTGGTCGACTGCGCGTCCAGGCTCACAAACCCGAGCCTGTAGAGATCGTCCTTGCTGAGCTCCACCAGACGGGCGAGGGGATGCTTCACAGGCAGAACCAGGGCCAGCTCGTCACTGGCGTAGGGCACAACCTGCAGCAACTCATTGAGCTCAGCGGGCAGTTCACCGCCGATGATCGCCAGATCGATCTGTCCGTTGGCCACACTCCAACCCGTGCGGCGGGTGCTGTGGACATGCAGCTGGACAGCCACGTCAGGGAATTTCTGACGGAACAGACCGATCATCCGAGGCATCAAGTAGGTCCCGGTGGTCTGACTGGCTCCGACCAGCAGAGACCCCCCCTTGAGGTCGTGAAGATCGTCCAATGCCCGGCAGGCTTCATGGCACTGGCTCAGAATCCGATCGCAGTAGCTGAGCAGCAGATGGCCGGCCTCGGTGAGCTGAGCCTTGCGACCGCCACGGTCAAAGAGGGCCACCTCCAGCTGCTTCTCAAGGTTCTGGATCTGCAGGCTCACCGCTGGCTGGGTGACATAGAGACTGTCGGCCGCCTTTTTGAAACTGCCCTCACTGACGATGGCCCGCAGGATGCGCAGCTGATCCA
>CAJXFG010000022.1 GCA_913052185.1 uncultured Synechococcus sp. | reverse complement strand
GGTGCAGCTTTCTTGTCTGCAGCTGCAGGCTTTTTAGGTTTCAGCTTGGAGGTATCAAGGTTTTTCTCGCCAAAGGCTTTGTATCCCAGAAAAATCAGGCCGCCCAAGACGGGAGCTGAAGCGATGCCGCCAACAGCAATTTCAAATCCTGACAATGCCATTGGTGATTGGTCGATAAAAAGAAAACATAACATATGGCCATTTCACAGTTTGCAACAATCCCGCCTGCCTGAATCGAGCGATTTCAGTAACCATGTGAACGGTTCTTATGGCTGGTTTTTATTTGGTTTGCATGGGTGATGTAATGCCGAGTCGTTCATTCATTCCTTTGAAGAATCGTCTGTGGTTGCCAAATTTTTCACTTTTTGCAACGGCGAGTCACTGTTTTGGCGTGGTGAATGATTTGAGCGAACAGGCGTGCAGGTGTCAGGTCAATCCTGAAAACTCGGTCGGTCTCAACTTGTCTCGGTCTGAATTGTTTCTGGTTAAGGGCTCGACCGGCATTTCAAAATGCGGCTCTCCGTCTGGGAGGGCATGCCAGTGAATGCGTTGCATGAAAGTCTTCCTGGACTTTCCATGTCAGTCGGCGTGAGATCTGGCGCACGATCTGGCGCAGAAGGTGGTCGCCACTCGATTGAACCAGTCCGCTTGGCAGCATGGTGATCACGCGGGGAAGTGAGATCCAGACCGTGAGATCAAGAGTCCAGCTGACCCAGGTCTGGGCATGGTCTGATGGGCTGTCGGGATCATCGACCAAGCTGAGATTCGCCTGGAAATCCACGTCGTACAACTTCGCCAGAGCGGGATCGTGGACTGGAAGAGCAACGGTTTCGATCGCATAGCTTCTGTCCTGCCGTGGTAGCAGTCGCAGGCCGATGGTGGGCTCCACTTCGAAGCCGAAATTTCCGAATCGACCAAGCGTGAGTGCATACGCCTGGGGATCAAGAGACTCGACCTCCATGGGTGCGGCACACCGGCAGAACCAGCCCTCGTGTTGATCGAGGTAGGTCGCAATCGTGTCGGGATCAGCCCGCATTTCCATGCGGTCGCTGAAATGGCTGCGATAGCAGCGCACCTGGGAGTCCTCTTTCTCGCGGTGACGCAGGGCTTGGTCGGGTGGTCTCGACAAAAGCAGCACGGACGAACCCAGTCCTAGAGGATTGCTGTGATGTACCAATGTAAAGCTTCGTGGCGGTCAGTCTGCATCGCTGATAGCGATCATGCGTTGAATGACGTGTTCAACCACGCGATCGGGAGTTGAGGCGCCGGAGGTGATGCCGACGGTGATCGGCCCGCTCGGTAGGAAGTTGTTGTCGCGGGTCAGTTCTTCTCCGAGTGGTTTGTGCTCAATGGTGTTGTCCTCGCTGATCCGCTCAGGTGTGTCGATGTGGAATGAGCGGATCCCCCGGCTGATGGCAATTTCCTGGAGGTGGGTGGTGTTGGACGAGTTGTATCCGCCGATCACAACCATTAGATCCAAGGGCTCATCGACCAGGGAGAACATGGCGTCCTGTCGTTCCTGGGTGGCGTCGCAGATGGTGTTGAACGCAAGGAAATGTTCGTTCAATTGTGTGGGGCCGAACTTGCTGAGCATGGTGCGCTCGAACAGCCTGCCGATCTCCTCTGTTTCGCTTTTGAGCATGGTGGTCTGGTTCGCGACACCGACACGCTCGAGATCGCGGTCCGGGTCGAAGCCTGGTGAGCAGGCGTTTGCAAACCGGGCCATGAAGCTTTCGCGATCCCCCTTGCCGAGGATGTAGTCGGCAACGAACTGAGCTTCCTCGAGATCAAGCAATACGAGATAAGTTCCCGCGAAAGAACTCGTGGCCAGGGTCTCTTCGTGTTTGACCTTCCCGTGAATGATCGAGGTGAAAACGTGCTTCTTGTGCTTTTCCACGGTGTTCCACACCTTGGAGACCCAGGGGCAAGTGGTGTCAACGATGTGGCAGCCACGATCATTGAGCAACTGCATTTCCTGAACGGTGGCCCCGAACGCAGGAAGAATCACCACATCGCCGAAAGCCACGCCTGAAAAGTCCTTCACGCCCTGATCCACAGGGATGAAATGGACGTTCATGTTGCGCAGATGATCATTCACGGAAGGGTTGTGAATGATCTCGTTGGTGATCCACAGCCGCTCGCTGGGATAGTGCTTGCGGGTTTCGTACGCCATGGCAACGGCCCGTTCAACGCCCCAGCAGAAACCGAAGGCTTCGGCCAGTCGAACGTTCAGGCGGCCGTGGCTGAGTTGGTAACCGTTTTCACGGATGGATCCAATCAGGCTGCTCTGATAAGCCTGCTCGAGGCTTCCAGCAACTTCTTCAGCGCGCCCGAAGCCACGACGGTTGTAGCGGTCGGAGTTGTGAAGAGAGCGCTTGAAAGCGTGGGTGTCCATGGCCGGGGCGGCAGTGCGATGACTCTATGGGCTGTGGGTCGGAGCTGTCTCGTGCTTTGGGGCGGCCCTGCCCAAACCAAGAAAAAACCCCAGCCCCTGAGGGCCGGGGTTCAGGACCAATGACGCAACTTCAGTTACCGGCAGAGGCGAAATCGGGGTAAGCCTCCATGCCGTGTTCACCGATATCGAGGCCATTGATTTCCTCTTCCTCGGTGACGCGGATGCCGCCGAACAGGGCGCCGATCACGCTCCAGGCGATCCAGCAGGTCACGACAGTCCAGATGGCGAAGGCTGCAGTACCCAGGGCCTGGATACCCAGTTGTTCAACGCCACCGCCCACAAACAGGCCGAGGGGAGAGCCATCGCCCTGGATGTCGAAACCCCAGAGTCCGATCACAACCGTGCCCCAGATGCCGCAGACACCGTGCACGGAGAAGGCGCCGACTGGATCATCGATGCCTGCGCTGTCCAGGGCGGCCACCGCGAAGACCACGATCACTCCGCCAACGAGTCCTGCGAGCCAGGAGCCCACCCAAGTGAGGTTTGCGCATCCAGCCGTAATGCTGACCAGGCCGGCGAGGATGCCGTTGATGATCATCGTCAGATCCGGCTTGCCTGAGGTGAGTGTCGAAACGATGGTGGCACCGATCGCACCACCTGCAGCTGCAAGGGTTGTGGTGACGGCGATGTAGGGAACCCACTCATCCATTCCCAGCTGAGAGCCGGGGTTGAATCCGTACCAGCCGATCCACAGAATCAGCGCGCCCAGGGTGGCAATGGCCATGTTGTGGCCGGGAATGGCCTGAGTGCGGCCGTTCACGTATTTGCCAATCCGGGGGCCAAGCAGCATGGCGCCCACCAGGCCTGCCCAGGCTCCGACGGAGTGAACGATCGAGGAGCCTGCAAAATCGATGAATTCTTTGTTGCCAACGCTGTTCAACCAGCCACCATTCCATTCCCAGGAACCGGAGATGGGGTAGATGAAAGCGGTCAGAACGAGTGAGAAAAGCACGAATTCGCCAAATTTGACGCGCTCGGCCACGAGTCCCGAAACGATGGTTGCCGCAGTTCCTGCAAAGGCGGCCTGGAAGAGGAAGTCAACCGAGGGCACCAGTTGGACGCAATCCTTAGGACCCTGTCCCGCGGCGCAGGCCAGTGCATCTGCAGCACTCCAGTCGAAGAAGAATCCCTTAAAGGACAGCCATCCGTCGATCACGGAGTTGCCATACATCAAGGAATAACCCACCACCCAGTAAGCGGTGACGGCCAGAGCGAACACAAACAGGTTCTTGGCGAGGATATTGACAGCGTTTTTCTGGCGGCACATGCCGGCTTCGACCATGGCGAAGCCGGCGTTCATGAAGATCACCAAGGCTGCTGCAACGAGCAACCAGAGATTGTCAGCGAGAAATTTTGCTGCCTGAATGCCGTCAAGGTCAGTCAGGCCAACACCGGCTCGGGCGGACAGGTTGAAAACGCCGAGGCCAAGCAGTGCAATGGGCGCGCAGGCCAGCCAAAGCAGGGCACGTTGACTGCGGAGCCCTCGGATGCTCTGAAGGAGAAGCATGGGGCCTTCGAGCAGGCTTGCCTCTTGGAGGCGCGCTTTGCGCCGCCGCGACGGCGGATGCAGAGCAGTTGTCATAGAAAGAAAGCGAAACTGCAGTTCAGAAAGTCTTGTTAAGGACCATCAGACTCCATCAAAGTGCTCAATAGCGAACACTTTCCGAGTCGCCGTTGCTACAAAACTGGCGATTGATGCGGCTGCACAGGTCGCTGGCCTTCCCAGAAGATGCGGTCTGAGTGGAAGCTGAAGGCACAGGGCACGACTTGAACACCTGCTTTTGAAGCCTGCCGAAACAGTTCCCCGTAGCGCGGATCAGCACTGTCTCCAGGTGCGAAGCAGGAGACATCAGGGCGACTGAGGCAGGGCACCAACACCCCGCGAGCTGCAGGCAGCACACCCATGAGCTCCTTCAGGTGTTTCTGTCCCCGTTCGGTCACTGTGTCGGGGAATAAAGCGACTGGTCCGTCGCACCAGGTTGTGTTTTTCACTTCCAGGTAGATCGGACGTGGGTCAGGGGCCCCCTCGTCTGGCGTGAGCAGCAGATCGATTCGGCTGCGGCGATTGTCTCCATAGGGCACTTCCGCCCGGATCCCAGCAATCGGCCCCAGCGCGTCGTTGAGGTAACCGGCCTCAATCGCGGCTCTGATCAGTCGATTGGGGAGGGCTGTGTTGATACCAACCCAACAGGATGTCCCATCGGATCCAGGGACTTCAGCCTGTTCCCAGGTCCAGGCCAGTTTGCGCTTGGGGGAAGGGGCATAGCGCATCCTCACCCGGCCTCCGGGATGAAGCACGCCGGTCATCGGACCTGTGTTGGCGCAGTGGGCCGTTACCACCGAGCCGTCCTGGAGTTCCACATCGGCCAGAAAGCGCTTGTAGCGCTTGAGCAGCACCCCCTCCGTCAGAGGGGCGAACTCGAGCAGAGGGGTGCCGGTCATGGAGGCGGGCTGACTGGCGCCATGGTGCCGCGCAATGGACCGAGGATCGTTCTCAGTGATGACAAGGTTCCGCGGACACCGATGGGGAGATCTCTCAAGCGCATCGCCCTGGTGGTCACCTACGGGACTCTGCTCAGCAAAGCCGGAGGTCTGATTCGCCAGTTGGTGATCGCGGCGGCATTCGGTGTGGGTGCGGCGTATGACGCTTACAACTACGCCTACATCCTTCCCGGCTTTCTGCTGATTCTGCTGGGAGGGATCAACGGTCCGTTCCACAGCGCAATGGTCAGTGTGCTCAGCCGCCGGCCCCGCGAGGAAGGTGCTCACATTCTCGCCACGCTCAACACCACCGTGAGTGCGTTGCTGCTCGTGGTGACAGCCGTGTTGGTGCTCGCCGCTGACCCTCTAATCACGCTTGTGGGCCCTGGGCTGACGCCGGAGCTGCATCGCATCGCGGTGGCGCAGTTGCAGGTCATGGCGCCCATGGCGCTGCTGGCGGGCCTGATCGGGCTTGGCTTCGGGTCTCTCAATGCTGCTGATGAATTCTGGATCCCCGCCATCTCGCCGCTGATGTCGAGTGTGGCCCTGATCCTGGGGGTGGGACTGTTGTGGTGGCAGCTCGGCACGGAGATTGCGCTGCCTACGAATGCCCTCTGGGGGGGCGTGGTGCTGGCGTTCTCAACGCTTGCCGGGGCTCTGTTGCAGTGGCTGCTGCAGCTGCCGGCCCTGGCCCGCCAGGGAATGGCGCGTCTGCGTCTTTCCTGGGACTGGAGTCACCCCGGCGTCCGAGAGGTCTGGAAGGTGATGGGTCCCGCCACCCTTTCCTCGGGAATGCTGCAGATCAATGTGTTCACGGATATGTTTTTCGCCTCAGGAATCCTCGGTGCTGCAGCCGGTCTCAGTTATTCGAATCTGCTTGTTCAGACGCCTCTGGGGCTGATTTCCAATGCTCTGCTGGTGCCGTTGTTGCCGACGTTCTCCAGGCTCACGGCTCCCGAGGACCGGCTGTCGTTGATTGCCAGGATCCGGCAGGGCCTGATGCTGTCCACCGCATCGATGCTGCCGCTGGGGGCGTTGTTTCTGGCACTGTCGACCCCCATCGTCGCGCTTGTCTATGAACGGGGAGCGTTTGATCAGCAAGCAGTCCAGCTGGTCACTGGTCTGCTGATGGCTTATGGAATCGGCATGCCCGCCTACCTAGGCCGGGATGTGCTGGTTCGCGTGTTTTATGCCCTCGGTGATGGCACCACGCCTTTCCGTCTCTCGATGGCGGGGATCGGCCTCAATGTGATTTTTGACTGGGCACTGGTGGGTGGTCCTTCTCCTTGGGGACCTCAGTTCCCCATCAACCTTGGGGCACCCGGACTGGTGCTGGCGACGGTGTTGATCAACCTGCTCACCTGTCTTGCTCTGCTGCTGGCTCTGCAGAAGCGACTGGGCGGGCTGCCGCTGCGTGACTGGGGACTCGATGCGTTGAAGCTCACCGTTGCTGCGGTTGCTGCGGGGCTGGTGGCCTGGGCGCTGAGTGTCGGCATCGCCTGGCCTTCGGATTTCATTGGGAGGCTGTTCCAGGTGGGCCTTTCCGCTGCTCTGGGCTTGCTGTTGTTTGTGCTCTGCGCTCAGGCCTTGTCGGTGCCTGAGGTCAGCGAGATCGCCGCTGGGATCTCCGGGCGTTTCAGGCGTCGTTGAGCCGAACCTCGCGTTCTTCACGGACCTGAATGGGCAGCTCGAGGTGTTGGCGTCCCACCAACTGAGGACCTTGCACGGAGAGGATCCTTGCTTCGATTCCGAATTCCCGGAACGCTGTGTCGATCTCCTGAATCAGAGCCTTTTCGACCTGTGCTTCGGGATCGACCACCTTGCCGATCAGGCGCTCACCCAGCCGACCGATGCGCTGACGCACCACGTCGCGGGCATTGGTGACCTCGATGATGAGCACGCGAACTCCCTGTCGGTCAGCAACCTTATCGGCAGTGGTCCTCGAGAATTTGCTCCAGTTCGGAAACTTGCGAGGACGGCAACAAGCGGGCGAGAGGCAGTCGACCGCTGCCAGCTCCGATCGGGACCTGAATGGCCTCCAGGGCGCGACGAGCACAGACAGCTGGACCCTGGTCCAGGAGGGCGCTGCATTCAATGGCCAGAGTCTCAGCGAGGCCTGCATCGCCGAGATAGAGATGCCAGCCTGCGACCTGCAGATAAAGGCGGTCCCCCACGGCCGCAGTCAGGTCTTTCAGATCGGCAGCATCGAGGGTCATGGCAAGAGCGTGTCGTCGAAGAGGGTGTCTTGAGCCATGGTGCCGTCAGGATTCACCGCTGTCTGCATTCACCCCAGGGCGTTGCTTCACAACCACCAGGAGGTGGATCAACAGGCCGCCCAGCCAGAGTTCGCTGAACACATCAAGGTGACTCCAGGGATGTCGCATTGCCTGCACGAACCACAAACCACTGTTCACGGCTGCAAACACGCCTGCGTGCAGCGTGAAATTCACAATCCGGCTGAAGTGCCGGTACCTGGGATCCGTGGTGTCACCGGTGCCGTACCAGCGGATGGGCATTGGTAAGTGGCGTTGCAGTGCAGTGATTCTGGCGCGTGGGTGTGCCCCAGTTGACGAACGGCACCTCAGTGGGGTCAGATGGTGTCACGCCAGCGCTTGTAGCTCAGCGGATTAGAGCATCTGACTACGGATCAGAGGGTCGGGAGTTCGAATCTCTCCAGGCGCGCTTGTGAAACTGCCTCAGGGCAGTTTTTTTTTGCCCACCTCACTGCAGGGCTCGTTGCTTACGATTTGAGAAAAAGCAGTATTGCGACGCATGGCGGATTTCGCTTCGGCCCCGATCAATGCATCCCTGGCATCTTCCGATCCGGCAATCGCCGGCCTGATTGATCAGGAACAGAAGCGCCAGGAGACGCATCTGGAGTTGATCGCATCCGAGAACTTCGCCTCCAGAGCCGTGATGGAGGCCCAGGGCTCCGTGCTGACCAACAAGTACGCCGAAGGTCTGCCAAGCAAGCGTTATTACGGCGGTTGTGAGCACGTCGATGCCATTGAGGAGCTTGCGATCGAGCGCGCCAAGGAGTTGTTCGGTGCGGCATGGGCCAATGTTCAGCCGCATAGCGGAGCTCAGGCGAACTTTGCGGTCTTCCTGGCGCTGCTCCAGCCTGGGGACACGATCATGGGACTTGACCTCTCCCATGGTGGCCATCTCACCCACGGATCGCCGGTCAACGTCAGTGGCAAGTGGTTCAACGTCGTTCAGTACGGCGTGGATCGGGAAACCCAGCGCCTCGACATGGAGGCAATCCGCGCCCTGGCTCTTGAGCAAAAGCCCAAGCTGATTGTGTGTGGATATTCGGCTTATCCGCGCATCATCGATTTCGCTGCGTTCCGTGCGATCGCTGATGAAGTGGGCGCTTATCTGCTGGCGGATATGGCTCACATCGCCGGACTTGTGGCTGCCGGCGTGCATCCCAGCCCAGTGCCCCACTGTGATGTGGTCACCACCACCACGCACAAAACATTGCGAGGGCCTCGCGGCGGTCTGATTCTCTGCCGTGATGCGGAATTCGCCAAAAAATTCGACAAGGCTGTCTTCCCTGGTACTCAGGGTGGCCCCCTGGAGCATGTCATCGCTGCCAAGGCGGTGGCTTTCGGAGAGGCTCTGCAGCCGTCCTTCAAG
This sequence comes from uncultured Synechococcus sp., assembly GCA_913052185.1. Lineage (GTDB taxonomy): Bacteria > Cyanobacteriota > Cyanobacteriia > PCC-6307 > Cyanobiaceae > Synechococcus_C. The sequence goes on along the minus strand of CAJXFG010000022.1, from coordinate 9,074 downwards.
GCGTACAGCCAGCAGGTGGTGGCCAATGCTGCCGCTCTGGCGGGCCGCCTGATTGAGCGAGGCATCGATGTGGTGAGCGGTGGCACCGAGAACCACGTGGTTCTGCTCGATCTGAGAGGGATCGGTATGACCGGCAAGGTGGCCGATCTGCTCGTGAGTGATGTTCACATCACGGCCAACAAGAACACCGTGCCGTTTGATCCCGAATCTCCCTTCGTGACGAGCGGCCTGCGTCTCGGCACCGCTGCTCTCACCACGCGTGGGTTTGATGCTGCGGCCTTCCGTGAAGTGGCGGATGTCATCGCCGATCGGCTGCTCAATCCCGAAGATGACGCCATCCAGGCGCGATGCCTCGAGAGGGTTGCCAGTCTCTGCAGTCGTTTTCCTCTCTATGCCACCGCTGCGGAACCAGCGCTTGCCTGACTGGACCACACAGCACTGGATCCTGCCCTGAGGTCTGCCTAGGATCCTGATGTTTCGGCCCCTTAGGGGCTGCCTCCTCCGGAGTTCTGCTTGACTCTCGCGAGCACTCCTCTCGCAGTTGCTGTCGGGATCTTCGTCACGTCGACGTTGATCACCACAGCGATTGCGCCGATGGTGAGGAGGATCGGACTCAGGCACGGTTTCACCGACACACCCGACGCGCGAAAACAGCACAGCGTTCCGATGGTGCGTCTCGGTGGCATCGCCATGGTGCTGGGATTTTGTCTTGCCCTCGGTCTCACCTGGGGTTTTGGTGGCTTTGGCATGCTGACCCCTGAAAGGGATCAGCTGATCTGGACGACGCTGGCTGGATCACTGTGTTTCTTCGTGATCGGCCTGGCGGATGACCTTTTCTCTTTGTCTCCCTGGCCGAGATTGGCCGGCCAGGTGGCTGTGGCTGTCGTGGTCTGGTCGCAGGGCGTTCAGATCGGTGCGATTGACCTTCCCTGGCTCTCCAGCAGTGCCGAAGCGGTGATCCTGCCGGATGTGATCAGTCTGCTAGCCACGGTGATCTGGCTTGTCGGCATCACCAATGCGATCAACTGGCTGGATGGCCTCGATGGACTCGCGGCCGGTGTCGCCGGCATTGCTGCGATCGGCCTTGTTTCTGTCAGCTTTTCTCTGCATCAGGTGGCCGCTGCTTTCCTGGCCGCAGCATTGGCTGGGTGCTGTTTCGGATTCCTGCGACACAATTTCAATCCGGCCCGGATTTTCATGGGCGACGGTGGCTCCTATTTCCTGGGATTCAGCCTTGCGGCGATCAGCATCGTGGGCCCTGCGAAGGGATTGACCACCGTCAGCCTGCTCCTGCCTCTGCTGATTCTCTCCCTGCCTTTGGCGGATATGTCTGCGGTGATCATGGGGCGCCTGCGCTCAGGCCGTTCACCCTTCTATCCCGATCGTCGCCATCTGCACCACCGGTTATTGCGCGCAGGTTTCAGTCACCGCCGCACCGTTTTGCTGATTTATGTCGTCACGCAGTGGTTGGCCTCCATTGCCATGGTGGTGGCGAATGTGGAGATGCGGTTTCTCTGGCTGGGATTGGCCACGGCGATTCTCGTTGGAACCGTGATGGTGATGCAACGGCATCGCCAGAGTGACCTTGTTCTTGAGGCGACAGACCAAGAGCCTCAGGAAGAATGCGCCCGGTCGTGCTGCTCGGATTCCCGTGGCTGATGCGTCCCCGCCTTCCGGGGTGGAGATTCTCTGCGTTGGCACTGAGCTGCTGCTCGGCAACATCGTCAACGGCAACGCCCGATGGCTGGCTGAGCAATTGGCGGCTCTTGGATTGCCGCACTTCCGTCAGACGGTGGTGGGCGACAACCGTGATCGCTTGATCGCTGAAGTGCAGGCCATCTCGCGTCGTTCGCGGGTGCTGATCACCACAGGTGGACTGGGTCCAACGCCCGATGATCTGACGACGGAAGCGATTGCAGCAGCATTTTCCACGCCATTGGAGGAGCGTCCCGAGGTCTGGCACGACATCACAGCCAAAGCGCGCAGTCGTGGGCGGACGCCTGGGGCCGAGACGCGCCGCCAGGCTCTGCTGCCGCGCGGGGCGGACGTGCTGCCCAACATCACTGGAACGGCTCCAGGAATGATCTGGTCCCCGATCGAGGGATTCACAGTGCTCACCTTCCCTGGGGTCCCCAGTGAGATGCGGAGCATGTGGCAGGCCACGGCAGTGCCCTGGTTGCATCAGTCCGGACTCTCAAAAGGTGTCTTCAACAGCCGATTACTGCGTTTCTGGGGCATTGGTGAATCCACCCTGGCCGAACAGCTTCACGATCTGCTGGATCAGAGCAACCCCACGGTGGCGCCCTATGCGGGTCGTGGTGAGGTCAAACTGCGCGTCACGGCTCATGCCGCGTCGGAAGCCGAGTCGCTGCGGTTGCTGGATTCCACTGAAGCTGAACTGCGTCAGCGCACCGGCACACTCTGTTTTGGCTGTGATGATCAGTCGCTGGCGTCGGTGGTTCTTGAACAACTGCGCAAGCAGCAACAAACCCTCTCGGTTGCCGAATCCTGTACCGGCGGTGGCCTTGGAGCCGAACTCACTGCGATCCCAGGATCCTCTGACGTTCTTCTGGGTGGTGTGATCGCCTACTCGAATGCGCTGAAACAAAGTCTTCTCGGCGTCTCAGCTGAGCTTCTTGAGCAGTTCGGCGCGGTCAGTGATCCTGTCGCCCAGGCGATGGCGGAGGGCGTTCGACAGCTCACAGGCAGTGATTGGTCGATGGCGGTGACCGGGATCGCAGGGCCTGGAGGGGGGACCGCCGACAAGCCGGTTGGCTTGGTGCATCTCGCCGTTGCCGGCCCTGATGGGTGTGTCAGTCAGCCAATCCGACTTGGAGACAGCCGCGGACGGGACTGGGTCCGGACCGTGAGCGCCGGAGAGGCCCTCAATCGCTTGCGGTTGCGGCTGATGCGTTCGGTGTGATGGATGTCGGCCATTAGGGTTGAATGTTGACGGCTGGCCTGCAATGAGCAGCGGAACCCTCTACGACAAAGTTTGGGATCTGCATCGCGTCGCGGATCTACCTGGAGGCGCCACTCAGCTGTTCATCGGTCTGCACCTGATTCACGAGGTGACCAGCCCTCAGGCATTTGCAGCACTGGATGACAAGGGTCTGCCGGTGCGCTGCCCAGAACGCACGGTGGCCACCGTTGATCACATCGTTCCGACCATCAGTCAGGAGCGACCGTTCGCTGATCCGCTGGCCGAGGAGATGCTCAGCACCCTCGAGCGGAATTGTGCTCGCCATGGCATCACCCTCAATGGGCTGGGCAGCGGTCGTCAGGGAATTGTGCATGTGATTGCTCCAGAACTGGGGCTGACCCAGCCGGGAATGACTGTTGCCTGTGGTGATTCCCATACCTCCACGCATGGAGCGTTCGGTGCGATTGCCTTCGGGATCGGCACCAGCCAGGTGCGTGATGTGCTTGCCAGTCAGAGCCTGGCGATGAACAAACTCAAGGTGCGTCGGATCTGGGTCGAGAATCACCTCACTGATGGTGTGTTCGCTAAGGATCTGATCCTTCACGTGATCCGCACCCTCGGGGTGAAGGCGGGTGTGGGCTATGCCTATGAATTCGCTGGTCCAGCCATCGAGGTGTTGTCGATGGAAGAGCGCATGACGCTCTGCAACATGGCGATTGAGGGGGGTGCCCGTTGCGGATATGTGAATCCAGATCAGATCACCTTCGATTATTTGAAAGGTCGAGCTGAGGCTCCCTCCGCAGAGATCTGGGAACGGGCGGTTGCCTGGTGGAGTTCACTCGCGTCCAATGCCGATGCCAGCTTCGACGATGAAGTGTGCTTCGACGCTGCTGCGATTGCACCCACAGTCACCTGGGGCATCACGCCTGGACAGGGCATCGGTGTTGATGAACGGGTGCCGATTTCCGAGCAGCTTGATCCGGCCGATCGCCCGATCGCTGAAGAGGCCTATCGCTACATGGATCTGGCTCCTGGTCAGCCCATTGCAGGGGTGCCTGTGGATGTCTGTTTCATCGGCAGTTGCACCAATGGACGTCTCAGTGATCTTCAGGCTGCGGCAGCTGTTGCTCGTGGCCGTCATGTCGCTGACGGCATCAAGGCCTTTGTGGTGCCTGGTTCGGAACAGGTGGCTCGTGCCGCAATCAAGGAAGGCCTTGATCAGATTTTCCGTGACGCAGGCTTTGAGTGGCGCGAACCCGGGTGTTCGATGTGTCTGGCCATGAACCCTGACCGTCTGGAAGGCAGCCAGATCAGTGCCAGTTCAAGCAACCGTAATTTCAAGGGCCGGCAGGGTTCTGCCAGTGGCCGCACTCTGCTGATGAGTCCTGCAATGGTGGCTGCGGCTGCCATTGCAGGACGGGTGAGCGATGTGCGTCAGCTGAGTTGAACGCGCATCGCATCCACGGCCCTCACTCCTGACCATTCCCACCACGCTTGATCCCTTGATGACTGAGACCATCGCCTTCCCTCAGGGGCCGATCGGCCGTGTGTCGGGCCGTGGGCTGGTGCTGCGTGGTGATGACATTGACACGGATCGGATCATTCCGGCCCGCTTCCTCAAATGCGTCAGTTTTGAAGCTCTGGGGGAACAGGCTTTTGCAGATGACCGCAAGGAACTGGCGGGTGCGCACCCCTTTGATCAGGAGGTGCATCAGGGCGCGTCGGTCCTGGTTGTCAATGACAACTTCGGTTGCGGTTCCAGTCGTGAACATGCTCCTCAGGCACTGATGCGCTGGGGCATCCGTGCAGTTGTCGGTGTGAGCTATGCCGAGATCTTTCACGGCAATTGCCTCGCTCTGGGCATTCCCTGTGCCACGGCCACCGCTGATCAGATTCGTGCCCTGCAGGATGCTGTGGAGGCGGACCCCGCTGCTGAATGGACGCTCGATCTTCAGGCGCTCACCTTCAGTGATGGAACAACATCGCAGGACATTGCACTGGCGGCAGGTGCCCTGGACATGCTCCGCACAGGGCAGTGGGATGCCACCGGGCAGCTGGTCGCGAGGGATGCAGAGCTGACCCGCACGATGCAGGCACTGCCCTATCTGCATGGTTTCTGAGCCAGCCGACTGATTGCTGTCAATGGTTTGCGGCAGGCAGCGACCAGATTGTCTAAGACTGAGACAGAGGCACCGCTGCCATGGATCAGTTCCGACTTCCTCACCTCGCTGCTGCTCTCCTGGTGAGTGCACTGATTCCTGCCGCTGCCAAGGCTGAGCTTGTTCAGCCGTTGCTCGTTCAGCCTTTTGGCTCTGCCACAGAGCGATTGCTCAGCAGCGGTGCCTGTTCCGGTTGTGATCTGCGATCGGCTCGTTTGCAGGGTGCCCATCTGATCGGGGCGGATCTTCGTGAGGCCGACCTTCGAGGCGCAGACCTGCGTGAAGCCAACCTGGAAGGAGCGGATCTGACCGGTGCCCGTCTCGATGGCGCTGATCTGCAGGGAGCCCAACTCAGCAACAGCGATCTGTCTGGAACCGATCTGCGCCGTGCCGACCTTCGTGGCGCTGTGGTCATCAATGCCTATGCACCAGGGGTGCGCACGGATGGGATGCGGTTTGCAGGTGCAGATCTCACCGGCAGCCATCTGATTTACGGGGGTGGGCCCGACTGAACCGGAGTCTGATCAGAACGGCCGACGCTCCAGTTCATTCGGCAGATTGCGCGGTGTGTAGGGAATGAATGGCAGTCCTGTTCCGGTGAAGTTGAAGTCATTCAGGCGGAACCGGAAACCGCCGATGCCTTCATAAGGATTGAAATAGAACCCGAGGTCATAGCTGCGGCGCTGCCAGCGCAGCTCGATGTTGGAGTTGATCACATTGCCGTAGAACTCTGATCCGGGATCCACATTCACGCCGACACCGGCGTTGAGCAGCAGCGGCCCGGCAATCTGCTGGGTGAGGCCGATGCCAAGAGTTGCGAGATCCACTGACTGGTCGAACTCAAAGGGACTGTCTCCCTGTTTGAGGGTGCCGCCACCGGCGATCGACAACTGGGTGTAGTCAAGGAAAGGCTTGCTGAACGTGCCAAGCGTGAGCGTTGGTCCGCCTGTGAGGCTGAGTGTGCTCTGGCTCTTGCCGTCCCCGAAGGCGGCCAGGGATGTGTTGATGTTGGTGCGAAGTGTGAGGCCAGGCACGATGGCTACCGGTGAGTAGCGGTAGGCCGCATCAGGTGTGAGCGCTGCCGGCTTGCCGCGCCACAATGGATAACTGCTGTTCATCGACCCGTAGAAATTGGCACGCGTGGTGTCGATCAGGTTGGTGCTCTTGAAGCTCTCCGCCTGGTAATTACCAAGGCCAAAGCGCCAGATGTAATTGTTCGAGAGCTTGCCCCATTGCCAGTCGCCCTTCTTCTCCGCGAATGCGCCGTAGGCGCTGTAGACATCGGTTTCACCGAGTGAGCCGTTCCAGGTGCGGTAGCGATAGGCGCCGAAGAAACGAGCTTCCACCGTGCCAACCAAGGGCAGTGTGATGAAGCGATTCACATTGCCCCAGAAGCGGCTGCCGTTCATGAAATTGCTGGGATTGAACGTGCTGATGTCGGCTTCAGCCTCGACGTTCAAGCCCAGCAACTCGCCACTCAGTTCGGCTTCGAAGCCAAACAGGTCGCCGATGGCATTGTCCTGTGTCACCTCGGAGCTGTCGATGGATGTTCCGGGTTCCACGTAGCTTTTGTTGCTGCCGTCGATCGCGCGCTGAAGCAGGAATTGCGGTTGAAGATCCAGGGTGAGGTTGTCAGTCAGTTCGATGGACTTGAGCTCACGGCCAACGAAGAAACCACTGCGGTCGTCGTTGTCGATGCCCAGCACCCAGCGGTTGACAACCTCCTCTTGTTTCTGAATTCTTTGTGTTCTGGAGACGGGGATTGGCAGCCGCTCCTCAACGATCAGGCGGTTGCGTTGGCTCTTGATCAGGATGTCGCCGTTCTCCTCTTCCGTCGCCACAACATCTTCGGCATCAATACGGGTCTGTGCCGGGGTGTAGGGGTCGTTGGTGAAGCTCATGCGACTGGCTGTCCAGCCCTCGGGGGTGAACCGCACCTGGGCCGCCTGAATTCGCCAGCGGCTGATTTCGCCGGTGATCAGCTGACTGCGACCCTTTTGACTCAGTTGAGAGGGCTTGACTCCGCCGTAGCGATTGGCGGAAAGCACCTCACTGTTGCGGACATTGTCACCAACACCCCTGCTTTGTTCGATCACCAGCCGCTGCTGCAGTTGGATGCTGCTGATCCGTTGGTCGATCGCAGCGATTGCCTCGCTGCGCAATGTTTCCTGTTCAGCTGGCGACAGGCTGGATTGATCGGTCTCTGGTGCGGGCCCTGACAGATCTGTTAAAGCCGCAGTTGTGGCTGGCTCACGCAGTGGATTGCCCAGCGTGATGTCTTCCAGTTGTTCACTGAGGCTCTGCGGTTTGATCCTTGCTTCGCGGTCGGGATCAGGGCAGCCCAGCGGCGGTGGTGCCTCCGGACTGCTCTGCTCAGGCTGGTCCTGTCCCCAGCGATAGCGCAAGCCAACCAGGTAGGCATTGCTGCCTTCCTTCACACCGCTGTAGGTCCCGAAAGCTCCGGAGCGGTGGTGAATGCGTCCCACCATGGAGAGCTCAGGAGACACCGCCGCCTCCAGTTCAAAAGCGAGGTAGTTGAGCAGGTTCGCGTAATTCTCGCGATAGGTGCGCTCGTAATTGCTGATCGCCGTGTTGTAGCTGATGCCTTCCACGAAGCCGAGGCTGAGCCATGGCTGGACCCAGAGGCGGGCACCAATGCCCAGGATTCCTTCCCCGAACGTCTGGGCTGGGGTGTTGGCGTTGGGAATGCTTTGGTTAAAAGGACCACCCTGCTGTTCATAGGCCTGGTGTGCGAACAGGTCGGCCTCAAGCTCGATTTGCAGGGGCCCTGCTCTCCAGATGCGCTTCTGCATGCTCACCCCAAGCAGATACTCAGGCCGCATCCGCCCGTTGAACAGGAAGGTGTCGCCGAAGTTGGAATCAATCATCTGTCCGCCCCAGGCGGTGAGGGCCCAGGGGTGCGGATGCCAGTCGGGAATCGGAGGGATCGCCGGTGGGCAGGCCATGCCTTTGTCGATTTCGCTGTCTGGCTTGCTGGTGTTCGGAACCAGCCATTCATCGCTGGGCAGCGGCTGCTCAACTGTCCAGAAGCTCTCATCATCTCCCTGAGGGCTAATGCGATTGGCAGTGAATGACTCCAGCTCAATGTCAATGGCAGAAGGGAATCCCAGGCCAGTGCTTTCAATCACGGGCAGTAGCTTGTCCCGATTGACATCCTTGTCAGGGGCCTGGCCTGGTTGCGGTGAGTTGGACCTGACGGTTGTTTGATTGCTTGGCAGGGGATTGAAATCAACAGCCGCCGTGTCGAGATCGAGAACGCCGTAAACGTCCTCCATCGAGCCGCTGCCCTGAATCAGGCTGAAGCGCAGGCTGCTGGCCTGGAAATATTGGGAGCCCTTGCGGTAACGAACACTGCCCCGGGCAAAGAGGCTGTTGAAATCCGTAGCGAATTCCAGGCGATCAGCCTGAAGCACTCCGCCATTGATCACTGCGCTGACATTGCCTTCGGCGACGAACAGCCTGCGCTTGGCGTCATAGATCTGGCGATCAGCCTGAAGACGCAGCTCAGGTGGAGGCTGCACAACCGATCCAACAGAGTCGGCGACCTGAGGTTTCTCTGTCTTAGGCGTCAGTGCTTCCGCAGCATCTGCGGAGGATTCCACTGCCTTGGGCGGGATCACACCGAAGTCGATCAGGCTGCCAACTTCGTCGGATCGCGAAGGCGAACCCAGGACAGCAGCCACTGCCAGAAGTCCCGTAATCGTGATGGGAGACCGGGAAGCTGGCAAATCTGCTCAGGAGTGGCCGGTGATCCTCACACGAGCTTCCCCGGCTTCCGCCGGGGAATGACCAGTGTTCGTCGTGACCCCTGGGCGATGCCCGGTCAGAACACGTCTGGACTCAATCTTCCAGGTCCTTGCGACTCGGCGTGCGGCTCGGGTCACTCGCCAGGAAACCGAAGACGAAGATCCCGATGAAGAAGAAGACGACCGAGTAAACGGAGATCTTGAGGGCGAGCATGGAGACCGACC
>CAJXFG010000021.1 GCA_913052185.1 uncultured Synechococcus sp. | reverse complement strand
CGATCCCCCTGCGACTGAGCGTGTCACCGTTCCAGCTTTCGCCGGCCATTGCGCCACCGGCCGGCATCGGACCTGTGGCAGTGATCAGATCCTGATCATCCAGAGTCAGCCAGTGCAGGCCTGCAGGCTTGCGGCTTCCGGGGCGCTGGGGCAGACGCACATCGGTTATCCGACGCATGCGGTTGGGCCGGCTCAGGCCGGTGCGGGACGATGGCAGTCTCGCCGTCCTTCCGGTTCTTGCCTGTGGCCGTGTTGCCATCCCCCGCCAATGATCCAGGTGCCGCACCCAGGGTCGCCGTCATCATGGGCAGCGATTCCGATCTCCCCAGCCTCCATCCGGCCGTAGAGGTGCTGGAGGAGCTGGGGGTTGCAGTGGAAGTTCGTGTGCTTTCGGCTCACCGCACACCGCTGGAGATGGTCGCCTTCGCCCAGCAGGCTCGCCAGCGCGGGCTGTGCGTGATTGTTGCCGGTGCCGGCGGTGCCGCCCATCTGCCCGGGATGGTGGCAGCACTCACCACCCTGCCGGTGATTGGTGTGCCGGTGCAGAGCCGTGCTCTTTCAGGTGTCGACTCCCTGCATTCGATCGTGCAGATGCCTGGTGGCATCCCGGTGGCCACGGTGGCGATCGGTGGCGGTCTGAACGCCGGACTGCTGGCTGCCCAGATTCTCGCTGTGCAGGGTGGTGAGCTGGCGGAACGGCTGGAGACCTACCGCCAGCAGCTGCACGACACCGTGGTGACCAAGGACGCCCGCCTGAAGGACCTGGGCAGTCGTGATTACCTCGAGCGCATGGAGTGATCGCACAACGTCTTGCCCTTTGTTCCATCCCGCGAAGCGCTCGCTGAAGGGTCCAGCCTCCTGACGTTGCAGCGCGATGCCATTTCTGGTGCCATGGGTCAGTGCTGATTGCATGCTGAGCCCCTCTTGATCTGCGCTTCCCCGCATCCATGACTTCCTGGCCGGCCTGGATTCGCTGGGGACTCGTGCTGCCGTTGCTGACCCTCAACCTGTTCGTGATTCGCCAGCTGCTTCTGCCGCTGGCTCCGTTCCCGGGCCTGTTCTTCACTGCGGCCTTGATCGCGTTCCTGCTCGACATTCCCTGCCGCTGGCTCACCGGTCGAGGGATCCCCCGCTGGGTGGCAATCGTGTTGGTCACCCTCGCCACGATCGGCGCTCTGGTCTTCGCGGGAGTCACTCTGGTGCCGTTGCTGATTGAACAGCTCGGCCAGTTGATCAATGCGCTGCCTGCGTTGATCGTGGCAGCACAGGAGTGGGTCAACCGTCTTCAGGACTGGGCCTCACTCCATGGTCTGCCCACGGAGTTCGGAAACCTCAGCAGCGATCTCCTCTCCCGTGTCAGCGCGGTGGCCAGCCAGCTCAGTCAGCAACTGTTGAGCCTCCTGGGGGCCACACTCGGCACCACGATCAACACGGTGATCGTGCTGGTGCTGGCTGTGTTCTTTCTGATCGGCGGTGAATCGATCACCAAGGGGCTAGCCCGCTGGTTGCCGGATCAATGGCGTGCCTTGGTGACCAGCACCATTGCTCGAACATTCCGTGGCTACTTCGGCGGTCAGGTGCTGCTGGCGCTGATCCTGGCGCTGGGTCAGATCCTGGTCTTCACCCTGCTGAAGATTCCCTATGGGGTTCTGTTTGCGGTGCTGATCGGCTTCACAACCCTGATCCCCTATGCCAGTGCTCTGACCATCGTCACTGTGAGCGGTCTGCTGGCCTTTCAGGATCCGAGCAAAGGTCTCGAGATTCTGCTGGCGGCGATCCTGGTCGGCCAGATCGTTGATCAGGTCATCCAGCCACGTCTGATGGGAAGCATCGTTGGACTGCAGCCAGCCTGGCTGCTGATCGCTCTGCCTCTGGGTGCCAAAGCCGGAGAGCTCTACGGTCTGGGGGATCTGCTGGGTCTGTTGCTGGCGGTGCCTGTCGCCAGTTGTCTGAAAACGTTTGTGGATGCCTGGGCAGAGCGTCAGGGCATCCACGAAGCCGTCAATGCGGTCAGCGCTGGGCCGGAATGATCTCCCGGGCGATCAGTTCGTTCACCACCTGATCCACGCAGTTCGCCAGGTCCGCGGCGCCGGTATCAACCGACAGTTCCGGAGTCTCTGGTGCTTCATAAGGGCTGGAAATTCCGGTGAACTCCTTGATCTCTCCCGCACGTGCTTTCGCGTAGAGCCCCTTGGTGTCGCGCTCTTCGCAAACGCTCAGGTCAGCGGCACAGAAAATTTCGATGAAATCACCTTCGCTCACCAGGTTCCGTGCCTTGTCGCGATCAGCACGAAACGGCGAGACGAATGCCGTCAACACGATGGTGCCGGAATCCAGAAACAGCTTGGACACCTCACCGATGCGGCGGATGTTTTCCTCCCGGTCGGCATCGGAGAAACCCAGGTCCTTGCAGAGGCCATGGCGGATGTTGTCACCGTCGAGGACGTAGGTGCTCAGGCCCCGCTCGAACAGGGCTTGATTGACAGCGTTGGCGAGGGTGCTCTTGCCCGCACCGCTCAGGCCTGTAAACCACAGGATGGCGCTGCGATGGCCCCGCCTTTCAGCGCGGGCTGCCCTGTCAACCGATGCCTGGTGCCAGGCGATATTGGTGGAAGCACCCTGGTTGGTGAGCTGGCCGTAGCTGGACGAAGCGGTCATGGGATGCGGCGGTCTCGGCCCGCCATTGTCTCTCAACCTGCATCGCCCTCAGCCACCTGCGCGCTTCGGCCGATATCCCTCCTTGCTCAGCAGGTCCAATGCAATCTGCACCTGATCGCCTTGCAGTTCGATCAGTCCGTCTTTTGCCGTGCCTCCGCTGCCGATGCGTGTCTTGAGTTTTTTCAGCAGGATCTTGAGCCCCCCCGGGTCCAGCTCCAGTCCCCGGATCACTGTCACAGTCTTGCCGCCTTTGCCGCCGCGGGTCGGTTGCACCCGCACCACCTGCTCGGCCTTTGCAGTCGGTTGCTTCTCTGGGCCGCTTGGCCGCTGCAGACTGTCGGTGTTGCTGAATTCCTGCCACCCGCCCTTCGGCATCGCTCCTGCGCATCCGACACCATCCTGACGTTTCCGTGATGACCCACCCCGCGTCCACGCCTCGATGGGCTGACTCAAGCCAGGGACTTGGCCGCTGGATCGAGCGTTTGATCGGGATCGCTCTGCTGAGGCGTCCTCTGTTCTTTCAGGCACGTCAGCTGATCATCCGCACCGCCGAACGCAATGGCATTCCCTGGCGTGTGCGTCGGCGTGAACTGCAGAAGGCTGCAGCACCGTTGTTGTCGAGCTCCGTCACTCCCGGCCTGCAACCGCCTGACTATTACGTGGCGCGTTTCCACGCCTATGAACAGGGCAATCTCTGCTGGCAGGCCGCGGCAGAAGCGGAGCAGGCCACCGATGCCATGGCCCTGCGCATCTGGCCGGAGGAGTCGCTTGCGCCGACTGTGGCGCAGACCCGTCTGCGGGACGAGATACACCGTGCTGTGGAGCCCTTGCTGAGCGGATCCGTTGAACGGGTTCTGGATCTTGGTTGTTCTGTGGGGGTGAGCACCCTGCATCTCGGACGCTGGTTGCGGCAGCGGGCTGAGCAGCGCCAGGAACCCTCACCTCACCTTCAAGGTCTGGATCTCTCTCCCGACATGCTTGCCGTGGCTCGAGTGCGCGATCGCGAGCGACTGGTGGATGGCTGGGTGCATGCGGCCGCGGAGAACACAGGATTGGAGACCGCCTCCTTTGACCTGATCAGCCTTCAGTTCGTCTGCCATGAGTTGCCGCAGGACGCGACTCATGCCGTGCTGCTGGAGGCCGCACGATTGCTGCGTCCAGGCGGTGCTCTGGTCATGGTCGACCAGGATCCCGACTCCTCTGTGCTTCAACGCCTGCCTGCGGCGGTCGCCACATTGCTCAAGAGCACCGAGCCCTACATCGAGCAGTACTTCAGCCTCGACATGGCTGCTGCCCTGCAGACGGCGGGGTTCCGGAATCTCCAAATCAGTGCCTGTGATCCGCGGCATCGCGTGATCGCCTGCTTACGCTGAGCCAACGCTTCAAAGGCCGCGCGCGCGGTCAGCTGCATCTTGACCAGCACCCTGCCACCCAAGCCCAACGCTGAGGATCTGGCCGTCAGCTCCAGGCCAGCCGCCTCAGGCCGTTTCGGTCGTTTCGGCGGACAGTACGTGCCGGAGACTCTGATGCCTGCCCTGGCCGAGCTCGAGACGGCTGCGGCTGAAGCCTGGAAGGATCCCGCGTTCACGTCGGAACTCAACCGCCTGCTGGGCAGCTATGTGGGCAGGGCGACCCCTCTCTACGAAGCTGAGCGACTCACCGCCCATTACCGCCGCAGTGACGGTGGACCCAGGATCTGGCTGAAGCGTGAGGACCTCAATCACACCGGTGCTCACAAAATCAACAATGCCCTCGGTCAGGCGCTGCTGGCCCTGCGCATGGGCAAGAAGCGGATCATCGCTGAAACAGGGGCTGGTCAGCACGGTGTTGCAACGGCCACCGTCTGTGCCCGCTTCGGTCTGGAATGCGTGGTCTACATGGGTGCTGAGGACATGCGCCGTCAGGCTCTGAATGTGTTCCGCATGCGTCTGCTCGGTGCCACTGTTCAGCCCGTGACCGCCGGCACGGCAACGCTCAAGGACGCCACCAGTGAAGCGATTCGCGACTGGGTCACCAACGTGGAGACCACCCACTACATCCTCGGGTCGGTGGCCGGTCCCCATCCTTACCCGATGCTGGTCCGTGATTTCCACGCTGTGATTGGAGAGGAAACCAGGGCTCAGTGCCAGCAAGCTTTCGGCCGTTTACCGGACGTGCTGATGGCCTGTGTCGGAGGGGGGTCCAACGCCATGGGGCTCTTTCATCCCTTTGTGGAATGCAGTGATGTGCGTCTGATCGGGGTGGAGGCCGCCGGTGACGGTGTCGCCACGGGCCGTCATGCCGCCACCATGACCGAAGGACGGGTCGGCGTGCTTCACGGCGCCATGAGTCTGTTGCTGCAGGACCAGGACGGTCAGGTGCAGGAGGCCCATTCGATCAGTGCCGGTCTGGATTATCCGGGTGTCGGTCCCGAACACAGTTATCTGCGTGAAATCGGTCGTGCCGAGTACGGCGCCGTCACCGATGCTGAAGCGCTTCAGGCATTGCAACTGGTGAGCCGACTTGAAGGCATCATTCCCGCCCTTGAGACGGCTCATGCGTTCGCATGGCTTGAAACGCTCTGTCCGACTCTGGCGGACGGCACCGAAGTGGTTCTGAATTGCTCAGGGCGGGGCGACAAGGATGTGAACACAGTCGCTGAGACTCTTGGAGATGCTCTCTGACGTCGTCAGGGTGTGGCTCAGCTGAGCAAGCGTTCCAGGGTCAAGGCCACGGAGTTGACGGCCGCACGGGCGGTCGCATAGGCCATGCGCATCGGCCCGATCAAGGCGACCTGCCCTGTGCCGCCATCACCGCTGCGGTAGGTCGCCTGGACCACTGAGCAGTGGCTCAGGGCTTCCTGGGGATGCTCCTGGCCGATCCAGACTCCCCCTGAGGAGCGGGTCGGCTCTGGAACAAAGGCTGCCGGATCGCTGTCCATCAGGTCCAGAAGGGGCTTCACTCTGGCGCTGTCACTGAATTCGGGTTCGGCCACCAGTCGGGACACCCCATGCACCAGGGGCGCCTGCTCAATCGGCCGATGCAAAGGACTGCTGCTCTCGAGGGCATCCTGGAGGGCCCTCCCGCAGGGCTGCAGCTGGCGTGGCAGACAGCTCCAGTCGAGTTTCCCGGACTGCAGCAGCTGGTCAGAGGTCCAGCGTTCCAGGGCTTCCACCTGACCGGCACTGCCGTGGGGCAGTCGCAGGTTGAGGTGATGGGCCTGACTGGCATCGCCCACGAGCATCACCAGCAGGCGGTCCTCACTGCGGACCAGGCGAATGGTTCTGAGCTGGCTCTGCGATCTCTGTGGCGGGCTGATCAGGCTCATCAGACCGGTGAAATCCGTGAGTCGGCGTGCCAGTTGCAGCAGCAGATCATCCAAGGCTGCCCAGCGCAGGCTCAGCTGAGTCAACTCCCTCTCCAGGTGATGCGCACCAGCGCCAGGCTGCGGCAACAGGCAGTCCACATAATGCCGATAGCCCTGAGGGCTGGGCACCCGACCTGCAGAGGTGTGCGGCTGGGTGAGAAGACCTCGCTGTTCGAGGGCTCCCATGGCCGACCGCACTGTGGCCGAGCTGGCTTTGATTCCGAATCGCTGCACCAGGGTGCGACTGCCGACCGGTTCGATCGTGTCGACGTAGTGATGGACCGTGGCCTGAAGAACTTCCTGCTGTCGTCGGGGCAGCGGCTTCACGGACGACACATGGCAGGCGGCGATCCTACGGAGAATTCGCAGCGGTGTTCATTGCCTGTCATGAATACACGCTGTTCCGCCGAGCGATGCAGCGCTCAGTAACGCGGCACGGCGGGATCAACCGTGGTGCTCCAGGCGTCAATGCCCCCCTCCAGATTCCACACGTCGCGTGCCGGCTGCTGCTCGAGCAGCCAGCATCCGAAATTCCAGCTTCGGACCCCGGCGTGGCAGAGCACCACAATCGCTCCAGCCTGCGGCAGGACGTCGTCCAGTGTCCCCATCCAATTTTCCGCATCGCTCAGGGGCAGATGCTTGACCGGATGAGGGAACGGAGCGATGGCCAGCTCCTGCTCCTCCCGCACATCCACAAGGGTCAGCTCGGTGTTGTTGCTGAGCCAAGCGTCCAGATCGCTGGCTTTGATGGGCTTGGGAGTGGGTCCTTTCATCGTTTCAGTCTGGCCTCGGGCTGGCAGAGCTTCTGAGATGGATGAAGATGAGCATCATGTGCTTCACCGCCTGTCCATGAAGGGGCGCTCGTTTCTGCTGGCTCTGGTCTCCGTGGCCATGGTGCTGCTCACGCTGGCACTGGGGTTGTGGTGGGCCATGGCCCGTCAGAGTCCCCTTCGGATCATCGATCGACCGCTGGAGCTGCCTCGGGCGGCACGTTTCATGCCCAGCGACGCAGCCCTGACGCTGCACTGGTTGGTCGATCCCCGTCAGGTGCCTGCCTATGCCCAGGCCGTTGCTCCTGTGCGTCAACGCCGCCTGGTGAATGAGAGCACAAGCCAGCTCAGAGATGGTGCTTTCGCTCTGGCTGGACTTGACTTCAGCAACGAGCTGGCCGGCTGGATTGGGCCTGAGGTCAGCCTTGCTGTGCTGGATGCTCCCGCTGAGCAGGCCGGAGCGCAGCCGAAGGAGGGTTGGGTTCTCGCACTGTCGAGCCGTGATCAAGACGGAGCCAAGCGCTTTCTGCAGCGCTTCTGGCAGACACGCAGCCTCGCAGGCACCGATCTGCAGATCTCCCGCTATCGCGGCATGGGGCTGATCAGCGGTCGTGGTGCCCTGCTCGGGCGGGACCCACAACCGATTGCCACAGCCTTGATTGATGACGATCTGCTGTTGCTGGCTTCGGGGCGAGGGGTGCTGGAGCAGGCCCTCGATGTCTCCCAGCTCGAGAGTCAGCATCAGCTGGGTGATGCATCCCTGACCTCGGATCTCAGGAGCTTCGGTCGTGGCGCCGCAGTGCTCACCGCCAATCCCGGTGCCATGCACCGCTGGCTGGGTGTGCCGTCAGCGATCACCATGCGCGATGACCTGCAGGGGCTTGTGGCATGTCTGACGCCGCAGGGTTCTGATCTGGCTCTTGATGCCGTGGTGCACTTCCGTGACGCGCAGATCCCGGTTGCGTCCCAGTGGTCGGAGAGTGCTGCGCTGCTCAGAGATGCCGGCGGTGATGCCCAGACCGTTGCTCTGCTTTCGAATCCTGCGGATCTGCTGATTGCTGAGACGCAGGAGCCCATTGCCCAGTGGATTGCCCCACTTCTCCAGACGTCGATTGAATCGGTGGGTTCCGGCGCTGCTGCTGCGGTTGTCGGTCTCGATGAGGGCCCCATGCTCTGGCAGCAGGGTCCGCAGGGCTGGGTGCTGGGCACCCGGCCCAGTCGGCCCGACCCTGAGATGGTCGATGCTCGTCTGCAGGAACTCGGGCTCTCGGGCTCGACTCTCGACAGCGACGGCCAGCCTGTTCAGGTGTGGACCCGTCTGGCGCGTCAGCGACGTCGCGGTGAGGAGTCGCTCCAGGCCGAGCTTGCCGTCGCACTTGAACGTCATTCCGGGGTGAACTGGTGGGCCGAGACCCTTGATGGACTGCGTCGTCGCGGTGAGGGTGGTGACCTGATCCAGCGCCAGCAGCAACTGCAGCAACTCCAGTCTGAAAATCAGCTCACACTTGCTCATCAATTGGCACTCGCTGCCGATCCCAGTCGTGTTCACCTGGGCCACTGGCGTCCATGGGAACTGGTGCAGGGGGTGGCTGGGCGATCACTGCTGCCGGCTGTCCAAGGGCTGGCCATCGCCGGCGGAGCCGACCAGGACGCTCCCTCCGGGCAGGATGGGCGTGTGAGCAGCCTGCGTCTGCGTGCGCGACTCCAGCTGGGTTGATCTGTTGCTGCTGCGCCACGGCATCGCCGCTGAGCGCGTGTCAGGCCGTGATCATCCGGAGCGTCCGCTGACCGATCGGGGCCGGCGGCGGACTCTGGACGTGGTTCGCCAATTGCGGAAACTGGATCTGCAGGTGGGCATGCTGATCAGCAGTCCTTACCGGCGTGCCAGGGAAACAGCCCAGCTGGCCATTGAGGTTGGCCTGGCGAAATCGATCTGCCTTGATGCAGCCCTGCAGCCAGGAGCTGATCCCTGGCCGCTGTTGAACGGCCTGTCAGGTTGTTGCCTGTTGGTGGGTCATGAGCCAGAGCTGAGCACCCTTGCCGCAAGCCTGATCGGAGCGCCACCCGGAAGTCTGCGTCTGCGCAAGGCAGGTTGCTGTCATCTCCGTTGGCAGGCCGATCTGATCGATCCACGTGGTCAGGCTGAACTGCAGGCATTGCTCAGACCTCGTCTGCTGCTTCCACGCTCCGTTTAGGTTGCCCTTGCGCTGAAGCGGAGGTTGGTGAGTCAGAACGATGGTGCCGAGATCCGTCATGAGCGAACGGGTCTGGTGTTCCGCCCCGGACTAGAGGGGGTGCCTGCCACCCAGTCTTCCATCTGTGACATTGATGGCCACAGGGGCTGCCTGTCCTATCGCGGTTATCCCGTTGATGATCTGGCCACCCATTGCAGTTTTCTCGAAACCACCTATCTGCTGATCTGGGGGCAACTGCCGACTCCTCAGCAGTTACGCGATTTTGAGGATGAGGTGCAGATGCACCGACGCGTGAGCTTCCGCGTCAGGGACATGATGAAGTGCTTCCCGTCGGACGGGCATCCGATGGATGCTCTTCAGTCCAGTGCGGCCTCCCTGGGGCTGTTCTATTCCCGTCGTGCGATCGACGATCCCCAGTACATCTATGACGCGGTGGTCCGGCTGATCGCCAAAATCCCGACGATGGTTGCCGCCTTTCAGCTGATTCGCAAAGGCCAGGACCCGATTCAGCCCAGGGATGACCTCGCCTATTCCGCCAATTTTCTGTACATGCTCATGGAGCGTGAGCCAGATCCAATGGCTTCCAGGATCTTTGATCAGTGTCTGATCCTGCATGCGGAACACAGTCTCAACGCCAGCACCTTCAGTGCCCGTGTCACGGCCAGCACCCTCACTGATCCCTATGCGGTTGTCGCCTCCGCTGTCGGCACCCTGGCCGGACCACTCCATGGGGGTGCCAATGAGGATGTCTTGGCCATGCTCGAGGAGATCGGCACTCCAGACCTGGCCGCGAGCTATCTCGATGAGGCCATGGCCAGCAAACGCAAGATCATGGGATTCGGTCACCGCGAATATCGCGTCAAGGACCCTCGTGCCGTGATCCTTCAGGCTCTTGCCGAAGAGATGTTCAAGCGTTTCGGCCACGATGAGATGTACGACGTGGCAAGAGCTCTGGAAGCAGCTGCGGAAACACGTCTTGGTCCGAAAGGGATCTATCCCAACGTGGATTTCTATTCAGGACTTGTGTACCGAAAGCTGGGGATTCCCAGAGATCTGTTCACACCGGTCTTTGCCATTGCACGGGTCGCCGGCTGGCTGGCGCACTGGCGCGAACAGCTGGGTGCCAACCGGATCTTCCGGCCTTCTCAGATCTACACCGGCAGTGATCTGCGCCAATGGACGCCCCTCGAGGCCCGTGTTTCCACCACCACCACCTAAGTTACATTCATCACACCCATGCTCATGGTGACTTTCCTCGCCACCAGCGCACCGGCTCTGGTCAGTCCAGGCCTGGATCTTGAACGAAGTTTCAGCCAAGCCCTGGAAGGTTTTGGCTTGTCCGAACAGG
This sequence comes from uncultured Synechococcus sp., assembly GCA_913052185.1. Taxonomy (GTDB): domain Bacteria; phylum Cyanobacteriota; class Cyanobacteriia; order PCC-6307; family Cyanobiaceae; genus Synechococcus_C. The sequence continues at coordinate 8,232 of CAJXFG010000021.1, read as the reverse complement.
CAGCCCGTCTGATTTGGTTGCCTCTTCCCATGCTGCTGGTGTTGGTGGCTGCTGTGGTCGGGGTTTTGGTCACCGTTTGGCTGGAACGCAAAATTTCAGCAGCTGTTCAGCAGCGCATCGGACCTGAATACGCGGGTGCACTCGGAGTGTTGCAACCCCTGGCTGACGGCCTGAAGCTGCTGGTGAAGGAAGACATCATTCCTGCCAGAGCCGACAGTCTGTTGTTCACCCTCGGCCCGGTTCTGGTGGTCGTTCCCGTGATCCTGTCGTGGTTGATCGTGCCGTTCGGTCAGAACCTGCTGATCAGCAATGTGGGAGTCGGCATCTTTCTGTGGATCTCCCTGAGCAGTGTTCAGCCGATCGGCCTGCTGATGAGTGGATATGCCTCGAACAACAAATATTCCTTGCTTGGTGGTCTCAGGGCGGCTGCGCAGTCAATCAGCTACGAGATCCCACTCGCACTCGCCGTGCTCGCTGTGGTGATGATGAGCAACTCTCTCAGCACCATCGACATCGTTGATCAGCAGACCGGTGTGGGCATCCTCAGCTGGAATATCTGGCGGCAGCCAGTGGGTTTTCTGATTTTCTGGATTTGCGCTCTGGCGGAATGTGAGCGTCTCCCTTTCGACCTCCCGGAGGCCGAAGAGGAACTGGTTGCCGGATATCAAACCGAATATGCCGGGATGAAGTTCGCGCTGTTCTATCTCGGCAGCTACATCAATCTGGTGCTCTCGGCTCTGTTGGTGTCAGTGCTGTACCTCGGAGGCTGGGGCTTTCCACTGCCCGTCGAATGGCTGGCCGGTTGGCTGGGGCAGTCGGTCGACGCCCCTCTGGTGCAGGTGATCACAGGGGCCACGGGCATCGTGATGACCGTGCTCAAGGCCTATCTGCTCGTGTTCATCGCGATCCTGCTGCGCTGGACCACTCCGCGTGTTCGCATCGACCAACTTCTGGACCTCGGCTGGAAGTTCCTTCTCCCCCTGGCTCTGGTCAACCTGCTTGTGACCGCCGCCTTGAAGCTCGCCTTCCCCGTTGCCTTCGGAGGCTAGGTTTAATTACTTAGGCTCTGCCCACAGCGGTATCTCCGTTTCCCCTTCCTCAGGCCATGTTCGGTTTTCTCAAACAGGTTGGTGACTACACCCGGGATGCCGTCGATGCGGCGCGCAATCTCACTCAGGGCCTGGCCGTCACCTTCGACCACATGAAGCGCCGACCGGTGACGGTGCAGTACCCCTACGAGAAGCTGATCCCCTCAGAGCGCTATCGGGGGCGTATTCATTACGAGTTCGACAAGTGCATCGCCTGTGAAGTGTGTGTGCGTGTCTGTCCCATCAACCTGCCGGTGGTGGACTGGGTGATGAATAAGGCCACCAAGAAGAAGGAGCTGCGCAATTACTCCATTGATTTCGGGGTGTGCATCTTCTGCGGAAACTGTGTGGAGTACTGCCCGACCAACTGCCTCTCGATGACCGAGGAGTACGAGCTCGCCGCATTCGATCGACACAGCCTCAATTACGACAACGTTGCTCTGGGAAGGCTTCCGACCAGTGTGACCACCGATCCATCAGTGCTGCCGCTGCGGGAACTTGCCTATCTCCCTGCCGGAGAGATGGACCCACATGGGGTGGACCCGGATCGTCAACGCGCTGGCCAGCGTCCCGATCAGGTGCTGGCTGGTTTGAAGTCTGCTGCCGCTGTCTCCACAGTGGATGCGGGAGAATCCTCCACAGTGTCCGCTGACAGCAAGGAGAGTGCCGAATGACGATCGCAGCGTCGACGCAGCTGATCTGCTTTCTGGTGCTCAGCGCTGTTGTTGTGCTCGGAGCTCTGGGCGTTGTGCTGTTGAGCAACATCGTCTACTCCGCCTTCCTGCTTGGCGGCGTCTTTCTTGCAGTGGCAGGGTTGTACCTGCTCCTCAACGCCAGTTTTGTAGCGGCAGCCCAGGTGCTCGTTTACGTCGGCGCGGTGAACGTGCTGATTCTGTTCGCGATCATGCTCGTGAATAAAAAGGAAGACCTGGCTCCAATTCCTGGCTTGACCCTGCGTCGTCTGTTGTCCGGGGGAGTCTGTGCCGGTCTGTTCGCTCTGCTGACCAGGGTTGTTCTCACAACACCCTGGGCTGAAGGGCCAGAGCCGATCGGTGAAGACGCCACGGTTCGCATCGGTGAGCATCTCTTCACCGACTATCTCTTGCCTTTTGAGCTGGCTTCAGTCCTGCTGCTCATGGCCATGATCGGAGCCATCGTTCTGGCTCGTCGCGATGTGCAGGCCGTCGACCCAGGAACCGGAGAGATTGCCGATCAAGGCCTGATTGAGAAGGCCCGGACTCCTCTTCTGGTTGATCAACCGCCCTCCTGACCTTTTTCTGGTTTACCCATGCTCCCCGAGCTGCTGTCTGGTTCCGTTCCTCTCGAGGCTTACCTGCTGGTTGCCGCCGTGCTGTTCTGCACCGGCGTCTGGGGGCTCATCAATAGCCGCAATGCTGTGCGGGTGCTCATGAGCATCGAGCTGATGCTCAACGCGGTGAACATCAACCTGATGGCGTTCTCGTCCTACGTGGATGGCCAGTTGATCCGTGGTCAGATCTTCTCCGTTTTCGTGATCACGGTTGCTGCTGCTGAAGCAGCAGTCGGTCTGGCCATTCTTTTGTCGCTCTATCGCAATCGCGTCACAGTGGACATGGAACGCTTCAATCTTCTGCGCTGGTAGGGCCGGCGCCCTCGCCATGCGTCTGCAACGGATCTGGTTGATCTACAGGGCGGAAAGTCCTCTGGCTCTGAAAGAGGCTCAGGCCTGTGCCAAAACGCTGAAATCCCTGGGCGTGTCGGTGTCCGTGGCGATGAGCGGTCTCACGGCGGATCCGTTCCCTGGACTGCTGGCTTCTGAACCGGAACTCCCTGACCTGGCGGTGGTGCTCGGTGGAGATGGCACCGTTCTTGGCGCAGCAAGGCACCTGGCTGTCTATGAGGTGCCGATCCTCTGTTTCAACGTTGGTGGTCATCTGGGCTTCCTCACCCATGAACCCGGGCTGATCCGTCGCGATGATCTTTGGCGACGCCTCCAAGACGATCATTTCGCGATGGAACGTCGCATGATGCTGCAGGCGGTTGTGAATCGCGCTGATGATCTCAACTGTTCCGTCTCTGGAGATGGCGGCAAGGGCTCGGATGACGCAGAGCGTCACTGGGCTCTGAATGACCTGTATCTGCGTCCGTATCAGGAGGATTTAGCGCCCACCTGCACCCTTGAACTGGAGATTGATGGCGAAGTGGTTGATCAGGTGCGAGGTGATGGGCTGATCCTGGCGACTCCCACCGGTTCAACCGGCTATGCCATGGCAGCCGGAGGTCCCATCCTGCATCCGGGAATTGATGCCATCATCGTGAGTCCCATCTGTCCGATGAGCCTGTCCAGTCGGCCTGTTGTGCTGCCTCCCAGGTCGAGATTGGTGATCTGGCCTCTTGGCGATGGATACCGCCAGGTGAAGCTTTGGAAGGATGGTGCCAGTGGACCGGTGCTGTGTCCCGGTGAATGCTGCGTGATTCAAAGGGCACCTCATCATGCGCTGATGGTCCAGCTTGAGCAGTCGCCCTCGTACTACCGCACCTTGTCACGCAAGTTGCACTGGGCCGGCAGCCTGGTGGACACCATGCCCTCTCCCAACTGACATTGCAGCAATGCCCCTCGAGATCGAACGCCGTTTCCTGGTGACCGGGTCTGAATGGCGAGTGCATGCAGGAGCTCCACAGCATCTCCGCCAGGGTTATCTGGCCTCCAGTGAGGAAGGTTTCACGGTGCGGGTGCGACTGCGGGCGGATGGGAAAGCCTGGCTCACCCTCAAGGCTCCGGCTGAAGGAATCGCTCGCCATGAGTTCGAGTACGAACTGCCTACTGCCGATTCCGAAGCCCTCTGGGCTCTGGCGCCCCATCGCCTGATCAAGACCCGTTTTGCCCTGTCGCTTCCCGGTGGCGACTGGGTGGTGGATTGCTTTGAGGGCGACAATGCGCCTCTGGTGCTGGCTGAAGTGGAGCTGCAGGACGCTGCCGACACCTTTGATCGACCGGTCTGGTGTGGTCAGGAGGTCACTGGTGACGGCCGCTGGAGCAATGCAGCCCTTGCTTATCAGCCAATTTCGAGCTGGCCTGCTGCTGAGAGGCAGCTTCATGGCCTGGCGAGGCAATGAGAGGTCGTCCCACCGCCCCCTTGAAAGAGTCTTTGGTTTTCCTTTAGATTTGGATCAGGAACGGTGAAGTGACGCGTGCACGGCCTTTACGACCATGACGGAATTCTGAGGTTCATCGGCCTGGACCGGGAAGCCTGTGTCGCTTATGCCGAACTGTTTGACCTGTCACTGGCCAGATGCTCCCTGATGGATCTGCCTTTGCCTCTGCCGCTGGCTGTCAGGACGCGTCAACGGATGATTCCGGGAGCAAGCAACAGTTGAAACCGTCACGGCAGATCTTTCCGTGATCCATCGCCCAGTTGAGCAGGGCAACTCTGTTCTTGGAGCCCGTCTTGGTGAAGACGTTGCTGACGTGATTGTCGACGGTCCGTTTGCTGATAGTGAGCCGTTCGGCAATTTCCTGGTTGGTCAGTCCTTCTGCCACCAGTTCAATGATTTCAATCTCCCGTGTCGAGAGCGAGATGCTCGAGGACCCATGTCCATCGCCATTCACCATGCCGGACACCGACGATTCCGTCTGACCCATCCTAGGCATCATTCCTGACCCGCGATCTTCCATAGTGGCCATCAGAAGCATTCGAAGGGTTTGGGTTCCGCGCTGCAGCGCAGTCTTGAGGCTGGTTCCGTCACCGTCACCGCGGAGGTGATGCCGCCGCGCGGGGGAGATCCCAGTCATACCCTCGCCATGGCCAACCTCCTGCGGGACTGGGTTCAGGCCATCAATGTCACTGACGGCAGCCGTGCGGTGATGCGCATGAGCAGTCTGGCGGTCTGCCGTTTGCTCCTGGATGCCGGCCTGGAGCCCGTGCTGCAGATGGCAGGACGTGACCGCAATCGCATCGGGATGCAGGCTGATCTGCTCGGTGCCCATGCGCTCGGGATCCGCAATCTGCTTTGTCTCACAGGGGATTCTGTGAAGGCAGGGGATCAACCAACCGCGCGCCCGGTGCATGAGCTGGAATCCGTGCGTCTGCTGCAGCAGGTGAGCGCCTTCAACCGTGGGGAAGACCCTGTCAGGGACAGCCTGCCCGATGGTCCCACCGCTTTGTTCGCTGGGGCTGCCGCTGATCCGCACTGTGCCAGTTGGTCGGGGCTCAAGCGCCGGCTGGAGCGCAAGCGTGAAGCGGGTGCTCGGTTCGTTCAAACGCAGATGGTGATGGATCCCCACGTGCTGGAGCGCTTCTGCCGTGACATGGCTGCTCCGATGGAGCTCCCTGTTCTGGCCGGGGTGTTTCTGCTCAAGTCGGCCAAGAACGCCAGTTTCATCAACCAGAAGGTTCCCGGAGCCAACATTCCAGACGCCCTCATCGCCCGACTTGAGGCTGCTGCTGATCCTGCAGCAGAGGGGATTGCGATCGCGGCTGAGCAGGTCCGACAATTTGCCGGGATCGCCCAGGGCGTGCATGTGATGGCCGTCAGAGCTGAAGAGCGGATTCCTGAGGTTCTCGAGCGAGCTGGTCTCAGCTCGCTGCGGTCGTGAGGTCAGTGCCAAGCAATTCGGCCATTGCTTTCTGCTGAGGTGAGGGCTCGACCAGATCCTGCCGCCTGGCATCGGTGATCAACCAGTCGAGAGCAGCTTCCTGAAGATCAAAGTGGTCGCCATTCTTGCCGACGCAGTATCGGCCGAACACCAGTTTTTCCACGAGCTGGACGCCTGCGCCGATACGGGAGTAGTCGAAAATGATCGAATTATCAATCGTGGCGCCTTCGCAGATGTGACAGCTCGGCCCGATCATCGTGGGCCCAATCAGCGTTGCTCCGTCCTCAATCTTGGTCATGCCGCCGACGTAGACCGGTCCTTGAACGTCGATCCGATCCCAGTTGGCTGCCACATTGAGGCCGGTGTAGACCCCTGGCCGAACCTCTTTGCCGGGAATGCCCACCTGGCGCACATCGCCCTGAAGCACGCTACGGATCGCACGCCAGTAATCGGGAACCTTGCCGATGTCGACCCATTCGAATTCCATGGGCAGGGCATAGAAGGGTGCACCCACCTCCACAAGCCTGGGAAAAAGATCCGAGCCGATGTCGAAGGACTCACCCGAAGGGATGTGCTCGAAGATCTCCGGTTCGAACAGGTAAATGCCTGTGTTGATGGTGTCGCTAAGCGCTTCATCCACCTTTGGCTTTTCCTGGAAAGCCTGGATTCGACCCTCTGAATCGCTGACGACCACTCCGTAGCTGCTCACCTGCTCTTTCGGAACACGCTTGGTAATCAGGCTTGCGAGAGCACCCTTTTCCCTGTGGCGTCGCACCGCTTCGGTGAGATCGAGGTCGATCAGTGCATCGCCGCACAACACCACAAAGGTGTCGTCGAAAAATGTCTGGAAATCCTGGATCTTTTTCAATCCGCCAGCGGAGCCCAGAGCATCACCGATCAGCTCACCATCCTCGATGCGACCTTCGAAGCTGTAGGCGATTTCCACGCCAAATCGCTGGCCATCCCGGAAGTAGTTCTCAATCTCTTCGGCCAGGTGAGACACATTGACCATCACTTCTGCGAAACCATGCTCCTTGAGCAGTTCCAGCAAGAACTCCATCACCGGCTTCTGCAGGATCGGAATCATTGGTTTCGGGATCACATGGGTGATCGGCTGAACCCTTGTCCCCTTGCCCGCGGCCAGGATCATCGCCTTCATCGGCGTTACAGGCTTACTACGGATAAGCCAACATAAGGGTGAGGTCAGGCGGCCACGGCGCCCTCGGCCGGCATGACAGCTGGCACGTCAAGGCTGGTCAGAGGCATCTGGGCCATGGTCCCAGGAGCGAGCAGTCGCTTGAGGCGGATTGGACCGTGCAGGGAGTCCATCTGCTCAAGTTCCACCTGTCCTTGCGAGGAAAGAAACAGGAGCGCCCAGAAGACGCCTACGCGGTCTGTATCGAGGTCGTCGTCGGCGATTTCGCTCCACTGGGTGACCAGATGTTCAAAATTGACCCATTGCAGGGCTGCCTCCCAGCTGTTCAGGAAGACGCCCATCGCTGCGGTGGTTTCCGGCAGTTTCTCCCGGTGGGCGAGAGCGGCCACCTGGGCGATTGCTTCCTTGTTGGAATAGCGCTTCTGCCGCTGACGCCGGCGCATTTCCAGCTCATCTGATTCCAGCTGTTCTGCAATCGATTCCAGTTGTTCAATCAGTTCTCCAAGCGTGACGGGCCGTCTCAGGGGTGGTGGTGCCACCGGTCGACGTTGCAGATGCCGCTCCGGGTGGCGTGGGAGGTCGAAGCTTGGATCCAGCCAGCCCTGATCAGCGAAATCCGCATCGAACATCTCCTCCACCTCCGGCTGTGGCGGAAAGGTGCTGGCTTCCAGCACTTCCGCCTTCAAGCCCACCAGTACGGACGCTGCCAGGAAAGCTTCACTGCTGTCGGCGAGGTCACGCTCATAGCTCCCCCCCCTTCGCTTCAAGGCTTCCTCGACCTGGCGGGGAACTTCGATGCGCTGCCTCAGCTGATCAAGAAAGCCATCCACAACAGCAATGACATCCACATCCCATGGGTCAAGATCACCCTGCTGTGCTGCATCCTGAAGCAGGCGGATGGCGAGCCTGGCACCGGCATCAGCTCTCTGATTCAGCCCGGCATTCATTCCAGCCCGCGGCCATCTTCAGGAAAAATACCGGTGATGAGTTGATCGGGCCAGTCCTCCTGGGCAAGAGATCTTCAGCTCCGTGGCGAGCGATGGATCAGGTTCCCTGACGAGCGAGCAGCTGGGGGGCCCGGAGCATGGCGGGCGCAAGGCTGCCACTGCGGATCAAGGGTGCAGTGGGTCGGCTGATCACCTCCATGGCTGCGACATCCCGGTCGACCAGCGCCTCGATGGCAGTGCGATAGCTGTCGGTCATCAGACGTGGGTAGAGGCCGATCCCGATGATCGGCACCAGCAGGCAGCCGATGACGTAGATCTCACGTGGCTCCGCATCCACCAGATTGGTGTTGGTGGTGAGTTGGGCGTTTTCCTTGCCGAAGAAGATCTCTCGCAGCATGGAGAGGAGATAAATCGGCGTCAAAATCACACCGATGGCGGCAAGTCCATCAATGACGATGCGGAAGC